>PBVS01000001.1 GCA_002728725.1 Woeseiaceae bacterium
CAATATCAAAAAGAAAATGGCGTAATCATTCCTGAAAGCGTGATGGGTTTTTGATTTAGTCTATCCTAGAATCAATAGCAATATGAAACCTACATCCATTGAAGCAGGAAGAGCTTTGCATAATGAGCAATCTATTAAGGCAGGATTATTCGCAGCTCTTGTCGTTTTATTCCTCGTCAATCTCACATGGGTAGCAACCTCAATGTTTTTTGATCGCTTCTTCCCTTGGATTTCAATTATACAAGGAATTATTTTAGGAAAATCTGTAAGGAAATATGGCTATGGAATCGATTGGCGCTTGCCTTTAATGTCTTTTTTTCTGGCACTATTTGCATCTATATCTGGAAGTTTTATTAGTGCTTTGTTCTTAACTGGAAGGGAATTTAACACGAGTGGCTTAGTGCTTATAAACGAAATATCATGGCATACGGTTTCTACATTCATGCTCAATGAATACGGAATAGTTGGCTGTATTTATGGAACATTTTCTGGTGTGCTGGCAGCTTTTTATTCTTTAAGAGAATTGAACAGAGACGAAGCCATTGCATATCGGAAATTCAAGAAAACTATTAATATTAAAGAGGATAGACGATAAAAATTATTCAAATATCAAATTGAGCAATCACAGGCGTATGATCGGATGGCCTTTCCCAAGCTCTTGGCTCACGATCAATAACACTTTTTACGCATTTCTTGCTTAGGGATTCGTTCGCAAGAATTAAATCTATCCTAACACCAGCATTTCTTCTAAAACTTGCTGCTCTATAGTCCCACCAACTAAAGGATTTTTCATCTTGATCAAATAGACGGAATACGTCAACAAAACCTAAATCTGTCATTTTCGATAATGCTTGCCTTTCTTTGGGAGAGCACAAAACTTCCTCTCCCCATTTCTCGGGATCATAAACATCTCTGTCTTCAGGTGCGATATTGAAGTCACCAAGAATGATTATGTCTTTATATTTTTCTTGCTCACTCTTAATGTGTTTAATCAGCGCTTTCAGCCAACTCAGTTTATAAATGTATTTGTCAGACTCAACACTTTGACCATTGGGTATATACAGATTCATTATTCTCACATTCCCAATATCACTGATTAATATTCGTCTTTGAGAGTCATCAAAATTGGAGAAATCAGTCAGAGTATTTTTTGGCTTTTGTTTTGATATTAACGCCACACCATTGTATGTTTTTTGGCCATTACTGATCGCATGGTAGCCTATTTCTTTGAAGGCATCTGCAGGGAACATATCATTGGTTTGTTTAATTTCTTGAAGCGCTAGGATATCTGGNTCAGNAGATTCCATCCATTCNAGAACATGCTCCAATCGGACAGTCAACGAGTTCACATTCCATGTTGCAATCTTCATGATTCTTANACNGTTATNCCATTTTGTATNAATAGCGGGTCTAATGATGGAGCACGACCTCTGAAGTTTTTGAATCCCTGCATGAAATCTCTACTGCCTCCTATTTCAAGGATTTCTTTTCTGAATTTTGAGGCCAATTTTTTATCAAATATATCACCTTCTTCAAAAGCAGAAAATGCATCGGCAGCNAGAACTTCNGCCCATTTATAACTGTAATAGCCAGCAGCGTAACCACCTGCAAAAATATGAGAAAAACTCATNGGAAAGCGATTGTAATCAGGCGACTCTANAAGAGAAATCTGTGACTTAATTGAGGCCAGTATATTAAGAGTATCTCCATCNTTATCGGCTTCGTAATTTGTATGGATACTCAGATCATACAGAGCAAACTCAAGCTGTCTTAACATAGCAAGTCCTGACCCAAAATTCCTGGCTTTCTGTAATTTGCGAAAGATGCTTTTCGGAAAATATTGACCTGTTATATGATGTTTAGAACAATCTTTTAATACCTGATAGTTCCATGCAAAATTTTCCATAAACTGACTTGGAAGTTCAACCCCATCCCAAGGNACACCATTTATTCCAGATATACTGGGAAGATCAACTTTCGTGAGGAGATGATGCAGCATGTGTCCAAACTCATGAAACCAGGTAATTACATCNTTGTGTGTTAAAAGAGATATTCCTTTTTCGTTAGGTGGAGTAAAGTTGCAAACAAGATATCCTATTGGAAGCATTTTGTTATCGTTTATATTCTTTCTGATAACGCATTCATCCATCCAAGCACCACTTCTTTTTCCATTTCTAGCAAATANATCTATGTAAAATCCACCAATAATTTCTCCATTAAGGTTTTTGACTTCAACAAACTCAACACTTTCATGCCACACCGGGATATCGGGATTAATTTCCAAAGTAATATCAAATAATGATTTAGCAACATCAAACATTCCATTTTGTACAGNAGACTTTTGAAAATATTGTTTTAATTCATCGTCTGATACGGAGAAATTTTCTTGTTTGTATTTCTCAAGATAGTATGAAACATCCCATGGTTGCAGCTTCTGACCTGCAAACTGCTCAATCATTTCGATTTCATTTAATGCTGTAGATTTTGTTTTATTTGCCAAATCATAAAGAAATTCAAAAACATCTNCNGTTGTCTCGGCCATCTTTGTTGCCAGAGAATATTCCGCATAGTTATNAAAGCCAACCAGTTCAGATATCTCTTTTCTTATAGCTAAAATTTCTTTTATATTGTCTGAATTATCCCATTTTTTTTGATCTGCTTGATCCGACGCTCTTGTGGACCAAGCCTTATAAAATTTCTCTCTTAAGTTGCTGTTTTCAGCATGCGTCATTACTGCATGATAGGTTGGATAATCTAATGAGAATTGCCAGCCAGATTTATTTTCTTTATCCGCACGTTCTTTTGCTTGCTGTAATATTTCACTTGTGATTCCGATGGTCTCAGATTCTTCTGCTGTAAAATATAACCATGAATCGGTTGAATCCTGAACATTCTGCCCAAACTTTGCTTGTTTAATNCTAAGTTGTTTTTTTAAATCTTTAAATTTAGTTTTTTTATTTTGATCCAAATTGACTCCGTTGAGAGTGAAGCTTCTCAGCTCTTTTTCAAGAAGGCTGAATTCTGGACTGGATTTATCTTTCAATTTTTTTATTATTTTGCGATAAGCTTTTTCAAGATCAGGATCCTGAGATAGCTCAGTTCCATACTCAGTTAAGAGTGGAATACATGAATTGTAGGCTTCACGCCAATCTGGATCATCCATTACATTTTGTAAATGACTGATTGGCGAAAATANCATGCTAAGTTTATGATGCATTTCTTCAATTTCAGATACCAATGAGAAGTTTGGTTTTGTATCATCATTTAATAAGTTTTTAATTTTTTCTCTCTGTGCTTTTATTAGAGATGAAACATTTGATGAAATGTCTCTAGCACAAAGATCTGAAAAATCCGGTAATGTTGTTTGGTATTTCATAATTTCAGAATATATATATATTTGGATGTATTAATTTAAACATAATTTTAACAAAGACTAAGTTATCAAACACTAGTAATTTAGGAAGGAGCTGTATTTGAAAAATGAATTTGATCTAATTGTTATCGGNGGTGGGAGCGGTGGTCTTGCTTCAGCACAGAGAGCAGCAGAATANGGCAAAAATGTTGCTCTAATTGAAAAAGCTCCTCTTGGAGGAACCTGTGTCAACGTTGGATGTGTACCAAAAAAAATAATGTGGTATGCATCTCATTTGGCCCATCAAATGAAAATCGCTGAGGATTATGGTTTTAATTTCTCTTCAATAACTCATGAGTGGGAACCTTTAAAAAAGAGAAGAGACGAATATATCAAAAGACTGAATCTTATCTATGAAAACAATCTAAATAAACGTGAAATAACCTTAATAAGGGGAGAAGCTCGTTTAGAAGACAAACATACGGTGTGCGTGTCTGATGACTCATTTAAAACCGAGCATATTATTATTGCCACTGGTGGACAACCTACAATTCCTGACATAGCAGGAGCAAGTTATGGTATTACATCTGATGGGTTTTTTGAGCTTGAGGAAAAACCAAAAAATGTATGCATAGTAGGNAGTGGATACATTGCAGTTGAGTTTGCAGGAATGCTCTCAGCCCTCGATACAAATGTCACAATGAATATAAGGACTGAATCAATACTTCGTTCATTTGATTCCATGTTAAGTGAGAATTTAAAAGAGATTATGACGCATCATGATATCAAGATTCAGACTGGCAAAACCCCAGAATCCATTGAGAGTGACGGAAATAAATTTATCCTAAAAACAACTGATGGCGAGGAATCCGAGTTATACGATAAGATAATTTGGGCAATTGGCAGATCTCCTTGCACAGAAAATTTGAATTTATCTTCCGCATCTGTTCAGACTGACAAATACGGGTATATTCCAGTAGATAAATTTCAAAAAACCAACATTGAAAATATTTTCGCAATAGGGGATGTGATAGGAAAAGAGCAATTGACTCCAGTTGCAATAGCGGCAGGCCGCAGATTGTCTGACCGTTTGTATGGTGGAATGAAAGAAAGATATTTGGATTATGAAATGATTCCCACTGTTGTTTTTAGCCATCCTACGATCGGAACTATCGGCATGACAGAAAAAGAGGCCAGAGAAAAATACAATAATGAAATTAAAATATACACTTCAGTTTTTAATCCAATGTTTTACGCGTTGAGTCAGGATGAAAAAAAAATCAAAACATCAATGAAACTGATAACACAAGGAGATGACGAGCGCATTATTGGATGTCACATCATTGGTGAGGGTGCCGATGAGATGTTACAGGGTTTTGCAGTTGCCATAAAAAATGGCGCAACGAAAAAAGATTTTGATAACACCGTTGCTATTCATCCAACTAGCGCTGAAGAACTTGTGACGATGAGGTAATTTCAAGTTGTTCTAGTATGGAGGAGGTATCAGGTCTTATTTTTTTCCATAGATAGTATGACTCTGCAGCTTGTTCCACTAACATGCCCCAGCCTTGGATCGCTTTTTCTGCACCGCATTCCATGCTCCATTCCATGAATTTTGTCGGTAATGAGTCATATGAAAGGTCATAACAAATGGTTGAATCTGATATTACATTTTTTGGTAACTTTATTTCACTGTGATTCATATCAAAAGAGATTGCGTTTATTATTAGATCATAGCTACCTTTCTTTTTTAGATCATCTAATTCGCATACATTGATAGGCATATAGGAAGAAAAATCGCTGGCTAAATTTTTGGCATTCTCGAGAGTTCTGTTTGATACTTCAATATGAGATGGATTTTTTTTATTTAGAGGACCTAATATTCCTCGGACAGCTCCACCAGCACCCAGTATGAGAATCTTCTGACTTTCAATGTCAATATTGAAATTCTTTTCCAGATCATTAACTAAGCCAATGCCATCCGTATTGTCACCAATCAATTTACCATCCTTGAAGATAATGGTATTTATTGCATTTGCATTAAGCGCATTTTTACTCACTTCGTCAACAAAGCTCATCACTGTGACCTTGTGAGGCAAAGTAATATTGAGACCTTTNCCATCATTTCTATGAAACTCTGTAATAAAGCGTTCAAGATTTTCTGTTTTTACATGATACTTTTCATATTCTATCTTTTCATTGCTTTGCATTGAGAAAAGCTTATGGATTTCAGGTGAGCGACTATGACTTATGGGATCTCCAATCACCCCATACTTGTTTGATTTATGNTTACTCACTGAGCCATTGAGCGATATCTATAGCGCTGTATGTCAAAATTCCTGATGCACCAGATCTTTTGATTGATAATACTGATTCCATAACAGCATCTTTATGGTTCAAATAACCTGCNTCAGCAGCTGCTCGTATCATCGCGTATTCACCGCTCACTTGATAAGCAAAAACGGGTATAGAAAAGTTGGATTTTATATTGGAAATAATATCTTGATACATCATCGCTGGCTTGATCATAACGATATCTGCACCCTCATTGATATCCATCGNTACTTCTCTATAACTTTCATCTGAATTGCTTGGATCCATTTGATAAGTTCGTTTATCACCGGAAGCCAGATTGNCTTTTGAATTTACTGCATCACGAAATGGATTATAGAAACATGAAGCATATTTAGCAGCGTAGGATAAAATCATCGTATTATGGAATTGATTCTTTTCAAATTCTTCTCTAATTAAACCAATTCTCCCGTCCATCATGTCTGAGGGTGCGACTATGTCTGCACCAGCTTCAGCATGAGATAATGCTTGTTTTTTGAGTGTTTCATTGGTGAGGTCATTTAACACATAACTGTTTTCATCGATAATTCCATCCTGACCNTGTGTGGTGTATGGATCAAGNGCTACATCTGAAATTACAATCAGCTCAGGAAATTGAGATTTNAGNNTTGAAATGGCCTTTTGAATAAGACCATTGGAGTTAAATGCNTCTTTTCCATCAACTGTCTTTTTTTCATTNTGAATGACTGGAAATANNGCAATTGCCGGTATGTTTAATGACACTAATTTTTCAGCNAACTGCAGNAAATCATTCAAACACAATCTTTNNGTACCTGGCATTGATCCAATATCTTCNCTTTCTTCNCTTTCAGTTATGAATGCAGGATAAATTAAATCATGNGAGCTCAGNGAAGTTTCACTNACTAAATTACGGATAGCACTTTTTCTGCGTAATCTTCGCATTCTAGTATTTGGGTAATGACTAAAATTTTCTTTCATGTCTTTTTAATTGCTTATCAGTCTAATTTCGATCAAATAAACGTAATATTACAATAAATTTAAATCTATAGTGATATATCTAATGAAGAGTGATCTATTTTGAAATTAATAGCCTCAAGCTCGGCAATTAGTTTTTTTGATTCATTTGGATGAAGCTCTTTGAGTGGAGGGCGAAGAATATTCCATCCGCTGTCTTCATGGAAATGACTGACAATAGATTTTAAAGCAGGTATCAGCGGGTATTTTTGCACGATAGATCTGACCCTATCAATTTCCTCTTGCATATAAGACGCATTGGATTTCTGCCAATTTTTATATACATTATATATATTCCTNGGATTGANATTNGCTGTTGCTGAAATNCATCCAGCTCCACCTTGTTGCATAGTCTTTAGAAGAAATGATTCACTACCAGCAAAAATACNAAAANCATCCCATTTNTCATNGAGCATTTGTTGGGTATTATTCCAATCACCAGAACTGTCTTTGATTCCAGCTATGGTGTTTGGGAACTTTTTCAGTAGTGCNTCTATTAATTTTAAGCTGATCCCGACCATCGCAATGGGAGGAATATGGTATAGATATATACGGAGTCTCTCATCATTNACAGATTCGATAATATTTGAAAAATATTTGAATAATCCGTCATCATCCACTGCTTTATAATAGAATGGTGGAAGCATCAGGACGCCCGCGCAACCCACCTTAACTGCATGTTTAGTGAGATTAATTGTGTCTGTCATGGAACAGCAACCTGTTCCTGGCATGAGTTTTCCAGGATCTATTCCATAATCAATAACTTTATCTAGTAAGAATATCTTTTCATCAACNGATAANGAATTTGCTTCACTATTCGTACCAAAAATGGCNAGGCCAACTTCTTGCGATATTAGCCATTCACATTGATTGGCTAATTTCTCATGATCAACAGTAAAATCTCTATTAAAAGGAGTTATTACTGGACTAAAAACACCTTGTAAATTTTCTTTTTTCATATTTTTATCTTTAATTTATCCGAGCCAATCGCGAGGTTTCAGATAATTATCGTATAGATCCTTTTCCAATGAATTTTCTTCAGGTGACCAATTATACTCCCATCTAACTTGTGGCGGTAATGACATTAAAATTGATTCTGTTCTACCGCCGGATTGCAAGCCAAAAAGAGTGCCTCTGTCGAATAGCAGATTAAATTCGACATATCTTCCTCTTCTNTACAACTGAAATTCTCTCTGTTCTTGACTGAAAGGATGATTCATTCTTTTTTTTACAATTGGGATGTAAGCTTTTAGAAATTGATCACCAACTGACTGAACAAATTGAAGCGATCTTTCAAAACCAAGCTCATTAAAATCATCAAAAAATAGGCCCCCAATCCCCCTTGTTTCATTTCTGTGCTTAAGAAAAAAATATTCATCACACCATGNTTTAAATTTNGGATAGTATGAATCGCCAAAACCCTTACATGCNTCATAAGCATTCTTATGCCAGAAGACCACATCNTCATGAAATGGATAATAAGGNGTAAGATCAAATCCACCACCAAACCACCATACTGGCNCGTTGCCTCTGTCTTGAGCNGAAAAAAANCTTAAGTTTGCATGGGTTGTTGGGACGAAAGGGTTTTGNGGGTGAATAACTAAGGATAGTCCTGTTGCTTCNNATTCTTTNTCAACTAGATCTGGTCTCGTTTTTATAGCTGATGGCGGAAGGCTTTTNCCACGAACATGCGAGAAATTGACACCAGCTTGCTCAAATATTTTTCCATTCCTCAGAATTTTGCTTTCACCACCCCCACCTTCATCTCTTTCCCATTTGTCACTTGAAAATTTAGCTTGATCATCAATATTTTCAATATTCTCAGTTATTTTTGTTTGTAAATTGAGAAGATATTCAATGACACTTTTTATTTCGTAATTTTCTTTTAACATTATTNAGGACGGATTATTTCATCATTTTCTAGAATCTTAATCATTGAAGANCCTTTTTTTAAATTACATTTNCCAGGAACAATATAGTCTACTATGTTACCGAAATTATCNCGAAGCTCTGTTTCATCAACTGNCGGCTCTTCTCCTGATATATTTGCACTGGTTGATATCAAGGGAGAATTGGATGCTTCACATAGCGCGGATGCGATTGGATGCTTGGTTATTCTGATAGCAATGGAGTTATGATTTCCGCTTACCCAAGTTGGGACCTTATCGGTTTTGTTAACAATCCAAGTTACAATACCCGGTTCATTTAATATTCTCTCGGTTCCTTCTTTACTTATTTCTACCCAATCTGAAATTTGATCATAATCTGAAGCAATTACAATAAGCCCAGCTGAAACATCTCTTTTTTTTATTTTGAGGATTCGATGAACCGCTTTAGAATTTAATGGGATACATCCGAGCCCAAAAACTCCCTCTGTCGGATAAGCAATCACTCCTCCATTAAGCATAATGTCACTCGCTTTTTTTATGTGTGTATTTTCTTGAGAGTTCAATTTTATTAATGCAGATTGCTATGAAATGTCGCTTTTAGTCTTTTAGTGCTTCTTGCCAAGAACCCTCTTTATATGTTGCTGTCCATTTCGTTTTTTTGCCATCCTTTTCTGAGGCTAGGTAATGTATGTCATCACTTTTATTATATCTTACGACGTAGGGGTTTCCGTCCTTATCATATTCTGGGGCATTTATGAGATAAGCATGCTTATTTTTGTTAGGAAGGAATTTGCATGCCTCAGTAAATTGATCTTGCAGGTGATTTATTTCAAATACTTTNGGTGCTCTTGTTTCTCTATTTTTTGGGAATTTACTCGCAGCAAGAAATAAGCCCTTCATGCTATCTCTTAAAAGGAAATGATCCTCACATTTTTCACAAAGAAGATTAGGCATACTAATTGGTTCCATGCTTAGAGGTTTAGGTTCCCCATTTCTTTGAAGTTGACGTGTTGTAGCACATTCTTCATTTTGACAGTTAAAATACTTTCCAAACCGNCCAGTTTTGAGCTGCATTTCAGATGNGCATTTATGGCANTGNATAANNGGNCCATCATACCCTCTAATTTTAAAAGTACCTTCTTCAATTTTATAGCCGTCACAATCTGGATTTTTACCACAAACATGAAGCTTTCTATTTTCATCTATAAGAAAGTTATCCATACTTGTATTGCAAATATCGCACCTTTTTTTGATCAGTAAATTCTGAGCTTCATCATTATCATCGACACTAATTGCTTCATCACCGGAGATCAAATTTAATGTTTTTTTACACTTATCTTCACCGGGATTGTTATAACCTGTGCAACCNAGGAANACACCATTTGAAGAGTTTCTGATTACCATATTATGCTGCTTGCAATCTGGGCAGGAGATATTTGTCTGAATAGCTTTATTTGGCTTCATGCCATTATTCTCATCAGAAGCTGAGATTAAATCTTTCTGAAAGGCATTATAAAAATTATCCAGCACGTTCTTCCAGTCAAGCTCACCATTTGCGACTTTATCAAGATTATCTTCAAATTTAGCAGTGAAATCATAATTCATAATGTCATCGAAACTTTTTATTAACCTATCNATAACAATGTGACCAATTTTTTTGACAAAAAANCTTCTNTTTTGAATTTCTACATAACCCCTATCTTGTATGGTAGATATTATTTGTGCGTATGTAGAAGGCCTTCCGATTCCTTTCTTTTCAAGTTCTCTTACTAAAGCAGCTTCTGAGAATCTTGCTGGAGGCTTCGTAAATTTCTTNTCTTTGTTTACACTCTCTAATGACAATTTTTCATTTTCTGAAAGTGGGGGCAAAATACCATCGTCTTGATTCTTATTAGAAGGATTAGATATTTTTGTNTATCCATCAAAGACNACCTCTCTTCCCTTCGCAGTNAATGTATACTGGTCNAGTATAATTTTAGCTGTAGTAGAAAGATATTCTGCATCTTTCATCTGACAAGCAATATATTGTTGCCATATCAATTCATATAATCGAACTTCTTCCTCTGTGGCCTTATCCAAGTCTTTTGCTGTTATGGAAGCACTGGTTGGCCTTATCGCCTCATGTGCTTCTTGTGCATTTTCTGTACCTGAGTAGATTCTTGGTGTTTCATATAAATAATCTTCTCCAATAGATGAATTTATATAATTCCTCGCATCATCAATAGATTCTTTGCTTAAGCTTGGAGCATCAGTTCTCATATAGGTTATATGTCCAGCNTCATAGAGTTTTTGTGCGACACGCATGGTTCTTTTTACATTGAAGCTTAATTTAGTCGAAGCTGCTTGTTGNAATGTAGAGGTAATGAAAGGGGCTTTTGGTTTTACCCTGGTAGGGGTCTTTACAATCTCGGTAATGGATAATTTCGATGCTTGTATTAATTGTTCGATTTGTTTTGCNTCTTCAGCTGTTAATAAAGGTTCAGATTTCTTTCTAGAGAGTGAGAAATTAATTTTTTCATCCTTACTATTAAGGAGATTCATTGAGATTTCCCAATATTCTTTTGGAATAAATTCTTGAATCAATCTTTCTCTTTCGTCTAGAAGTCTTAATGCGACAGATTGAACTCTGCCAGCTGATAACCCCCTCGCTATTTTCTTCCAGAGAAGAGGAGAGAGCTCAAATCCAACAACTCGATCAAGAAATCTTCTTGCTTGTTGTGCTTCAACTAAATTTGTATCTATTTCTTTAGGATCAGCAAAAGATTCAAGAATTGAGTTTTTAGTAATCTGATTAAATCGTACTCTTGAGTATTTATATTTTTCTGATCCAAGCGCCTCTTTGAGGTGCCATGCAATGGCCTCTCCTTCTCTGTCTAAATCAGTCGCTAGAAATATGTGATCAACATTCTTGGCAGCTTTTTTTAGCTCTTTTATAACTTTTTCTTTTTCAGGAATAATCTCATATTCAACTTTCCATTCGTTATCGGGATCCACGCCCATCCTTCTTATTAATCTCCGTCTATCATTATGAGCTTTGAGTTTAATTTTTTCTTCTTCCGATAAATCATTTGGAATTGACGTTCTTTTTTGAGTTTTTCTTTTTTTCCCTTTGGGTAGGTCTCTTATATGCCCAACACTTGATTTCACAATAAATTCATTCCCAAGATATTTGGAGATGGTTCTTGCTTTTGCTGGTGATTCGACAATAACTAGATTATTCATTTTTACTCTGTTTTCTTGAATTTAATGCAGAACACTCTCATTTGTCTCAAAAATTAAATCTTCCATTCTTGAGTATGCTTTTTCTTGATTAGGCTGACTGAATAGAATCATAAGCACAATCCACTTGATTTGATCAATATCGATATCACTTGTATTCAAAGCGAGCAATCTGTCAATTAAGAGCTCTCTTTGACAAAAGGATAATATATTTATTTGCTCAAGATACTCAATGAAACCGCGACAACTTGAGCTGAGGCGATTCATTTCAATCTTACTGTAGACTCTGTTAGAGGAGACATCAAAAAGATCATCAGTAATCGAATTTGAATGATTTAGTTTTTCAAGCCAATCGAAAGCTTTTTCAATTTCATTGCTGTTAAAGCCCGCTTCAGTCAGATCCACCCTAAGATCTTCATGATCAATTTCAGTTTCATCTTGAGTTTCAATATAGGTCTCAAATAGATACATAAGTACATCAAGAACATTTTCTCTCATTTTTGCCCTTTATATTAATCTGTTCTTTCGAATAAATATTGTGATCTTATAAAATTATTCAACTATCAATTGTCTTAAGAATGGAGCATGAATCAAACTGTCTTTGTCGTCAACGAATGTATGATATTTTTTTTTGAATGTAAATAATTGTTCTCACTGTTAAGCTAAATGGTAAATATATATAATTAAATGATAGATTTTAGAGTGTGATGCAATGACAATACTTAATATTCTGCAATTTCCTGACCCAAAGCTTAGAATAAGAGCCAAACCTATTGATAATCTCGATGAGAAATTGCAAACAAAAATTGATGACATGTTTGAAACCATGTACGACGCTAAAGGAATAGGATTAGCTGGCACGCAAGTTGATTTTCATAAACGTCTATTGGTAACCGATGTTTCTATTGATAAGGATGAACCGCATGTGCTTATAAATCCAGTGATATTAAGTACAGATGGCATAGTTGAATCTAATGAAGGATGTCTTTCTGTTCCAGGTTTTCAGGATGATGTGCAAAGAGCGAAAAATATAATCGTGAAGTATCTTGATCGTGATGGCGCATCTAAAGAAACCGAGATGAGCGGATTGCTTGCAATATGTGTTCAACATGAAATAGATCATCTAAATGGTAAATTATTTATCGACTATTTATCAGAAGCTAAGAAACAAAAGGTAAGAAAATTAATACGAAAACTAGAAAAAGACTAAGTAATTTCATAAACACACAAAACAGAATCAAAAATAAANATTTTTTCTCACAATGGCTAATATAATTTTTGCAGGGACGCCAGAGTTTTCAGTTCCTTCATTGATGGCCCTGANAGAAATAGGNNTTAATCCCTCCTTAGTNATTACTCAACCTGATCGAAGAGCTGGNAGAGGNAAAAAAATNAAGAAAAGCCCAGTAAAAATAGCAGCNGAAAAANTTCAGATNCCAATTAGTCAGCCAGTTTCGATAAATGAATCTGAATATTTAGAATACTTAAATCAACTGGATATCGAAATAATTGTAGTTGCAGCTTATGGAATGATTTTTTCAGAAGAGCTTCTGGCTATTCCTAGGTTGGGGTGTATTAATATTCATGCATCACTGTTACCGTCCTGGAGAGGCGCATCACCTATTCAGGCGACAATAATGAATGGTGACAAAGAAACTGGCATCACGCTCATGAAAATGACAAAAGGTTTGGACTGTGGGCCAATATATTCTCAGCATAAAATGAAATTAACACAGACTGAAAGTGGTGATGTTCTAATGAAAATGCTTGGAAATCTCGGTGCTAAGGCGATAAGAAATGATTTTAAATCAATTCTGAAACAAGATCTCAAAGCTGAATCTCAAATTAATAGCAAAGCATCATATTCAGGTAAGATAGATAAAAAAGATGCTAAGCTAGATTGGTCGAAGTCTTCTGACACACTTGCAAGAGAAATTAGGGCCTTCAATTCAAATCCAGGCTCATATTTTATGTATAAAAATGAGGCTATTAAGTGTTGGCATGCTATACCAAAAGACACGGATAGCCTTCCTGGCAAAGTGATATCATCTGATAAAAATGGCATAGAAATAGGATGTGGAAGCGGTTCACTAGTCATGCTTGAGTTACAACGACCTGGGAAGAGAAGAATAACTGCAGGTGAATTTGCCGCACAAGTAGATATGAATAATAAAGAATTACTGAGCTAATTATTGTGATCAATGATAAAGGTGTAATTGTTCGCGTTCAGTCCTCAATGGTTCTTAATCAAGTCATTCATGGGAAATATTCCTTAGACAGAGCAATCGAGCATGCATATAAAGAAATTGATGATAATGAAAAACCATTATTCATGAATATATGTTATGGGACTCTCAGATTTTATTGGGAGTTGAAGGCAAAGATTGATCAATTGCTATCAAAGCCATTAAAGAAAAAAGATAAGATTATTGAAAATTTACTTCAATCTGCAATATTTCAAATTGATAAAACCAGAATTCCAGATCATGCTGTAGTTTCTCAAACGGTTGAAGCATCCAGAAAGCTTAATAAAGGACATTTTTCATCTCTAATAAACGGCATATTGCGTACTTATTTGAGATCTGATCGTGAAATAGAAAAAATAAGTGAAGAAATAATTTTCAATCATCCAAATTGGATGATTGAAAAATTAAAGCAAGATTGGCCATTAAATTGGAAAGAAATATTAAAAAAAAATAACGATAGAGCTCCAATGTGGCTCAGGGTAAATCAAAAGAAAATTGAAACAAAAAAATATCATAAACAGTTTCTTTTAAATGAATCTAAAATTGTGGTTGATAATACACATATAAATGATTATGCAATTTGTTTAAAAACCCCAATTTCTGTCAAATCTCTACCTGGTTTTGAGGAAGGGTATGTTTCAATCCAAGATGGAGCGGCTCAACTCGCAGTTGATTTTTTGCTGGAAAACCAGTCTGGAAGAATTCTGGATGCTTGTGCAGCTCCAGGAGGAAAAACTGCTCAATTAATAGAAAATATTGACAGTACATCATCAGTTACTGCTATCGAGATAGATCCTGAGAGAGCTGAACTCATCAAGGAGAATCTATTGCGTCTTGGACACTCTGCAGAGCTAATAGTTGATGATGCCACTGACATCCAGTCTTGGTGGGATTCAACGTTTTTTGATCTAATCCTGTTGGATGCACCATGCTCATCATCAGGTGTAATTAGGAGGCATCCAGACATCAAGCATCTTAGAAGGAAAAACGATATTTACACTTTTCAAAAGAAACAATTGAAAATTATCGATGCAATGTGGAAAATTTTAGCTCCTAAAGGAAGATTGCTTTATGTCACATGCTCTATTTTTAAAGAAGAAAATGACGAAGTTATGAATCAATTCATAAAGAAACATGATAATGTTGCATTTCAGGACTTGTTGCTAAATAACAACATATTAAAAAAAATGATCAAAACAAGGCATGGATATCAATTGTTTCCGGGAACCATTAACACCGATGGCTTCTATTTTTCATGCCTCAAGAAGGCATTTTAATAGATAGAGAATGCACAAAAAAATTATGAAAAACCTAAAATTTTTAATGCTGATTTCAATTTTTATTGCAATTAGTGCCTCCGCTCAAATGAGACCTAATCATGAAGGGTATTTCGACGTGAGATCGGCCAATTCTGTTCTGATCGATGAGACACATATATTGGATGCAAGACTGCAATTATTCTTGAGTGATGAGGCACTAAATGCCTTAAATAGTGGTGTTGCACTGACTATTGAGTTAAATGTAGAGTTTATTAGAGTGCGACGTTTCTTGCCGGATGATAAAGAGATTGAGCTATCTTTTCAGTTTGAATTGGAATACAAGCCATTAAGTCAGAGATATATAGTCAGAGATACCGTTAATGGCGCACAAGATTCTTATGCAACATTATTCTCAGCATTGAACAGGCTTGGAAGAATTCAGAATTTGTTTTTAGTAANTGAAAATGAATTNTCAAGCAATTCAGATTATAGAATGAGGCTCCAAGCTNTACTGAGTACNAANCAGTATTCAGCGCCCCTAAGAATGTTATTTTTTTGGAGAAGTCAGTGGGANATAAAAAGTGAGTGGTACGAATGGCAACTCCAAAGATAAGATCACTTCTTTATTTGATGTTAAGTGCNTTTGGCGTNGGGTTAACATTTATTGCTTTATTGCTGTTGAGTCAAGCNGCACAAAATTCAGAAAATTTTGATCAACTTGCAAATTCTATTTTGTGGATCAATATTCTATGCCTTCTTGTGCTAATGGTTTTGTTAGTGGGAAATCTGGGAAAATTATATCGTGACTATCGTCATAATNTCCCTGGATCAAAGCTTAAAGCGAGAATGGTGGGTATGTTTGTAGGNTTAGCTATCATTCCATTATTAATTGTTTTTTATTTTTCCATGCAGTTTATCAACCGAGGTATTGATACTTGGTTCAACATTGAGGTTGAGTCTGGATTAGATGANGCGCTCACNTTAAGTAGAAATGCCCTAGGTGTTCAGATGCGTGATCATCTTAATTCANCCGTAGAGGCAGCAGATCAATTACAAGAAATACAGAGATCACAAATTATCTATGAATTAGGATTCATAAGAGAATCAATAGGGGCTAACGAATTAACCTTGTTTGGGCAAAACAGTCAAATATTAGCTACAAATTCAGACATATCCTCAAATTATGTACCNGCTGCTTTATCCAGTGAGATGATGATGCAGGTNAGACAAAACAGACCATTTGTTAGTCTTGACCCTCTATCAGATGGAGCTTATGAAATAAGAACAGCTGTTCCGATAATTACTGAAAGAACAAATGAAATTGTTGGAATTATGAGAGCTCGTTTTCCTGTATCTCAGAGGGTTGGACGTATGGTAAACAGTATTGACTCTTCCTATACAGATTATAAAAAAATAGTCTATTTACGTGAGCCTTTAAAGAGGACTTTTAGCCTCACTCTAACAGTTGTATTAATGATTTCACTCTTGGCATCAATTTTCGGCGCATTTGTTTTGTCAAGAAGACTGGTNTCACCGATACANAATCTCGTTGAGGGAACTAAGGCTGTCGCAAAGGGTGATTTTGATAAGCGTTTACCAATTCCATCAAAAGATGAAATNGGTTTTCTTATTAACTCCTTTAATGAAATGACAAAGGGTCTCTCATCTGCTAGNCAGCAAGCAAGCATAAGTCAAAATTTGGTTGAAGAAGAGAGAGCAAATTTAGAAATTATATTAGCAAGCTTATCCACAGGTGTAATATCACTTGAATCTGATTTAAAAATTAAAACTGCTAATAANGCAGCTGGCTCAATATTGAATGTAGATTTTTCTGANAAAAAAGGAAAATCATTAGAAAAAGTCGCAAATAAGAATAGTGTTCTAAAAGAGTTGTTTGATGTTATNAGCAATAAAATGAAAGATGGGATTAGCGTATGGCAAGAACAAATTATTGTGCATACAGAAACAGGAAGGAGGGTTCTAATGTGTGCATGCTCAGACCTCTCAAGTGAAACTCAAGATGAAGTAGGATTTGTAATTGTTTTCGATGATATAACCATCCAACTACAATCACAACGTGATGCNGCATGGGGTGAGGTNGCTCGTCGTTTGGCCCATGAAATNAAGAACCCACTGACACCAATNCAGCTTTCTGCTGAAAGGTTAAGAAGAAAATACNTAAAGAAAATGCCGAAAGAAGANAGCGAAATACTAGATCGTTCAACACATATTATTGTGGAGCAGGTTGCTGCAATGAAAGAGATGGTTAATGCATTTAGCGATTATGCTCGATCACCTGATATGGAGATATCTTCAACGAATGTTGCAACTATAATGAGAGAAATCATCGATTTATACAAAGAACAGGAAACAAACATTAGTATTTCATTTTCGATAGATTCTGAAGATCTGATGTTTGATGTTGACCCAGGAAGAATCAGGCAAATCATGCATAATCTTATAAGAAACTCTATCGAAGCTATATCTGAAGCAGATAATGGCAAAATCAACATTGCTGCTAAACAAGTAAATACTGATGAAATTACAATGATTGAAATACGAGTTGAAGACAGTGGGTGTGGTTTCGATAAAGAATCTTTAGGCCAAATATTTGATCCTTATGTTACATCAAAGTCCAAGGGTACAGGGTTAGGATTAGCTATAGTAAAAAAATTAGTTGAGGAGCATATGGGCACAATCGAGGCAGAAAATAATGAAGATAAGGGTGCCGCAATAATTTTCCATCTTCCGGAAAATGAAATGATGAGAGAGAAAATTATAAAAAATCTAAAGCAAAACAAAGATAGAGGAGTGCAGGCTCGATGACTTCTTATAATGTTTTAGTAGTAGATGACGAATTGGATATAAGAGAGCTAATTCAAGAGATCTTAACTGAAGAAGGTTACAAAGTAACGGTCGCTTCAAGTGCTAGAGAAGCCAAAGAAGCAAGAAGCAATAGAGATTTCGATCTTATTTTGTTGGATATTTGGATGCCTGATACAGATGGTATATCACTTTTAAAAGAGTGGTCTGAAAGTAATCAACTTAATTCTTCAGTAGTAATGATGTCTGGTCACGGAACTGTTGATACTGCAATAGAATCGACCCATCTTGGAGCTTCTAGTTTTATTGAGAAACCTCTGTCAATCGCAAAATTACTCAGAACAGTAGAAGAAGCATTAGCTGAAAAAAAATCGAAGCTTGGCTCATCGAGGGTTTCTGAATTTTCATCATTTATAAATATTGGTCGCAGTAATTCTCTTAAATCATTGAGATCAGAGCTTAGAAATATTGCAAATATCAAGTCTAATATCCTAATATTCGGCGAGGAAGGAACAGGTAGGGTTCAATATGCTAAATATTTACACAATATAAGCAATAGGTCTATTAATCCCTGTGTAGTATGTGATGCCGTCACAATGTCCTCATCAAATGCAGAGGCTCAAGTCTTCGGTGAAGAAATTCAAAATAAAGTGTTGCCTGGTCATTTGGATCAGGCTAATAATGGCACCTTAATTATAAAAAATCTCTCACATTCAGATACTAGGGCACAATATCTGTTACAGACTGTTCTTGAGTCTGATCAATATAAAAGAGTGAATGGTAATGCTGAAAATCAATTAAATATAAGAACAATTGGTATTGCAGGTGAAGATTATATAGTAGATATAGAAAAAGGAAAATTAAGTCGAGAATTAATTTCAAGCTTGAATATTAAAACTATTCATATTCCCCCGCTGAGAGAACATGCTGAAGATATTCCAGACTTCATAAAATATTATGTCGATGAGCTTGTGGATACCCAAGATCTTGTTTTCCGTCGTTTTTCAGTAGCAGCTCAGAACAGATTGAGAAATTTTCCGTGGCCAGGGAACCACATAGAACTAAAAAATATTGTGCAAAGATTGTTAATAAACGGTTTGAGCGAAGACGTCACACTTGATGAGGTAGAGAGTGAACTGCAAAAAGAGCAAAATAAGGGAGAAAATTTTATTCAAAAAGACCTATTATCACTTCCACTAAGAGAGGCACGTGAGCAATTTGAGAGAGCTTATCTTCAGCAACAATTGATTTTATGTGATGGAAAGGTTGGCAAACTCGCGAAAAGGGTTGGGGTAGAAAGAACACATTTATACAGAAAGCTAAAATCATTAGAGATAAATTTCAACAAAAAAGAAGTTTGATAGATAACTTAAGGAGTGATTTAAATGAAAAAAATTATATCAGTTGAAAATTCCTTCGACATAATAATTGGCATAATAGCTTTTATAGGATTTTTGGCTGTTCTCGAAACTTTCATTTTTGGGAAACACTATATTATTCCAACAGCTATTTTATTTGTGACAATCATGCTCGCCAACCTTTCATTTTATGGTTTTAGAAAAAATAGGATTGCAAAAAAAATAATGTGTTGGTTATTTCTTCTTCTTGATATGCACTTATTTTTTGCATTATTTTTCAGTGTCAAATACAGAGCACTTCTAGGCAATTATTTTGAGATTGTATGCAGTTTTTTGGTGTTAATATTGAGCTATATGTTGTTGAAGTATCAAAAACAAAACGAGCTGTTTTAAGGAGACTTTTTTACATAGAGGAAGGGCTCGAAACCCCCAGAAGACTGAGGCCCATTGAGATGACCTTTTTAGTCGAGATTGAAAGAGACACTCTCGCGTCTCTTAATGAATGATCGTCAATTAAAATAATTGATTCATTGTAATATGAATGAAAATCATTAGCTAAATCTCTTAGATATTGCGCCAAACTATGAGGCGCTTTATTTTTTGCAGAAAGGAAAAGTATTTCTGAAAATCTTGAAATAGAAACCATCAATTGTCTTTCTTTTTCAGTAGTGAGTAATTTAAGATTAGAAATGCCATTTTTTTGGTCGTATTTTAGAGATTTTTCATTTAACTGATTTATAACACTTGCTATACGAGCATGTGCATACTGAATATAATAAACTGGGTTTTCACTAGTTTTGCTTTTGGCTAGGGCTAGATCAAAATCAAGGTGTTGCTCATTTGATCGCATGATGTAAAAAAATCTCGCGGCATCATTACCTACTTCTTCTCTAAGTTGTCTTAGGGTTATAAATTCACCTGATCTGGTTGACATGGCTTGTTTGACTCCATTTTCGTAGAGAGATACAAACTGAACTAATTGAACATCAAGATCATCAGAATTATGATCCATTGCTTCTAAGCCAGCTTTTACTCTTGCGATATACCCATGATGATCTGAGCCAAGGATATCAATCAGTGTGTCAAATCCTCTTTCTTTTTTATTATGGTGATAGACAATATCAGAAGTGAAATAAGTTTTATTTTGATTTTTACGAATTACCACTCGATCCTTTTCATCACCAAGATCAGTTGCTTTGAACCATGTTGCTCCGTCTTGTTCATAAAGATAATTTTTTTCCTTTAATGATTGTAAAGCTTTATCTATTTCGCCATTTCTATGCAACGACTCTTCTGAGAACCAAGAGTCAAACAAAACACCAAATTCCGACAAATCATCCTGAATGTCTTTTTTTATCAGATCTAGAGACTGTTTTTTTATTTGATTGAATTTTTTTGTACCTATAAGTTTTTTTGTGTTTTCAATTAAACAATCCATGTATTGATCTTGATTGTTTCTATCGTCTATTTTGGGTATGAGCTCTTTTAACTTAATCTCATTTTCAATAAATTTTTGATCAATGGCTAGTGATATTGTTTTAATATACTGACCTTGATAACCGGCTAACGGCATAGAAATTTTTAGATTTTCTTTCTGTAATAAATGAATAATCACACTAATGCAAAGAATATCCATTTGTCTTCCAGAATCATTCACATAATATTCACTTTTTACATCATAACCGACCGCTTCAAGGATATTTCTTAGGGATGCTCCAAAT
>PBVS01000002.1 GCA_002728725.1 Woeseiaceae bacterium
AAGAAAAACTGATTGATGTAGATCTTATTGTTATAAGAGAACTGACCGGAGGTATTTATTTTGGTGAAAAAAATAGAACTGAAAATAAAGCCAGTGATTTATGTGTTTATCATGATTATGAGGTAGAGAGAATCATCAAAATTGCTGCCGATCTTGCATCAAAAAGAAAGAATCAACTTTGCTCAGTTGATAAAGCCAATGTTCTTGAAACATCAAGATTTTGGCGCAACATAACAGACAATTTAATTACGAAAGATTATCCTCATATAGATATCGAGCATATTCTAGTTGATGCTGCAGCAATGTATTTGATTAATAGGCCTTCTGATTTTGATGTAATCGTAACAGAGAATATGTTTGGAGATATACTCACCGATGAGGTATCTATGCTGTCCGGATCACTTGGTATGCTTCCATCAGCTTCACTGAGTGATAATAAAGTTGGTCTGTATGAGCCTATACATGGATCAGCTCCAGATATTGCAGGTAAAGGAATTGCAAATCCCTGTGGAATGATCTCCAGTATCGCGATGTTATTGAGATATAGCTTAAATCTCGTAGAAGAGGCAATTGATGTTGAAAATGCTATCTACAATGTTATTGAAAATGGTGCAAGAACTGCAGACATAGCTACTACTGATGACAAAATTTCGAGTACCGAACAAATAACAAAACTTATTATCGATGAAATAAATTAAATCTTCGTATATGACTATAAAAAAATTCGTTAGGCCCGAGGTATTAAATTTACCAACTATAAATGTGCCTGCTTCAGATTCAGGCGCCATTAGACTAAATGCAAATGAAGCACCAGAATCACTTTGGAAAGATGAAGATAAGCATTCACTTAATCGTTACCCATCTCCCAGACCTCAGAATTTAATCAATGAATTAGCTGCATTTTATGATATCAGTAATGACCAAATATCAATCAGTAGAGGCAGTACGGAAGCAATCGATATAATTATGAGAACATTTTGCATTCCATATAAAGATGAAATACTCATATCACCACCAACATTTGATATGTATAAATTTTTCGCAAACGCAAACTCTATAAAGACAAATGAGATGCCTTTATGTGAAAGTGAGGATTTCTGTATTGATATTAATAAATTAATTAAAAACTTTAATGATAAAACAAAAATAATCTTTATATCATCACCCAACAATCCAACAGGGACGATCGTATCAAATACTGANATAGAGNACCTTCTAAAAAAAGTTANAAATAAGGCAATCGTNGTTTTAGATGAGGCTTATATTGAATTCAGTGAATTGAAAACAATGACAGCNAANATAAATACATATGAAAATCTAATTATATTGAGAACTCTCTCTAAAGCATATGCTCTTGCTGGTGTACGATGNGGAGCGATAATAGCAAATTCTGAGATTTCAGAATTTATAAAAAAAATTCTTCCTCCNTTTTGTTTTGCTACTCCAACGATTGAGCTAATTAAGAACTCAATAACACCTGAAAACATTAATAATGCTAAAACTCAAATCAATCTCATAAAAAAAGAGAAAGAAAGAGTTAGCAAAGAGTTAAATANAACTACAATTGTGAAAAAAGTATTTCAAAGTGAAGGAAATTTTTTACTTGTGAAATTCAATGATATAAATAAACTTAAATCTACTCTTGAGAATACAAATATAATTATTGGATTTTTAAAATANCCNTCATTAAGTAAATTTGCTCGAATCACGATAGGCACCAGAGATGAGAATGATGCCCTGCTGAATTTATTAATAAAAATACAATAGATCGAATTGCTATATTATTAATTCTTTAGGCTTTTCTCGAAGATTATAATCTGATGACATAGAGCTCACGTATGCACCCGCATTTGCAATTAAAATAACATCACCCTCATCAGTGTCTGGGAACGCTCTATTTTCACCCAGTTTGTCACCAGACTCACATATAGGGCCCACTATTGATACTTGATTTGTGAGTTTATGGTTGTACTTAGTAAGGTTAACTATCTCATGATATGAGCCATACAGAGCAGGCCTTATTAACACGTTCATACCTATATCAACTCCTATATAATTATAATGGTCTTTTTGTTTAGTCTGTGTAACATGAGTGATGATTACGCCTGACTCTCCAACGATAAATCTCCCTGGTTCAAACCACATCTCAATACCCCTAAAAGATGTTTTTAANTTATTTAGTTTTTTACCAAATGNATTTAAATCGAATTCTTTATCTTCTAATTTTTCTTTTATAGGNATACCACCTCCGAGATTTATTATTTCTANATCATTTAGTAATTTTGATAATTCNAGTAATTTTTTTGCTGTGTCAANCCAAGTTGAAATATTTTTTATCCCGCTTCCACTATGAACATGCAAACCAATTATATTTATATTGTATTTTTTGCTTAACTCCATAATTTTCTCTACATCAGATACCGGAATACCAAATTTTGAGAAACTGCCGCCCGTTATAACATGATCATGATGACCATCGCCTACTCCAGGATCGATCCTTATCATGATTCTTTTACCTGTAAAAATTTCTGGCCATTTTATGAACGGGTATAGATTATCCACCGTCACCANTATTTGATTNCTAAGAGCCCAAATATAATCATCTCTAGCTGCAAAATTAGGTGTATAGATTATTTTTTTTTCATTTATATTAGGAACCGACTCATAAAGATGTTTAATTTCTCCGGTTGATACACACTCAAATCCCAAACCATACTCATTAATGATTTGAAGTATCTCAGGATTGAAATTGGCTTTCATTGCNTAAAACAATCGATCAATCGATTCAATTTCATTAAGCTTTGTTATTGATTTCTCGATGGATTTTTTATTGTATACGATAGAGTTGGATGTCTTTGATGCTATATCCAAAAGAACATCTTTTTTATTGATCCACCACAAAATTCTCTCCCTGTAATATTCTCGAGCTAACTCTAGGATTCAGGAAGCGTTACAGCACCATTAGATGCTGAAGAAACGCATAATTGATATTTTGCTAAAACACCAGAAACATCGTCTTTAGATGGTTTTTTCCATCTCTTTTTTCTTTCGATGAGTTCAGACTCGTCAAGAAGGATATCGATTGATTTCTTCTCAGCATCAATAGTAATTTGATCTCCATCTTTAATTAATGCAAGGGGACCCCCAACCATAGCCTCAGGAGAGACATGACCAACAACAAAGCCATGACTTCCACCTGAAAATCTTCCGTCAGTAATGAGAGCAACTTCAGAACCTAAACCCTTGCCCATAATTGCTCCAGTTGGGCTCAACATTTCACGCATACCAGGTCCACCTTTAGGGCCCTCATATCTAATGATAATTACATCTCCTTTTGTGATTTTATCTGACAATATAGCTTTCATAGCAAGCTCTTCTGAATCATAAACTTTTGCATTACCTGTAAATAAAGTTCCCTCCTTACCAGAAATTTTTGCAACTGCACCCTCTGGAGCCAGATTTCCATATAGAATTTCTAAATGACTAGATTGTTTTATTGGATNATCGAAGTCTCTTATAATTTTTTGCTCAGAAGGATAGTCTTGAACAAGCTCCAAATTCTCAGATATTGTTTTACCCGATACTGTCATGCAATTTCCATGCAATAANCCTTTATCCAGCAGAGATTTCATAAGCGGNTGAATCCCCCCTATTGCTATCAAATCGGACATTAAATATTTTCCNCTTGGTTTTAAATCTGCCAAAACAGGAACCTTAGCACCAATTCTGGAAAAATCATCTAATGAAACATCGATATTTGCCTCTTTTGCCATAGCAATTAGATGTAATACAGCATTAGTTGATCCGCCAAGGGCAATCACAACAGTAATAGCATTTTCAAAGGCCTCTTTTGANAAAATATCAAGTGGTTTGATGTCTTTTTTTATCAAATTCATAACAGCTTTGCCAGCCTCACGGCAGTCAAGAGCTTTCTCATTTGAAACAGCTTCCTGTGCTGAACTATTTGCTAAACTCAGTCCAAGGGCTTCAATAGCTGACGCCATTGTATTGGCAGTGTACATTCCACCACACGCTCCTGGACCAGGAATTGCTGTTTTTTCAACTTCAGTAAACTTATCATTGTCAATTCTTCCACTTGATAGAGCTCCAACTGCTTCAAAAACAGAGACAATATCTGTTTTATTTGGTCCAGGTTTTATTGTACCTCCATAAACGAACACAGAGGGCCGATTTAATCTTGCCATGGCCATTACACATGCTGGCATATTTTTATCGCAGCCACCTATTGTCACTAACCCATCAAAACCCTGNGCTGCAGAAACTGCNTCAATTGAATCTGCTATTATCTCTCTTGATACTAATGAATACCTCATTCCTGGNGTTCCCATTGAGATTCCATCAGATACCGTTATAGTATTGAATATGATTCCTTTCGCACCAGATTCTTCAACGCCAGATGAAGTTTCCTGAGCTAGATCATTAAGATGCATATTACATGGAGTTATCATACTCCAAGTTGANGCAATCCCAACTTGAGGAATTTTAAAATCTTTTGTTCTAAAGCCAACAGCTCTTAACATGGCTCTGCTTGGTGCTTGCTCAACTCCATCAACAATCTTTTTTGAATGTTTTCTGAGATCTTTATCAACCATAACNGCNCCTAATAGTAATAATTGGGATATTAATTTTACAATAAAAAAGTTTTATTGTTTTAGTAAATTATTAACGATTTTTTTATTTATAAAATTTTTTGTATGTAGACCAATTGAGATTACTTCCACACATTATNAGAACTATTTTTTTTCCATTAAGTAAATCTCTAAGTGGATCCAATAATGCAGCTGTTGTAATAGAACAGGCAGGCTCAACCGCGAGATTCATTTGATTATAAATAAGTTTTATGGACTCACGCATTTGACTGTCACTGACTGTTACAATCTGATCTAGATTATGTAGACAATAGTCAAACGAAAGAGGNAAAGAAAATGGCGCCGCAAGACTNTCTGCTATTGTATTAATTTTAATGTCAGATTGAACTTTATTTTTTTTAATACTGATTTGCATGGTGTTGGCATTTTTAGGCTCAACACCAAAAACCTGAATATTTTTATTACTTTGTTTAATAGCATGAGATACACCTGCTGCCAAGCCACCTCCACCAATTGGAATNAGAATAGAGTCCATATNCTCACATTGATTAAAAATTTCAAAACCTAAGGTAGCCGTTCCACTAATTACATCTTTACCTTCAAATGGATGAATAAATTCTCGTTTTTCAGATTCAGATATTTCGTTAGCTAAATTAAATGCAGCGGTAGAATTTTTAGCAAAAATAACTTTTGCACCTAGATTTTTACAACAATTCACTCTAAAAGAATTTGAACCTTCTGGCATTACTACCTTACAGTTTATGCCAAACAGCTTAGCTGCATGAGAAACTGCTATGGCATGATTACCTGCGCTAACAGCAACAACACCATTATCTTTTTTTTNCTTATTCAAGTTTATTATTGAGGCTATAGCACCTCTAATTTTAAAAGTACCAGTTTTCTGCAAGAATTCTAATTTAGCGAAAATCTNTGTATTTTCAGAAAAGATACTTTCTAAATATCTGCATCTAATTAATGGTGTTCTATAGATATAACCATCTAATATTTTGTTGAGTTTTCTTATTTCACTAAGTGTTATTGCAGCTGTCACAAGAATCACCTTTTGAATTGAAACAGTTGGTCGGGGCGGCGAGATTTGAACTCACGACCCCCACAACCCCATTGTGGTGCGCTACCAGACTGCGCTACGCCCCGATTTATGAAATATTAATTTCGAAGGATCTTAGAAACTTCTTCAAGTTCTATTCTTAACTGCTTGATTATCTGTTGACTTTGAGTAATATCAGATTTCGATTCATCACCTGATAATTTTTGACGAGCACCACCGATTGTGAATCCTTCATCGTAAAGTAAAGCTCTAATTTGCCTAATGAGAATTACATCTTTACGCTGATAATATCTACGATTACCCCTTCTTTTTACGGGTTTCAATTGAGAAAATTCTTGCTCCCAATATCTTAGAACATGGGCTTTAACCCCACATAAATCACTTGTTTCACCAATAGTAAAATATCTCTTACCTGGAATTGGAGATAAATGACTATTATCCTCAGTTTCCAACATAACCTTCAACTTTATTTTTTAACTTTTGCCCTGGTTTAAATGTCACAACCCTGCGAGCACTGATTGGAATACTCTCACCTGTTTTTGGNTTTCTTCCAGGTCTTTCTTTTTTATCTCTAAGATCAAAATTACCAAAGCCAGATAATTTAACTTGTTTTCCGTTTGATAATGCTTCTTTTATTTCATCAAAGTAAATCTCTACTAGTTCCCGGGCCTCTCTTTTATTGAGTCCAAGTTCCTCATAGAGTGATTCGGCGATGTCAGCTTTTGTTAATGCCATTTTTTATTCTCTCAATTTTGCTGAATATTTACTTTGCAGTGATTTTAAAGTCATTTTGATAATATCATCTGCTTCATCATCTNTAAGGGTGCGTGATTTCTCCTGCAAAATCAAGCCTAAAGCGATACTTTTTCGTCCTTCTTCTATGTTTTTCCCTTCATATACATCAAAGACATTNACAGATCGGATAATTGNTGGGTTAATTTTTTTCACCGTATCAATTAAGTCTGAGGNTATGATATGAGAATCCACTACAATTGATATATCTCGTCTAATTTGTGGGTATTTCGAAATAGNTTTTGCTTTTATTTGTGACTTCTTAAATGCTTTTTTNTNATCAATTTCAAAAAAATAAATATCTTCAAAGATATCAAATTGTCGAGTAAGANCTGGATTTAGCATACCAATTACGCCTATTATNTCANNCTTTCTATATATGTCTGCAGAATAGCTAGGATGGAAATTTTTATTATTCGTGTTGCTTTTATAGCTAAAAAAATCTTTTTCATTATTGCACAATAGTAATGAGTCAAGATCACCCTTTAGATCATAGAAACTAATGTCATTATGTTTTGAGTTCCAACTCTCCTCTTGAATAGATCCGATTGCAATTGCTGCAATTTTTTCTACCTCCTTATGATTTTTTATGTCGCCACTAAATACATTTCCTATTTCAAATAATCTGACCCTATTATTTTGTCTTGAGAGATTCCTCTTAAGAGTTTGAAGCAAGCCTGCTAGATGAGAAGATTTCATTACTGCCATTTCAGTTGAAATTGGATTTAATAGTTCTAACTTTGATTCCTGCCCAGATATTTGATTATCCATATCTTTATTGACGAAACTATAATTTATAGCTTCATGATATCCTCTTACGCACAAATGATTAGAAATAACATCTTTATTTAATTCAGACCAGCCAATGGGTGAAATAGGCATCGTAACTGATTCTGTGACACGCTCTATATTTTCGAAACCATATATACGAGCAACCTCTTCTATCAAGTCATCTTCAATATTAATATCGAATCGATATGAAGGGGCTGTTATTTTCCAGGAATCCTTTTCAATGTTCATTGCAAATCCTAGTTTTTTAAATATTCTTTCAATCTCAGATTTAGGTATTTTTTTACCGAGGATTTTATATAAACGAGATTGCCTCAATCTAATTGATTTTGATTTTGGTANATATTTTTTATTTCTTATGTCATCAATTGGCCCTGCCTTACCTCCTGTAATTGATAGTAAAAGTTGAGTAGCTCTTTCAACGGCAAAAGCCTGTATGGCTGGATCTACACCCCTTTCAAATCTCAATGATGCATCAGTTTGCATACCATATTCTCTNGCTTTTCCTGCCATAAATTTTGGTGGCCANAATGCTGCTTCAAAAAAAACTGAAGTAGTCTTATCAGAAACAGATGTTGAATTACCGCCCATGATGCCAGCTAATCCTATTGAACCAGATTCATCTGATACCACAATAGTATTTTTANTAAGCTTGATTGTATTACCATCTAATAATTGGAGTGTCTCATTATTCTTTGCAAATCTTGGGCTGACAACGCCAGTAATTTTATCAAGATCATATGCATGNAGAGGTTGCCCTAATTCAAGCATCACATAATTGGTAATATCTACAACTGGGTTGATTGCTCTTATACCAGATTTTCTAAGCTTTTCAGTCAAGTGAGTTGGTGTTCTAGCTCTATTATCAATACCTTCGATTGCCTGAGATGCAAATCTTGGNCAAATGTCAGGGTGAGGTGTTTTAACCTTACACTTTACTTTTGAAGTAATATTATTTTTTATTTTAAAATTATAATTTAATTTGCTCTTAGGTTCCGTATTCAAATCACGAGCTATACCTATAAGAGAAAAACAATCACCTCTATTCGGGGTAAGATCTAGATTCAGGATATTATCGGGTAAATTAAGATATGCTCCAAGATCTTCACCAACTGGCGCGTCATCAGGAAGCTCGAGTATACCATCGTCATCTTGTCCTAGATCAATTTCTGATGCAGAACACAACATTCCATTNGACGTCACTCCTCGGATTTTAGTTTTTTTAATTTTTATTTTATTTGGAAGGGTTTGACCAACTCTCGCAAAAGCTGTTTTGAGACCTACCTGAACATTAGGTGCACCACATACAACTTCGATTATTNTACTGGAACCTATATTTACATTGCATAAACTTAGCCGATCAGCATTTGGGTGCTTTTTAAAATCAACGATCTCAGCAATTATAATGCCCTGAATTGATAACCCATCTTTTGAAACTCCATCAAGCTCATGACCTATCATTGTAAGTTTATGTGAAAGTTCATTAGAACTTAGATTTAAGTCAATTATTTCTCTCAACCATGATTCGGAAAATTTCATATACTTATGCCTTAACTTTATGAGAATTGCTTAAGAAAGCTTAAATCATTATCGTAGAAAGTTCTGAGATCACTCACCCCATAATAAAGCATTGCAAGTCTCTCAATACCCATGCCAAATGCATAACCACTATATTTTTCTGGATCTATTCCCGAGTTAGTTAAGACATTTGGATGAACCATACCGCATCCTAATATTTCTAACCATTCATCATTCTCCCAGAGAATATCAACCTCAGCGGAAGGTTCAGTAAATGGAAAGTATGACGGACGAAATCTTAGCTTTACCTCTCTTTCAAAAAAGCTTTCAACAAACTCGTGAAGGACAGCTTTCAAATTTGCAAAACTAATATTTTCATCTATTACTAGACCCTCAACCTGGTGAAACATTGGTGTATGTGTCTGATCAGAATCACATCTATAGCACTTTCCAGGAGCAATAATTCTTATAGGTGCACCGTCTGAAATCATAGAACGAATTTGAACTGGCGAAGTATGCGTTCTTAAAAGTTTTTTTCCCTCAAAATAAAATGTATCATGCATCGCTCTTGCAGGATGATTCTCTGGAACATTTAAAGCTGTGAAATTATGGTAATCATCTTCAATTTCTGGACCTACCTTGATCTTGTATCCAGAATTCTTGAATATTTGCTCAATTTTACTTCTAACTAAAGATATTGGATGCCTGCTGCCTTTTGACGAATTAGATCCGGCAAGTGATACGTCAATAGGTTTAACATTGAGCGAATCTACCAATAGTTTGCCTTCTAGTTGATTTTTTGCATGCGAGAGATTTGCTAGAAAAACATTTTTGGCTTCGTTTATTTCCTGGCCAAATAAGGGTCTATCAGTGGCTGGCAAATGCTTTAACTTTTTAAGCTCATTTGTGAATAGACCTTTTTTGCCGATGAAATCAATTCTAATATTTTCGATGTCTTCGATTGAGGCAGCATTACTTATTTTTTCTAGAGACTTCTCTAAAATTTCTTGTATTTTATTCACAAAATCACTGCATCAACTATCCAATAGACATCAACTACTATAACATATTTGGGATAGGACATTATCCAGTTAGTGCTGACTTTGCTTGTTGTGCNATAGCCTGAAAAGCTTGAGGGTCGTTAACCGCAATATCTGCTAATACCTTTCTATCTATGGTTATGTTTGCTTTATTCATTCCATTGATTAGATTGCTGTAAGATAAACCCTGAGTTCTTGACGCTGCATTAATACGCGCTATCCATAATGCCCTGAATTGTCTTTTTCTTTGCCTGCGGTCTCTATAGGCGTANTGGCCAGCCTTNATAACTGCTTGTTTTGCAGTCTTAAATAATTTACTACGAGCACCATAGTANCCTTTTGCTTTTTTCAATATTTTCTTGTGTTTTGCTTTTGCTATAACACCATTTTTTACTCTAGCCATTTTAAATATCCTAATTAGCTGTANGGAAGCATACGCTTTACGCTTTTTTTATCTGCCTCAGAAACTTGCTGAGTTAGTCCCAATTGACGTTTTCTTTTCGACTTTTTCTTGGTCAAAATATGATTGAGATGAGATTGAGATCTCTTGAATCCGCCTTTTCCAGTTTTTTTAAACCTTTTGGCTGCACCACGATTTGTCTTCATTTTTGACATTTTTCTACCTTTTTATTTTCGCTTTGGTCCCAAAATCATGACCATCTGTCTGCCTTCCATTTCAGGATGCTGTTCAATGGTACCATACTCATCTAAATCAACCTTAACTCTCTCAATCAACTGAACGCCAAGTTCTTGGTGAACCATTTCTCTTCCTCGGAATCTCAGCGTAACTTTTACCTTATCTCCATTTTCAAGAAATTCTTTTAATTTTCGCAACTTGATATTGTAATCTCCTNTATCAGTTGTGGGACGAAATTTAATCTCTTTNACTTGAGTTCTTTTGGTTTTTCTCTTAGCATTCTGTCCTTTTTTATTTAATGAAAATAAATGCTTTCCAAAATCCATTATCCTGCATACAGGGGGCGANGCATTTGGTGAAACTTCAACTAAATCTAGTTCCTCGTCCTTAGCCATTTTTATTGCTTCATTCAGAGACATAACACCTGCCTGCTCTCCTNTTGAGTCAATAACTCTGACCTCATCACACTCAAGCTCTTCATTTCGCCTTACTCTTTTTGTNGCTGCGATACTTNTATCCTCCNAAATTTNTAATAAGATAAATAAGGTAACGAATTTTATAGATGAAAGACTAGATAAACAAGGTTTTATCCATTAATTTCAGTGCTATAAATAATTTATTGGTGGGCGATGGTGGTCTCGAACCACCGACCTCCACGATGTCAACGTGGCGCTCTCCCCCTGAGCTAATCGCCCATTTTTTATATTATAATTTCTTGATTAATTAATACTGAAAATAATATCAAAATATCAGCAACTCTTATATCTTAAAATTCATAACTTTTTCATGTGTTCTCTAATATTTTTGATCTCATCTCGAATATTTGCTGCTTCCTCAAATTCCAGATCTCTTGCGTGTTTTAACATTTTTTTCTCTAGTTTATTTGATTCTTTTAATAATTCAGAGATCTCTAAATTCAAATATTTAGATTTTCGTTTTTTTAAAGGTAACCCATAATTTGAATCCAGAATATCTGGAACATCTTTTTTTATTGACTTCGGAATTAAATTGTTTTTCTTATTAAAATCTATTTGATAGTTTCTTCGTCTTTCTGTTTCATTGATTGCTCGCATCATTGAGCCAGTAATCTCATCGCCATAAAGTATGACCTTTCCGTTGATATTTCTTGCCGCACGTCCAATTGTTTGTATTAGTGATGTTTCTGATCTGAGAAAACCCTCCTTATCAGCATCGAATATAGCTACCAAAGAAACCTCAGGCATATCAAGTCCTTCTCTCAATAAATTAATTCCAACCAAAACATCAAATACACCTAATCTGAGATCTCTAATTATTTCGGTTCTTTCTACTGTACCGATATCAGAATGCAGATATCTTACCTTGACTCCATACTCAAAGAGATAATCGGTGAGATCTTCTGCCATTTTTTTTGTAAGAGTGGTAATCAGAACTCTATCACCCAGATTCACACGATCATTAATTTCTGAGAGAACATCCTCCACCTGATTTTGAGCTTCTCGAACCTCAATTACTGGGTCAACCAGACCTGTTGGTCTGACTAGTTGTTCTGTAACTTTTTCTGCGGTATTTTCTTCGTATTTTCCTGGCGTTGCTGACACATAAATAGTTGCTGGCACAATGCTCTCAAATTCATCAAATCTTAGCGGACGATTATCAAGAGCTGATTTCAATCTAAAACCATACTCCACCAAAGTTTCTTTTCGAGATCTGTCCCCTTTATACATTCCACCAATTTGAGGGACGGTAACATGACTTTCATCGATAAACAGTATTGCATTTTC
>PBVS01000003.1 GCA_002728725.1 Woeseiaceae bacterium
CGTTTTTTAAGATCTTCTAGTTGTTTCTTTGCAGCTGCTTCTGCAAGTTCTATTTGCCTATTACGCTCAATATCACTCTCTATTACAGATATCCATTGACCAGATATCCTTTTTGATCTATTGGTTTTACTCGCAGCTTTGAAAGCGTCAATCGCATCTTCATATTCTTTTTCGTTATACAGGCACATACCCAGAGATATTTGTGCGTTATCTGGACTTTTGATCTTACCCTTTTTTAAACCTGCTCTTACAGATTTGACACAATCACCGTACATTGCAAGGTTTAGGTATGCATTGCCCAGACGAAGATCCATTTCACCTTCATCTGAGAGTTTTGCAGCTTCTTTTAATGCAGGTATAGCTTTTTCATCTTCAGATGCCAATGTGAAAGCTTGTGATAATAGACGATAATTTTTTTCGTTTTTATCAACACGGCCATTCTTAATTTCTTGCTCTAATAGAGTAGCAGCTTTATATGGAACTTCAGCTTGCATGTATAGCTGAGCCATTGTTACGAATTCAGCAGACTTTTCTAACATTTTTTGAGTATGAGCTGCATCGTATGCATAAATTAATTTTTCATCTTCTCCAAGTTCAGTATAAGCACCAGCCAATGAAAACCAATACCGTTTTTTGGGATAATGCATTAATAATGTTTTTTGAATATCTCTTACTTTGCTGAAATTTTCTTGTTGAAAATAAGCAAAGTTTAAGAGGACATACCAATCTTCTTTGATTAGTGGCTCTGTATTTGCCCTTTTAGTTGCCTTCTCAAGTTCTGCTCGAGCCGCAGGAATTTCCTCCTCGCCTCTAGCTTTTTTAAATGCATCTTGTGCTTTTTCTAAAGCTAATTGTCTCGCTGCTTTTTGTCGTCTGATATCATTCACCATTGCTGTTTCAATTGGTGGGATCATTTCTTTATAACGCTCAAGTTGATAAAGATTTTGTGCATACAAGATGTGAGCGGCGGGTGGCGGATTAGTTTCTAAGCGAAAGTATTGCTCAATAAGAGATATAGATTTCTTATAATTCTCTTCCATTGTATTTAATTGAGCTAATGTATACGTTGTTGTTTTTCTCATTTGCTCTTCAATGCTTGGTATTTTAAGCATATCTTCGTAAGCTCTCATTGCTCTTGGAAAATCTTCCATGTTGTAATAAACAAAACCAAGATAATTTAGTACATTTTGTTGTTCGTATTCAGATAATTTGGAGCTAGNTCTTAATGCCGTTAGTATTTTTAAAGCGCCCTCATTATCACCTGCTTCCATTATTTCTTGTGCTCTTGTAATTTTTTCGTAAACACTTTTACTTACAGCTTGAGATTTTTTAGTTTTTTGTCCATCGCGTTTATTTCTCTCTTCTCTCGCTCTGTCTGCTTCAGTTTGAGCAGATGATTGAGCAAATGATTGCTTCTCAGCAATTGGAGCAATCAATACTAATGATAAAGATATTAAGACAGTGTTTTTTAGAATATTTCTAATNAATCTCATTAATAATTCCTCATTAATTATTTATATATAACGTTTCGCCTAGTCTTCGATTTTAAATGTAATTCTAGTTCTTACACCAGGAACAGTTTGGGGTATTCCATCTACAACTCTTGGCTTATACTTAAATTTTGTTACCGCTCTAGCTGAAGACCTTTCAAACAATGAGCTAGTACAAAATTCTGCAACTGGATCAATGACTGTTCCTGCTGGTGTTACTGTAAAATTCATATCGCAATATCCCTCAAGGTTTCTTGATAATGCACGAGCAGGATAGATTGGCGCTACTCTTACTATAGGAAGATAGTCACCCTCTGCTATGTTCATACCTCCTGGACCACCAATATTCAGGTTATTATTAACAGCTGGTGGTGGTATCGCGATTGTTGGTGCATTAGGATCAATGCTGTCCATGTCTTGAGGTGGCATTTCTTGAGGAACCTCCGGTGGTTTTGGAGGTTTTTCTGGAGTTAAATCTTCTGTATTAATATTTTCATTCCTTCGAACTCGAACGAACTCCAATAGATGTCTTGCTCTAGGTTCAGTAAGTGCGCTCTTACCTGAAGCAATTAACAACTGCATTACAAATAAAAGGCCTACCGTTATTGTTGTTCCAACGATTATCGAGTAAATATACCTTGTGTACATCTGTGCTCCTCGTTTATTCGTTATTTGCAGCAATTGAAACGTTGAATACACCAGCTTGTCTTGCCGCATCCATAACGACTACCAACATTTCATTAGTAGATTTTTTATCAGCTTGGATAACAACGGATCCTTTAGGATTTTCTGCGTGCATTCTTTCTATATTTGCTCTTACGGCTCTAGGATCAATCAACCTTCTGTCCATATATATTTCATCGTTTGGGCTAATTGCTACTAGGATATTTGCATCTTCAACTCTTTCAGATGTTGGAGCGTCAGGTCTGTTTACGTCGATACCTGATTCTTTAATAAAAGATGCAGTAACAATAAAAAATATAAGCATAATGAAAACAACATCTAACATAGGAGTTAGATTAATTTCATTTTCTTCCTCTTCTTGGTTCATTGCATTATTTTTTCTCATATATTTATCCTTTTCTTAATGATCCATTGTAAGAGAGTCTTCAAGAAATTCAACTTCTCGAGCAGCTCGTCTTGTCAAGATTGTTACAAGGAGGACACCTGATAATGCTCCTACCATGCCCGCCATCGTTGGAACCGTTGCTTGTGATACACCTGCAGCCATTGCTCTTACATTTCCTGATCCAGAAACAGCCATAACTTCAAATACTTTAATCATACCAGTTACAGTTCCTAGCAGACCAAGAAGTGGGCACAGAGCGACTAATGTTTGTATCATAGGAATAAACTCATTTGTTGCCATTGAGAATTGAGAGATCATNCCATCTCTAATTTGATGAGCATGCCATGATTTTCTCTCTTTTCTTTTTTCCCATTTATTTTTGATATCACTGGCCAATAAAGACATTGTTGATCTGAAAAATAACAACCTCTCNATTATCAANACCCACATCAAAAATATTGTNATAGCAATCCATCTAAGAACATTCCCGCCCAAATATAGAAAATCTATTATTGCATCCCAAGAATCTGCCAACCAATACATAAATACTCCTTATTTATAATTATGGTGTTTAATCATTAGCCTCAGAATGTTTTGCAACAATTCCNGCGCTCTGAGATTGGAGTATATTGATAATCTTTCTACTTTGACCGCTCACAACAGTGTGAAGAAGTACCATTGGTATTGCAACACAAAGCCCAAGNACTGTAGTCATCAGTGCTTGAGAAATNCCTCCAGCCATAAGCTTAGGGTCGCCAGCACCATAAAGAGTAATTACCTGGAATGTTTTAATCATTCCTGTAACAGTACCAAGAAGACCCATAAGTGGAGCAACCGCTGCAATCACCTTGATAAAAAGCAACCCTTTTGTCAGGTTAGGCATTTCTTTTAATGCAGCTTCACTTAATTTAAGTTCGACTGTCTCTGTATCTGCGCCTTTTGTTTCATCATAAGCAGATAGAACTCTTCCTAGAGGATTATCACTTGATGCAGTTTGACTNGATAATTGAGCAGTAACCTTTTTGCTATCNTTACTCAAAGATAACCATCTCCATATCGCTATGAATAAACCAACAAGGCCTAGCGCTATAATACAATATCCAACAATTCCACCTTGATTAATTCTTTCGGTTATCGTTGGAGACTCAACCAATAACGCCAATATTCCACCTCTGGTAACATCTAAGCCAAAGCCAACGTAACCGCTTGATTCTTCCATAATATCTTCTGCAGAGTTTGTATACTGAGATTGGTCTGGTTGACGTTGTAGCTCTGTCACATTACCAGTAGTACTATCGTACTGCAGATATCCATCTTCAAAGACTAAGTTAAAAACACCAACTCTAACTACATCTGATGTGATTCTTTCGCCATCAGCGGTAGCATATTCTGTTTGGTATTTAACGATCTTACCTTGTTCTGTGATTTCTCTTTGAAGTTCGTACCACAAGCCCTCTATATCTTGTATTGATGCAAGCGTGCTAGCACTTGCCATTTTGCTGCCTAACTCAACTAAGAAAGCTTCACGGTTAGGGTATTGGATATTTGTGAGAGAACCGTTAAAACGAGTCTGGGCATCGCCAGAAACCGTTTGAAGCACTCCAAAAAGCTCTTTTAATGCTCCGAGCCTCTTATCTAATGCGGCTCTTGCATCAACAATTAATTGCTGGTTTTTCGCAAAAGTATCTTCAAGTTTTTGACTTTTATCTTCTTCTCTTTTCCTNTCAGCGCGAGAATTATTAAGAAGCCTTTGCTGTTCATTNCTAGCTACTTGAAAACGTTTTTCTCTGTTTTGTGCCTCAACAGAATCTCTTGCTTGTCCTTGTTCAATCTGCCTTAACAGTTCAGACATTGAAGAAGCATCTTCTTGTGCGTTGAGCTGGCCNAATGTAAATACCAGCATCAATAATGTAAATATAGTTCTAGTCATTTTAAGAAGCCTCCTTAGCTGCTTGAACAGGAATCAAGAGTAACTCAGGTGCTATAAGCTGTCTGGCCATTCTTAAACCTTTTCTAATTTCTGAGCGATATTCATCATCAACCACCCATGCATTTTGATCAACATCCCACATTCCAGTAATTGAGGAGTCATCCGATTGGAAATAGAGACCAATTCTTCCCACTCTGAGCATATTATAGTCTCTCACCCCGTAGTCACTTCCTAGATCCAAAGATTGCTTATAAAACTCTGCTGATGACCCGTAGTCGAGTTCTATTTGATAAGCTTCCATCACTTTTCTGAATTTTTCGGCGACACTGACATCTGATCTAGACATGAGCGACTTTAATCCATCGATTCGCCCTACACGCTCTTCTTTTAGAAACGGGATATCTAATGCTATTGATTGCTCAAGACCATCAATCATTCTTTCCATGAGTGGAAAAATTTGCCTGTTGATCACATCAACTTGATCCATAGAAATTTTAATATCCTCAAGGGTCGCTTCTTGACCCTGGACTTGTGCTGTCATGAGGCGATTGTAGACTTTTAAACCATCAATTTCCTTGTTAATCGCACGATATTGATCTGTGAGCGTTCTTGTGCCATCAACGGTCTCGTTGATTCGCTCTTGAGATGCCTGTGCAAGCTGTAATCTTTTTGCATCTGCCGTTAAAACATCATCGACTGTTTGAGCAAATGCTCCCCCAATGACAACTGTTGAGCCGAACAAAATTGTTAGCATCACCCTTATTGTCAAAAAATATTTTATGCACCGATTCATGGGCACTCCTTAAAAGTTTTTTAAAATTAATTTCTAACTACTGTGAATTCACTTTGTACTTTGAACATTATTATGTTTTTTTTTAAGTATAAATCAAGTTAAAAATGATTATTGACATAATATCTTTACAAATCTTTATTTAACTGAAGTAAGGATAGCATAAAAGAAATTTATATCACTAGTTCGATTTAATTTTTTATTTGCTGCATACCAAGTTCAAGTTTCGCTAATTGAGCCAAATGAACCTCATCAGGACCGTCTGCTAATCTCAGTGTTCGCGCCATTGCCCAAGCAGCTGCTAAGGGAAATTCACTACTAACCCCTCCTCCTCCATGAACTTGAATCGCTCTGTCTATTACATTAGNTGCCATATTTGGTGCAACTATCTTTATCATTGCNATTTCTTTTTTTGCAATTTTATTGCCGTNCTTATCCATCATATCAGCAGCTTTCAGTGTTAATAGCCTAGCTTGATCAATCTCAATTCGTGATTTTGCAATCATTTCTCTTACCACACCTTGTTCAGAGATTTTTTTACCAAACGCTACTCTCTGATNGGATCTTTCACACATTAATTCGATTGCTCTTTCAGCAAGACCAATTAACCTCATACAATGATGTATTCTTCCTGGGCCAAGCCTGCCTTGTGCAATTTCAAAACCTCTGCCCTCACCAAGTAATATATTTTTTTTTGGTACACGAACATTCTTAAATATTATTTCAGCATGACCATGTGGCGCATCATCATAACCAAATACACTTAATGGCTTTACAATTTTGACCCCAGGAGAATCAGCTGGAACAATTATCATTGATTGTTGAGAATATCTGTCAGCATTTAGATNAGTTTTTCCCATGAATATTATTACTTTACACCTTGGNTCCATCGCTCCTGAAGTCCACCATTTATGACCATTAATAATATAATCATCTCCGTCAGCCTGTATTGTAGATTCAATATTTGTAGCATCTGATGAGGCAACATTTGGCTCAGTCATTGCGAAAGCAGATCGAATCTCTCCGTTTAATAGTGGTTCCAGCCATTTTTCTTTTTGNTCTNTCGTGCCATATCTAACAAATACCTCCATATTGCCNGTATCCGGCGCAGAGCAATTAAAAGCCTCAGGTGCCATAAAACTTCTGCCCATTGCTTCAGCCAATGGCGCATACTCCAAATTTGATAGCCCTGCACCATATTCACTATCAGGAAGAAATAAATTCCACAAATTTACTTTTTTTGCCTCAACCTTAATTTCTTCCATTACTGGAGGAATTTTCCAGCGTGATTTAGATGACTCAATCGCCTCAAAATAAACTCGCTCATTTGGATATATGAATTTATTCATAAATACATTAATTTTATCAATTAAAGTATTGATTTTATTGGTATATTCGAAATTCATTGGCCGGTATCCTCATTTTGATAATTAATTTTATATCTTATTAACTCTTTTATTTTTATTTAGACGAATTTATGATTAATTTTCTAGCGCTTTCTCTAGATGTTTAGAACACAGCATCTGCAAGCTATATTTCATAACAACAAGATGTTGACAACATTTCATAACAACAAGATGTTGACAACAATCTTTCAATAAAACATCATTAGCAATATTATGAATATTCTAACAAAACAAATAGCGATAATATTAGCAAATCAGTATATCAATCTGGTCTGCCTATCTCTATTATTACTCGTCATAAGGAAAACGGGTTGAGTTAATACTTATACAAAATTATTATTGACCCCGCTTTCAGAAAAAAGAATGTGGGGTTTTTTTTTATAAACTCATTAAAAAATTAAAGGATCATAAAAATGAGAATGTATTCTGAACAAGATGTAAATCCATCAATACTTGAAGACAAAAAAATAGTAATTCTAGGTTATGGAAGTCAAGGTCGAGCTCATGCTTTAAATCTTAAGGATAGCGGTTTCAATGTTGTCGTTGGTTTGAGGAGAAATGGCGCTAGCTGGGATAAAGCCATATCGGATGGTTTGGATGTTAACGAACCAAACGACGCGGTCAAAGATGCATCCATCGTAATGTTTCTCACCCCTGACATGACGCAAGAAAATATATACAAGAATATAGAGCAATNTATNGAAAAAGATGCTGCGATTGTATTTGCTCATGGNTTCAATATTCACTACAAAAGAATCAAGCCNAGAGATGATCTTGATGTTTTTTTAATTGCTCCTAAAGGTCCTGGNGGNCTTGTCAGAAGACAATATAAGGAAGGTCATGGTGTTCCTTGCTTAGTAGCNATAGAGCATGATAAAAGTGGCGAAGCGCTTGATCTCGCCTTAGCTTATGCGCATGGTATTGGTGGAGCCAGAGCAGGAGTAATTGAAACTACATTCGCAGAGGAAACAGAAACAGATTTATTTGGTGAGCAAGCTGTTCTTTGTGGAGGTGCTACTGAACTGGTTGTAGCTGGCTTTGAAACTTTAGTTGAGGCTGGATACCAACCTGAAGTTGCTTACTATGAGTGTATGCACGAGTTAAAATTAATTGTTGATTTACTTCATGAGGGTGGGTTAAAGAAAATGCATGAATTCATAAGTGACACAGCAGCATACGGTGATCTTGTTAGTGGTCCGAGAGTGATTGATGAGCATGCCAGAAAAAAAATGAAAGATATATTAGACGATATTCAAACAGGTAAATTTGCAGAAAATTGGATAAATGAAAATGAAGCCGGTCAACCTGAATTTAANANAATGATGAATAATGATCTTGAGCATCCCATCGAAAAAGTGGGTACAGACTTAAGAAGCAGAATGGATTGGCTTGAAAAATAAAAGGCATTTAAATGAATAATGGTCATGTAAAAATTTTTGATACAACACTAAGAGATGGAGAGCAAGCACCAGGTTGCAGCATGACACTTGGTGAGAAACTTAAGATTTCACGTGCTCTAACCGACCTGAATGTTGATATAATTGAAGCTGGCTTNCCAGCCGCATCACCTGGTGATTTCAACTCTGTAAAAGAAATAGCAGACCAAAATCTTGGTCCAATCATATGTGGCCTCGCNAGATGCAATGAAGATGATATAAATAAAGCATTCAATGCGGTCAAAGGGTCAGNCAATCATCGTATTCATGTCTTTGTCGCAACCAGCTCAATTCATAGAGAATACAAGCTAAAAATGGCGAAAGAAGAGATAATTAAAAATGCTGTTTCATCAATATCTCTCGCAAAAAGTCTGTGTGATGATATTGAATTCTCTCCTGAAGATGCCTCGAGAACAGAACTATCATACTTAGCTGAAGTTGTGTCAGCAGCCATTGAGGCTGGTGCAACAACTGTCAATATTCCAGATACGGTTGGATACACTGTTCCNGATGAATTTGATCGTGTATTTAGGTACCTAAAAGAAAATGTAAAAAATATAGAAAAAATTACTTTGAGCGTGCATTGTCATGATGACTTGGGAATGGCAGTNGCAAATAGCCTAGCTGCAGTAAAAGCTGGCGCAAGACAAATAGAATGCACCATAAACGGAATAGGTGAAAGAGCAGGAAATTGTTCGCTTGAAGAAATTGTCATGGCAATAAAAACAAGAAAAGAACATTTTAATGTAGATACCAACATAAAATCAGAAAAACTTTATCCGACATCAAGAATGGTTGCATCGGTCACGGGTATTCAAATACCACGAAATAAAGCAATCGTNGGTGAAAATGCTTTTGCACACGAAGCCGGAATTCATCAGCATGGAATGCTTCAGCATAGTTCTACATACGAAATAATGAAACCAGAGGACATNGGCATCAGCAAATCCAATCTTGTGCTNGGAAAACACAGTGGAAGACACGCCTTCAGAAAGAGAGTTGAAGAGTTGGGTTTCGNGGCAGACGACGATAAAATCAACAGTGCTTTTATCGAATTTAAAAAACTCGCAGATGCTAAAAAAGATATCTATGATGGCGACATAGAAGCATTGATTATGAATATTGATACTTCGATTGGAGGGCCATGGACACTGAAATCNCTNGAGATCACCTCCTTGTCTGGAGAGCCCTCAAATGCAAAAGTAATTCTTGTCGATGAAAAAGGTGCAGTTCATTCAAAATCTACGAGTGCTTCTGGGCCAGTTGAGGCTGCCTTTAGCGCCATAAAAAAAATCACAGAAGTGAACTTGACCCTTAAAAAGTTTGATCTCCATAGTCCGACAATAGGATCTGATGCGCAAGGTGAAGTAACAGTAAATGTTGAACATGAAGGTCAATCATACAGGGGCTCAGGAACAAGTGTTGATATAGTTGAAGCTGGAAGCAGAGCTTACCTTGGNGTTATAAACAGAATTATAAGACGTGAAAAACAAGGTATAAANTCAACGCCCCAAAATAATAATATTCACAGAGCACCAATTTAGATTTATTAAATAAATAATCAAGGACAATATTATGTACAAAGGTGGAAACTATATTTGGCATAACGGACAAATAGTTGATTGGGATGATGCAAAAGTGCATGTGCTCTCTCACGCACTTCACTACGGATCTTCTGTATTTGAAGGAATCAGGCTCTATAAAACACCGAATGGACCAAAAATATTTAGACTTCAAGACCATATTGCAAGGTTGTATAATTCTGCAAAAATTTATCGTATGGAAATCCCCTACTCTCAGGATGATCTTANAAAAGCTTGTAAGGATATCATCACCCAAAATNAATTAAATAATGGGGCCTACATTCGTCCAATCGCATTTCGTGGTTATGGTGAAATTGGNCTTGCACCNAAAGATGATCATCCTGTGGATGTGTCAATAGCGGCATGGGAATGGGGAACTTACNTAGGTGAAGATGCNCTNGAAANTGGTGTAGAAGTTTGNGTATCAAGCTGGCAGAGAGTTGCNCCAAATACAATACCAACTATGGCTAAAGCTGGAGGNAACTATCTTTCTAGCACCTTAATTAGCACTGAAGCAAAAAGACTTGGTTTTGATGAGGGAATTGCACTCTCCTCAAGCGGCAAAGTATCTGAGGGCGCTGGAGAGAACTTATTCATTGTTAAAGATGATGTNATTTATACGCCACCTGCTTCTTCAGGAATACTCACAGGGATAACAAGAGATACAGTTGTTAAAATATCAAAAGATGTTGGATTAAATTTAAAAGAAGAAGAAATAAATAGAGAATCTTTGTATCTTGCTGACGAGATGTTCTTTACTGGTACGGCAGCTGAAATAACGCCAATAAAATCGGTAGATAGAATAATAATAGGACAAGGAAAGAGAGGNCCAATTACACAAAAACTCCAGGATGAATTTTTCGGATTGTTCTCAGATTCTACTGATGACAAGTATTCATGGTTAGACTCTATATAGACAATTAATATGAGCAAAAAAACATCACTTACACTTTTTGATAAAGTTTGGAATGACCATATTGTTCTTCAAGAGACTAAAAGTACTCCAGCAATTTTATACATTGATCTTCATCTTATTCATGAGGTTACNACACCTCAAGCTTTCACAATGTTACGAGAAAATTCTCTTAAAGTAAGAANGACTGAATCAACTATTGGGACAATGGACCATTCTACNCCCACCCTNCCTGTAAANAAGTTCAAAGATATTGANGTTGCNGGTGCTGATGCTGCAAATCAAGTAAGACAAATGATCTCTAACTGCAAAGAATTTAANATTGAATTATTTGACTTTGATAGCATCAACAGNGGTATTGTTCACGTAATTGGGCCNGAATTAGGATTAACTCAACCAGGAAAGACNATTGTTTGTGGTGANAGTCATACCAGNACTCATGGNGCATTCGGNGCTCTCGCATTTGGCATCGGAACAACTGAGGTTGGTCATGTCNTGGCAACTCAATGTTTANTGCAACGTAAACCGAAAACCTTATCNGTNGAAATCAATGGCAAACTAAAAAATGGCGTAACCGCTAAAGATCTGGTNNTAGCNATAATNGGTGAACTTGGCGTTGATGGTGGAACAGGTCATGTCATTGAGTATCNNGGAAATACAATATCTTCTATGTCAATGGAAGAACGAATGACGATATGCAATATGTCAATCGAAGCTGGCGCAAAGGCAGGTATGATTGCTCCTGATGATACTACTTTTAATTATTTATTTGATAAACCCAGATCGCCAAAAGAGAATGACTGGGATTCAGCGTTAGAATATTGGAATAGTCTGCCAAGTGATGTTGATGCAAAATACGATAAATATATCAAAATCAACGCTGCAGATCTTGAGCCAATGGTGACATATGGTACAAATCCTGGAATGGTTGTAAACATAAATGATCCGATTCCAATTAATGGTGATGCTTCCTTCAAAAAAGCAATTGATTATATGGAAATTACACCTGGTAAAACACTACAAAATAAGGATGTTGATGTTGTCTTTATTGGTAGCTGCACAAACTCAAGATTAAGTGATTTAGAGGCTGCGGCTCATATCCTAAAAGATAGAAAAATTGCCAAAAATGTAAAAATGCTTGTTGTGCCCGGATCACAAAAAATCAAAGCTGATGCAGAAAGATTAGGATTAAATAAAATATTTAAAGAAGCCGGTGCAGAATGGAGAGAATCTGGGTGCTCCATGTGTTTAGGTATGAATGGACATACAGTTGATTCCGGAAAATTAAGCGTGAGTACAAGTAACAGAA
>PBVS01000004.1 GCA_002728725.1 Woeseiaceae bacterium
AGCAGCTGAATTGTATGGCGAAATGTTAGCTGCCGCAGGGAGATACGAGGATGCGGTGTCGGCATATAAGCGAGCTCTTAATTGGGTGCCAAACAGGACTCCGTCAATCGTTGGCATGATTGCTGCTGCAAGTGGAAGCGAAGATCACGCACTCGCCGATCAAATGAGATCAAAGATTATGCAAACCCCAGGCATCAATCTTGATCAATTTGCACCTTTTATTGAAAGCAGTCTTGCACAGAATATAAATTAAATTTTTTCGTGGGGATTCATGTATGAGAGGCAGTAATATTCTCAACAAATCACGAAATAATTTCATAAAAGCAAGAAAAGTACTCCCCGATGGTGGATCGAGGAGTACCATTGGCCTGTCGCCTCATTCAATTTATATAGAGTCTGCAAAAGGTAAGTATTTGAGGGATATTGATGGGAATTCTTATTTCGATTTAAATAATAACTATACGGCCTTGATACACGGCCATTCTCACCCTGAAATCACAAAAGTTGCCATTGAGCAAATTAAAACAGGAACAGGATTTTCCTTTGGTAGCAAAGCAGAATCGTCATTTGCCAAACTCTTATGCGATAGAAATAAAAATTTTCAAAAAATACGTTTCATGAATTCAGGCACCGAGGCAGTCATGAATGCTATAAAAGTAGCGAGGGCGTATACCGGAAAACCAAAAATTATTAAATGTGAGAATTCTTATCACGGAAGCTATGATTTTGCTGAGGTAAGTCTTGATGGTAAAAATGATCCTCATTCTTCTGAGCCAATTTCAACAGCTTATTCACATGGGACTCCAAGAGGTGTCCTAGAAAATGTGATTGTAATTCCTTTTAATGATGCTGAGCTTGCGAGCAAGATTATTGAAAAAAACGCCGATCAGGTAGCTGCAATTTTATTTGACCCTTTTGGTCAAAAATATGGGCGTTCCGTTCCCTCTGATGCTTTCATTGGTGCACTCAAAAAAGCTTGCATTGATTTTAATATTTTATTCATTGCCGATGAGGTTATTTCCTTCAGAGCGGGATTTTCTGGTTGTCAAAAAGAAAGAGGAATTGAGGCAGATTTAACCGCAATGGGTAAAATAATCGGGGGTGGTTTTCCAATTGGAGCTGTCGCTGGACACGAAAAGGTGATGGATATGTTTTCAGCTTCAAGTGGAAGAGCAAAAGTGCCTCATGGCGGAACTTTCAATGCTAATCCAGTAAGTATGGTTGCAGGTATGAAAGCCATGGAAATGCTGAAAAAAAGCAATTTTAAAAAACTTAACTTTATAGGCGAAAAGTTTCGTGAAGGCATCAATGAAGTGTGTGAGCTGGCAAATATTGAGGGTTATGCAGAAGGGCAGTTTTCTATCTTTGGTATCAAGGTCTTTGATAAAAAACTGACTGACAACACTGAAAGAGGCATGACCTACAAAAGTAAAGGGTTGCACCGGTATATGCTAGAACATGGATATTGGTTAACCCCTGGTCTGACGGGTGTATGTTCCACCGTCATGGATCAATCAGATATTGATCCATTTTGTGAAACATTGCTGTCCGGTATAAAAGACCTCTTAGGTTAATTTTTTCACTCATCCCACTTGCCCAGTATTTTGCCATTTTCAAATTTAGCNCCAACAAAAAGACCAGCAGGTGATCCATCAAGCATGGGATTGAACTTTATTTGAATATTGTCACCTGGAGCGAATGAGTTTGGCCGCCAACCTCTTCTGAACAATGTATTTATGCCAATCCCTTCAATACTCCATTCTTCCTCATTGTTTGTCTCATCTTTAATGATAATTTGTATCCAAACATGCGGATTGGCCCACTGAAATTCTCTAACAGTAGCTTCTACGGCCAGAACTTTATTCTTATCAAACATAGCGCTGGAATGGTGCGCATTCAAAGAGCTACAAAAGAATAAGACAAAAATTATTGCTAGATAGTTTATTTTATTTGGTGCATCTTTTTTTTTAACTTTTTTCAATTTACTTTATTTCCTTATCAATTGGCATGCCATCTGGACCAAGTGTGAGAGTTTGACCTGAGGAGGTGATTGGATTTCTATTGTTTTCTGCGCAAGCATAGTCAAAGACACGAGTATTTGCTGGCAGTTTTCTAAAATGACGAGTCACATGCCATGGTTTTTGCAGTGCGATAGGGTCAATAATTTCTAATTCGGCTCGTAATAAACCATCATTGGTTTTAAAAATTTTAGTCGTTATTTCAGCTTGTTCGCTCAAAGTAAGCCCGCTCCTGTCCAATACAGTATTTTTGTCGCCAATCATGCTAATTGTTTTAAAAGTCAACGTGCCATCTTGCCATTTTCCTACTGATTCTCCTGTGTATGTATTCCATCTCTCATTTTCTGCTGGTAATTCTCTTCCGTCTGTATAAATCCGCATAATATTTGGCCCATTTTCTGTAATTATCCACGTTGTTTCGGGCCGGACTATAAATTCATATACATCGGGCAGAGCCAGCAGTCTTGGAAATCCGGCGGGTGTTCCACAGTAAGATATTGGGTCAGGTAGCCTGTCTTTTTCGACTAACAATAAATTTTCTTTATATTTTTTTTCCCATTCAACAGTCAGAGGCGGAAATTGCCGTACTCCTGGACTTCCAGCCATTCCATCGGATGGCTTTGTAGTTGATACATCAAACATTCCTCCGTTACCTTCATATCTCTCCCAGACACCACTCCAATCAGGCAGTTTATTTTCTTCGGCGAATACAAAAAAACACTGGAAATTAAGAGTTACGAAAAATAAAAAAGAGTACTTTTTGAACTTTAATAAAGTAATCATAGAATTTGTTAAGTCAGGTGAGGNATTTAATCCTATTTAGAATATATGAAGCTATATTCATTAACCACCCTGTAGATACAATTTTGCACTCTCCATTGTACAAGGAGCCTGAATTACTTCTCTGTCTGCAATTTTTTTCCAGCGATGATAAAAGGTATGAGGTTCAGTTAGATAAACAGGATCATCCACAGTGATTTCTGCGTAAAGAAATAACCCATCTTCTGAGAGGGAAAATTTCTCTGTTAATATTTTTTCTTTACTGGAATCAATTCCTGTATGTGANCCCCAAGGATCATCAATGAAATTATCTGTTCTTACGATGAGAGATTTACCCTCAAACCAACCTATCGAATGACCAAGTTTCGATGGTGCTTTTTTTGGTTCGGTGTGATCTAAATGAATAATTCTTCTATCCTGCATAAGCTCTCTTTCAAAAACAATGGTCTTATTATTGGGGCGAGTGACCATAACCGGATAGGGCACAATCATGGCTTTTGGAGGTCCTGGATTTCCACAGTTTACCATCGGATTTTGATCTTCATGGAAAGCATTGACTAATTCTTTTCCTTTTTCCGATAAAGGCCAGTCAACAGGTGGCTTGTAGTGCGGATTGAACTTGGCTTTACCGGTTTTTGGATCATAGTCTGATCTTTTCCATAATCCNGAAAAATCCTGTGAGGGCAAGATTTCTCCTTCCTCTTTTTCAGTCATGTTGAGTCTATTTCCGTCACTTTTTTCTGCCCAGTTGAGTCCTGTATAATTTCTTGAAGGATTGAAGTCATGGGCACCTTGCCAAACTATAAAATCACCTTTTTTAAAACTAGTTTTTTTCCAACCTCTTTTTGCCATAGCCGGTGGATGAAGCATTTCGATNCTATATTCAACTACTTTACCTTCCTTGTTTGGCGCTCTTACTTTCAAAAAAACATGCGGCATTGTCCAACTGTACCTTGTAACAATTCCACTGAATGTTCTGACATCGTCCTTATTGAGGTTCGCATGTGAATGATGTGCAAAAATATTGGGTATATGAAATAGCAGTAAAACACAAAATAATGCGATTTTATTATGATNAGNTTTTTTAATTTTTGGCATNATTATTCCTTTTTACATTCCAGGAAGAAGNGCATTATCTGCTGCAAAACAATTTGCTTCTCTGACGTCTGCNCGCAATGCACGATCTCTGAATTTCGTATGTTTCCACTCTCCCACCCAATGCTCAGGATCAGTCATAGTAAAATCAATTTTGAGTGTATTGCCATCATTATGCATTGAGATTCTCTCAATAATTTTTAATTGATCACCTGTGAATATCCCTTGTTGTATTAGATGGTTTTCATCGGTAAATCCAGTTGTTTCAACNACNANTGTATCNCCTTCCCAATGTCCAATGGATTCGCCATTCCAATTATTATCTCTACTATCTTCAGGCTCACGATCTCTTCCATCTAGCCATATAACTCTATATTCATTATTTAATCTCGATATCATGAATATAGCAGTGGGATATTGAAGCATCATTAATGAACCGTATCTGGTCATTATCCTTGGCATTCCGGCAGGATAGCATTGCGCTGTCGGTTCATAGTAACGCTGTCCAGCACGAGCATAACTCAAATATTCGTCTAATGTTGCTTGCCCTTTCTCTGTAAATTCAGGATGTGGCTTGAATTCATAAGATCCATACATGGAGCTATAATTCGTTTCTCCTCTATCTTCTCCTCTGAAGAACCAAGTTCCAGTCAAATCAAATGGTGCTGCTGGCCTCTCTTTGTTGAGATTTTCCGGATCAAGTGCNCCTGGACCAGTCTGTCTTGCACCACTTGCAATTATCGGTAATTGCTCTGGTCTCGTTTTTNTCTCTCTTTCTTGCCAGGTTTCTCCTTCAGGAGGAGGTGTCCATTCNACGAGTGAAGGAATNATTCTTTCTTGTTCACCTTCAGACGGATCTTGATATTCTTCTCCTACTTGANANGAGTCTCCATTTGCCAGCGTGATGCCTTGCAGAAGACCACCAGGTTTACCTGATCGGAGCGGATGGACAACNACCGTTATTTCTTCTTTATTTTTTGTCGCATCCATTAACATTTTTTTGTTGAAACCTTGCCCAGATAAAATTGTTGTTCCCGGACCTTCTATCTTCCATAGGATTTGATTGCCATCGNCATCTTCCGCATTCATATTGATTGCCATGTGTGGATTTCGCCAGACTGAGCGTGCAATAACNCCNGNAACAGTTACTGTTTTTGATTTATCAAATGCAATCGCTGAATGGTGAGCCAGTAGTGGATTGATCAGTAGAATTGAGCTTAATATTATTGATAAAGTTGGTTTTATGAATTTCATTATTCTTTCCTATTTGAGTTATCAAGCATTTCCTTGAAAATGGGTATTTCCTCNAGNTNNGGAGGNNTATCTTTAAANGTTTTTATGTANGCATAAATCTGTTTTGCTTCTGAATCATCAATCACATTTTTACTGTAGTTAGGCATGCTGTTTGANGGGCTNACTGGATTTAGATCAGCCCTGAGTCTCAGAAACATTGTGAAAAGCTCTTCACTCGTCATTATTCCGCTTATTTCATTAGCAAGTGGATATCTTCCAGTTCCATTGTATCCATGACAACTATAGCAACCATGAGAAAGATATAGCTTCTCGCCCTCACTGGAATCTTCCGATAGTGCTTTAGTGAATAGCAAAGAGAAGCATACTGTATATTTAATCNCTCTAGTGATTTTAATGATTAAGTTATTCATCTGGGTTCTGTTATCACATCAATGAGATAAGGCTCTCCNTCTAACACCGATCTTATTCCACGGCTGAAGGCAGCTTTTAAATCATCAGGGTTTTCTATGGGGCCTTCNCTATTCATTCCATATGCTTCNGCCAANTTAGCATAGTCGATGAATGGGTCCCTTAGTGTTGTTCCAATATGCATTCGATCAGTTCCTCTNCCTCTTACTCCAGCCATATAGTGAAGATACATTACCTCTTGGTGATAACCTCGATTGTTATGCATGATAGTAAGTACTGGTAATTTGTGATGTGCTGCAGTCCATAATGATCCTGGTGTGTAGTTTAAGTCTCCATCACATTGGATATTAATAACGATTCTTTCCCTTTTTTTTGCGGCAAGCCCAGCCCCTGCAGAGGCACCAATACAATATCCAATTCCACCAGCACCATGCATCCCAAGGTAGCTATATGGTTTATTGTGATCCCACATACCAACATGATGTCTGCTAGAAAAAACAGTAGGCGATGAGAGGCACCAATCTAAATCTTTGATCATAGGCCAAAGCTCAGAATATAACCTTGCAAGACTAACTGGAGAGGAGTTCCACCCTTTTCTTTTCTTTTCCAATGTCTTCTTTAGTTCATCTTGGTAGGTATTCAAATTTTCTTTTGAATAAGATTCAATTCTGTTTGAGATAACTTTATTAGGATCACTTGAACTTATGGTCTCGAACTCATTGATTATTAGAGGAAGACTTGACTCTGCGTCGGCGGTTATGTCGTTCTTTCCAGAAAGATCTCTTCTTGGTGGAATAACAGGCTCTCTTATAAAGCCAAATCCAATATTTGTTANATCTCTATTGGCAGCATTCGAGAGTAATGTAGGTCCTTGAATTGAGGCATCTTTTCCATCACTTTCCAGACCCAGTATGTAATCATGATCAATATTTCCTCCATTACCACACAGTGGGTGTCTTTCAGGAAAACTCATTGGGCCAGCAGTTGCTGATGTTCTGACTGATGATCCAGTTAATTCTGCCAGTCGAACTGCATCTGCAATTCCTTCAGGTGTTCTCAATCTCCCAACATGAAGTCTCGGGTTTTCAGCCTCCAATAAATCTTTTGCNATTTTTNTGGCTTGATTTCTACTGATTTTTTTAAAAACGGGTGACTGGTAATTGGGGATAACTAAATTACCGGCTTCTTCTTTTTGAATATGTGTATCAAGGACTACGACTGTTGGTCCCATTGGAGGTGTAATAGCCTCATTGAAAGCTCTCTGAATATCAGATAATGCTGATTCTAAAGATTCTGGTTGCGAATCCCATTTTGTGAATGCCCTNGTTAAGCCTGCAATATCGTTCGCCGTTTGNTCTTGGCGAAAAAATGTATCGTCCCTACCTACAATTATTAAAACTGGAGTTTTGTCGTGATAGCATTGATAAATTGCCATGGCAGCATGTTGTAAGCCAACAGTTCCATGAAGCATCACAGCCATAGGGTGCCCCTGAGATTTAGCATAACCGTGAGCCATATCTACAGCAGATTCTTCATGAAGTGCAGTAATCAGCTCAGGGTAGGTATTAGGTGGAGAACCATAATTTACAATGGATTCTTGCAAGGCTTCAAAGCTTGAGGCTGGGTTTGCTGCAATATACTCAATATTGAGATCTTTCAATACCTGCACCATTAAGTCAGAGCCAGGTCTTATTGCAGCTCTATCTTTATCTANGNTGTTTGGCGGTCTTGTATCACCCACATCTCGCTCTAAAGAAGACTGGGTTGGAGCGGGTATTGCGCTGTTCTTATTTATACGATTTTCTTCAGACTGAACTGATACCGGATTTCCCAGAATCGCCGCTGCACCAGCAGAACTACCCAAAAAAGCACGCCTAGATATGCCTTTCGACTTTTCTTTTTTCGATGATTTGCTAATTATCTTTCCAAAAAAAATTTTTTAATTGTTTAAGCCCCCTCCTAAGCTTTATACAAAATCNTCACTATTACAAATTTTTATTCNANTCGAATGCTTAGTCAGGACACACCAAGATAATGAATAACTTCATTTGCCGCCCTCTCACCTGACTCCATTGCACCTTCCATTCCTCGATCTGTTTTTGCTGAATATTCACC
>PBVS01000005.1 GCA_002728725.1 Woeseiaceae bacterium
TTTAATGAACTTTCTTCCTGAAGATCAGGTTCACCTAGATTTTTTAATATCTGTTCTCTGCAGATATCTCTTAACTCTCTTCCAGAGCGATAAACTGTATCATTTTGATGTACAGCTGCAAGTATTTTAACTTCTATGTTTCCTCTTGAAGGCAGATATTTATCTGCAGCAAGAATATCTCTTGAACCCTTTATTACTGTTGGAATAAGGGGTATTTTTGATTTTTTAGCAGTAAGAAAAGCGCCCATTCTGAAGGGATGAAGACCCGGTTTTTCTGTAAATGTTCCTTCAGCAAAAATTGCCAATGATTCTCCATCTGCACCCGCTTTTATTAATTTCCTTGCATCTCTAAATGTGCCCTTGCGTTTAAATCTCTCAACATACCTCGAACCAACTCGTCGAAATAAGAAGTTTGCCAAAGGAACAGTTTTCATCTCGCTTTTTATGACAAATGTGAATTTTGTAGGAAGAACAGCATGGAGAATGATGCCGTCGATGTAACTGGCATGATTTGCAACGACTATTGCATGAGAATCAGGAATGTTTTCTAGGCCATGCGTTTCAATCTTTATTCCAGATAAAATGAAAACCAAATTTGCAAATTTTTTAACCCATTTTCTTCGAAGTGTTAATGTTGGTAAAAAAATCACCCCAATAATGGCGAACAAAACACAAAGCAAAAAAATTGTGATTGCGTATAAACCAAAAATTTTTGATTTTAATTTAAATTTATTAGTCGTCATTTTTGATCCATATTCCGCCAAACAAGAACTTTAAGGTATTATAATCTATCTTTACCAACTAATTTCTAAGGAATCATTATCAATAAAGAGCTGGATAAAGATCAAACGAAATCTTTTCGTATATCTGAAGTTGAAATAGACAAATTTATTGATGCAATTTGGTCGGAGAGAGGTCTAGCCTCAAACACACTTAATGCCTATAAAGATGATTTAAGACTTCTTGCGATTGAGCTATCAAAATCAAATTTGACGATAGCAAAAACAAGAAAATCTGATTTACTAAGTTTTATTTCAAAAAGAGTTCAATCAGGTATAAAGGCAAGGACAACAGCGCGTCAGATTTCCAGTTATAGAGCATTTTTTCAGTATCTGTTGAGAACAAACGCCATTAGAATTGATCCATCTGCTGATATAGAAATGCCAAGAATCGGGAAACCACTNCCAAAGTCTCTCACTGAGGATGAGNTATCAGATTTGCTCGATGCTCCAACTGTATCTGAGCCCATAGGACACAGAGATAAGGCAATGCTCGAACTTATGTATGCNACGGGACTNAGGGTGACTGAGTTAATATCATTGAAAGTGTCGCAGATAAATTTTAATCAAGGTGTGCTCAGAGTAATAGGAAAAGGAAACAAAGAGAGATTAGTTCCTATAGGAGAGGAAGCCTCAGACTGCGTTGATTCATTTATAAGAAATTCCAGGTCAAAGATTCTAGGTGAAAATGATACAGATTGCTTNTTTCCCTCGAAAAGNGCAGATTTNATGTCAAGGCAGGCATTTTGGTANGTAATCAAAAGATATGCAAAAAAAGCAAANATAAAAAAAGAAATCTCACCTCACGGTCTGAGGCATGCTTTTGCAACGCATCTATTAAATCATGGTGCCGATTTANGGGTTGTGCAGTTGTTGTTAGGTCATAGTGATCTATCCACGACACAAATTTACACTCATATCGCGAGAGAGAGGCTCAAAGATTTACANGGACAACATCACCCTAGAGGATAATTTTCATATACAATGGAAAGAATAATTTTATTATTAAATTGAATGGATGATTATTGACAGATGAGCAAGGCATACAAAATATTTTTTTTACTATCAATTTTGCAACTCGCTTCATACGGTCAGGCCGAGGAAGATGGCTTGAGTGTTATTCAAAATATNGTTACAAAAATGAGTTCTGATATTAAGGCAGAGAACATCAAAAAAAGCCCGGTTGATGGTTGGTATACAATNACGAAAGGTGCATACATAGCATACATTTCAGCTGATGGGCGCCACCTTATTCAGGGCGANATGTATGACATTGAGACACAGGAGAATTTGTCAGAAAATATCAGNAATGATTCAAGNAAGGCTGTTCTAGATTCGTATTCTTCAGATGATATGATAATTTTTTCGCCAGCAGAAAAAAGTAACCACGTAACAGTTTTCACCGATGTNGATTGTACATTTTGCAGGAGGTTGCACAATCAAATTGATGATTATCTTGATCTCGGTATAGAGGTAAGATATTTGATGTACCCANGAAGCGGCCCAAGAAGCCCTTCTTGGGTGATAGCTGAGCAAATTTGGTGCTCAAAAGATAAAAATAATGCTTTGACATTGGCGAAAATAGATCAAAAATTTGATTATGAAAACGACTGTGACAGTGCTGCTATCAGTAAACACTACATAATGGGTCAAAACGTNGGCTTACAGGGAACGCCTGCGATCATTCTAGAGAATGGTCATATGGTTAATGGTTATGTAAGTGCTACGGAACTGTCAAATATTATAAGTTCGCTGAACTAGCTTATGATGATGGCTGCTTTCTTCTGTCTATTTTGTGATAGTGAATTCCATTATTTTTTCCATCATCATCAAGAAGCTTCCTAAGGGCAAAAACTCCACTTTCAAAAGCCATCTGATCCCAAGGCATATCGTTCTTATTGAATAATTTAACATCAAGACTTTCTTGACCGGGAGCAAAATCTCCTATCAGATCAGCTGTATAAAAAGCATGCACCTGACCTGCACTGATTACGTCAACAATCGCGAATAGATGTCCAATGTTTACTTTTGCGCAAGCTTCTTCATAGGTTTCCCTCGTAGCACCCTGTATTAGGGTCTCGCCAAGCTCCATGAATCCTGCTGGGACTGTCCAGAATCCGTATCTCGGTTCAATTGCACGTTTACAGAGGAGTATCTCATCACCTATAACAGGCACGCACCCAACGACAATTTTTGGGTTCTGATAATGAATTAATTCGCACTCACTGCATACGACTCTCTCATGATTATCTCCTGATGGAATTTTTATTGAAGTCGTTGCGCCGCATTCTGGACAATATTTCATATTCATATTCATATCTTGGTGCCGGGAGCGAGAATCGAACTCGCACTCTGTTTCCAGAACCGGATTTTGAATCCGGCGCGTCTACCAGTTCCGCCATCCCGGCAATGATAAATTAAGTAATGATGTTCTTTGTTTGTTTTGATATTTTGACTTAATTTATGTTAGTTAGCTACTGTTAATGAGTTTGCTAATTGCCCTAATTTTGTGCCAATAGATTATAATTTATCTAAACGAGAATTTGATCCACTATGCATATTTCAGATTATGATTATGATTTACCTGATGAGCTAATAGCTAAATATCCTCTTGATAATCGAAGTGATAGCCGCCTGATGATATTNGATTGTGATAGAAAGGAGATAATCGATACGTCATTTAGAAAGNTTTACGAATACACTAAATCTTATGATTTACTTNTATTCAACGATACTAAGGTGATTAACGCTAGAATTAATGGCAAGAAAGATACTGGTGGAAGGGTTGANGTTTTAATCGAGAGAATTCTTACTNAAACTNAAGCGAATATATTCATAAAGGCNAGCAAGTCTCCAAAAATTGGATCTCGTTTATTATTTCCTGANAATTATATTGCTGANATTCTCTGNAAATCAGATGGTATCTATAANGTTNAATTNTCAGCCCCTATAAATGAAGTTATTTGCAACATAGGCAGTATCCCGATACCGCCATATCTCAATAGAGATTCAAAAGATATTGATAACAAAAGATATCAGACAATTTTTGCTAAAAAATATGGCGCTGTTGCTGCCCCTACCGCTGGATTGCATTTTGATGAGGAAATGCTAACTGGGATGAGGCCATCCAATATTTCGCTGGCATACATAACCCTTCATATTGGTGCTGGGACATTTCAACCTCTTAAACAGGAAAATATTATTAAGAATCAATTGCATAGTGAATATTACGAGATAAATAAAAAAACAATAGAGGATATCAAACTTGCAAAGAAGAAAAATGGAAGAGTGATAGCTGTTGGAACCACTTCCGCGCGCGCCATAGAGGCACATTCAGCTATAAAATCAATGGAATCATGGAAAGGAGAAACTGATATTTTTATTCGTCCCGGTTATCGATTTCAGGTTGTGGATGCATTGCTAACAAATTTTCATTTACCTAAATCTTCCCTACTCATGCTAATTTCAGCTCTGGCAAATAAAGAATTTATAATGAAAGCTTATAATTATGCTGTAGAAAAAAAGTATCGTTTTTACAGTTATGGCGATGCGATGCTAATCTTGCCTAAAGGATTTAAATGAGATTTAAAATAATAAATGAGGATAACCTAGCAAGAACTGGACGGATATCTTTGAGGCGGGGTGAAATACAAACTCCAGCTTTCATGCCTGTTGGAACATATGGAGCCGTCAAGAGTGTCACTCCTGAAGAGCTGANTGAAAGCTCCACAGACATTATTCTTTCGAACACGTTTCACCTGATGTTAAGACCGGGTGTTGAAATCATAAAGAAACANGGNGGATTGCATAAATTTATGAACTGGAGCGGACCTATTTTGACAGATTCAGGAGGATTCCAGGTATTCTCATTGGAAAAGAAAAGGAAAATAACTAAAGATGGGGTGCATTTTCAGTCACCTATTGATGGTGCNAATGTTTTCCTTTCTCCAGAGCTCTCAATTGATGTTCAACATCATCTTGATTCAGACATCGTTATGATTTTTGACGAATGCACAAAATACCCAGCCTCAAAAAAAGAAGCCAAAGAGTCGATGGAGCTTTCTATTGAATGGGCGAGAAGATCAAAAAATACATTTCTTAAGTTAAAGAGAAATCAAGGTGAAGAGAGAGCTGATTTATTCGGCATAATTCAAGGAGGAATGTATAACGATCTAAGACTAGAATCACTAAAAATACTCCATGATATAGGTTTTGATGGGTATGCCATAGGAGGGCTTGCAGTTGGTGAGTCCGAACTAGAGAGAATATCGATCTTAGAAAATTTAATCCCGCATATGAAAAAAAATAAACCCAGATATCTAATGGGGGTAGGGTTTCCAGCTGATATTGCAAAATCAGTCCAAATGGGGATTGATATGTTTGATTGTGTGATACCAACAAGGCATGCCAGAAATGGACATCTCTTTACCAGTCTGGGAATAATCAATATTAGGAATTCTATATATAAAGACGATACTGATAAATTAGATCCAATTTGTGAATGTTATGTGTGTAGAAATTATTCACGCTCGTATCTCAGGCATTTATATAAAATNAATGAAATGTTAGGNTCNAGATTNTGCACTATTCACAATGTTCATTATTATCAGAATTTAATGAAAGAGATTAGAGCGCATATTGAGGATCAGTCATTATCCGCCTACATTAAGGAGTTGGAATNGATTTTCATAAGGGATAAAAAAACAAAAACTAATTTTCATGAGCATTGACTCACAATGATATATAATACCGTTCAATCCAATAACAAAAAGATAAGTATATGAATTTTTTTATAAATGAAGCNCACGCTCAAGGNGCAACAGCTAATTCAGATCCATTTGGTTTTCTAATACCAATGATCGTGATATTTGTTGGTTTCTATTTCCTTNTAATAAGACCACAGCAAAAAAGNCAAAAAGCACATGCTGATTTAGTAAAATCTCTCGCTGCAGGAGATGAGGTAATGACATCAGGTGGGCTACTTGCAAAGGTAATATCAGTTAATGAGCATTATGCAAATATTGAAATAAGCAAAGCAGTAATAATAAAGATTCAAAAAGCATCTATCTCTGCGGTAGTCCCAAAAGGAACTATTGAAGCAGCCTAAATAAGATTTAATTATGAACAGATATCCCTCATGGCTGAATATACTGGTAGTTTTGGTATTTATAACGGGCTTTGTTTTTGCTTTGCCCAATGTATATAGCAGTCTTCCCTCGGTCCAAATTGCAAATGCAGATGGTTCGAAAATGGATAATGAGCAAGTCGATGAGGCTATTAATCTCATACGCGCCCTAGATATTAATCCTGTCACTGAATATATTGAGGATGGGAGAGCAGTTATTCTATTCTCTGATCCCGAAGAACAATTAATTTCTGGAGACCGTCTCAGGGATAGATACTTAGATAGNAAGAGTGTGGCATACACATTGACACCAAATTTACCGAATTGGTTAAGGTCAATTGGTATTAAGCCAATGAGTTTGGGTTTGGATCTAAGAGGAGGGGTATATTTTCTTCTAGAAGTAGATATGGAAACGGCAATAAATACAAGATTGACGCTTTATCAGCAAAGCTTCAACGATCTGCTTCGTGACTCAAAAATCAGAAGTCGAATAGACATAAATGGCTCTGAGATAGTCGTGCGTGTCAGAAATCAACAAGATCTCATCAGTGCAAGAAATATTGTTTCTGAAATGGATTCTGATTTGTTGATACTTGATGGAAGTGAGACTTCATTTCGTGTAAGAATGACAGAAAATCAGATTAAGGCTAGACAAGATTTTGCAATCGAGCAAAATATCACAACCTTAAGAAACCGTGTCAATCAACTTGGAGTTGCTGAACCTCTCGTTCAGAGACAAGGTCTAGACAGGATTGTCGTTCAGCTTCCNGGTGTTCAAGACCCTAATCGTCTNGATGACATCTTGACAGCAACGGCCACACTGGAATTTCATTTAGTTGACAATGGNGGGAATAGCCCAGGATCGAGAAGATATTCAGGAAGAACTGGTGTTCCATCTCAAGTATTACGAAGAGAAATAATAGCCTCAGGTGATCAGATCATCGATGCTGAATCTGGTTTTAGCCAGGGCCAACCAGCAGTATTCATTACTTTGGATGCTGCTGGCGGAGAGAGTATGCTTAAAACAACGAGAGAAAATCTCAATAAACCAATGTCTACAGTGTTCATTGAGACTCGCCGTGTAACGGACATACAGGATGGTAAACCTTCCACACGTGTAATCAAGACCGAAGAAATAATAAGCACTGCAACAATTAGAGGTGTTTTTAAGGATCGTTTTCAAATCACAGGNTTGACCCCACTTGAAGCGAGAGANCTTGCNCTTTTGCTTAGAGCAGGAGCACTGGCTGCACCTGTTTTTAANATTGAGGAGAGAACCATCGGACCCAGTCTGGGTCAGGACAATATTGATAGAGGGTTCAATGCGGTCACTATAGGTTTCCTGGCCGTTGTGTTTTTTATGGCAATTTATTACAAGTGGTTNGGGATGATTGCAAANATNGCCTTATTTTCTAATCTAATTTTTATNGTTGCGATGCTNTCAATGTTGCAAGCTTCTCTGACNCTTCCGGGTATTGCCGGAATTGTTCTAACAGTTGGAATGGCAGTNGANGCCAATGTTTTGATTTTTGAGCGTATNAGAGAAGAGATTTTCNCAGGTAATACACCTCAAGGAAGTATCAGCTCAGGTTACGAAAAAGCGTTGTCTTCTATTTCTGATGCAAATATAACAACATTGATTGCAGCAATTGTCTTATTTGCCTTTGGTACAGGCCCAATAAAAGGATTTGCAGTAACGTTATCGCTTGGGATTATTACCTCAATGTTTACGGCAATTGTTGGAACTAGAGCAATAGTAAACTTGGTTTTTGGTAACAGGCGACTAAATAAACTACCAATTTGATGAAGAAAAATAATGCGATTTATTAAAAATAAAACAACAATTAACTTTTTAGGTATAAAGCGCAGAAGAGTTGCACTTCTATTATCAGCAATAATGATTTCANTCTCACTGGGCTCAATTATTACAAGGGGTCTCGATTTTGGAATTGATTTTACAGGAGGAGTTCTTCTAGAAATTGGTTATCCAGGCCCCGCAGATTTACCGAAGATTAGATCTCTACTTGCTGACGATGGCTTTGATGATGTTCAGGTTCAAAGTTTCGGCTCAGAAGAAGAAGTTTTATTAAGGCTTCCTCCACAATCAGATCAGGATCCAAATTATATTAGAGACAGATTGAGAGAGCTTTTGGCAGCAGATGAACCTGAAGTCGTTCTCAGAAGAGTCGAGTTTGTTGGGCCACAGGTTGGTGAAGATCTTACAGAGCAGGGCGGTTTAGCAATGATTTTTGCTATTATGATGATATTTGCTTACGTTATGTTTCGCTTTCAGTGGAAGTTCGCTGCTGGAGCTGTCTGCGCACTGTTGCATGATGTAATNATCACCGTCGGNTTCTTCTCGCTATTTGGTTTTGAATTTGATCTGACGGTAGTTGCTGCNGTCCTTGCCGTTATTGGTTATTCTCTGAATGACACAGTGGTTGCATTTGATCGAATAAGAGAAAATTTTATTAAACTCAGAGGCGTCGCATCCGATGAAGCTATGAATATTTCGATAAATGAAATGCTTGCAAGAACTATAATNACTGGTGTCACAACATTAGTTGTCCTAATTGCCTTGCTGGTGCTGGGTGGAGAATCAGTGAGACCATTCTCAATTGCACTAATCGTGGGGATCATTNTAGGAACTTATTCATCGATTTATACTGCTGGTGCAGTCGCACTTGTTCTTGATGTAAATACGAAGGACTTGCTTCCACCTGAGAAAGANCCNGATTTAGTCGATGATTTGCCCTAGTTATTTATCTTGGTGTGAAGTTTCAATAANGAGTTGTTGAAGTTTAGAATGAATTCTTGGTGTTCCACANAGAACATCACCTGTCTCTAAATAATTGGNTGATCCGTTAATATCCGTAATTATTCCACCAGATTCTTGAATAATCAGTGCGCCAGCAGCAATATCCCATATACTTAAACCAGTCTCCCAGAAACCATCGAGCCTTCCTGCAGCCACATAACATAGATCAATTGCTGCAGCACCGGGCCGCCTGACNCCAGCCGTTTTATTNATTACCTGTTTAAGCATAGCCATATAGTGATCGGGATTTTTATTTGATTTCCTGTAGGGGAATCCAGTGCCAATAAGTGATCTGCTAATAAATTTTTCACCGCTGACACGAATTCGTTTTCCATCAAGATGAGCCCCTTGCCCATTTGAAGCCGTGAATAATTCTTGTTTGATTGGGTCATAAACAACTGCATGCTCAATTGTGTCTTTATACATCAATCCAATAGAAACACAAAAGACCGGGAACCCATGAAGAAAGTTGGTTGTTCCATCAAGCGGATCAATAATCCATTTATAGTCTGATTCACCCTGTNTNCCACTCTCCTCTGCCAAAATCGCATGATCAGGATAGTGCTTTCTTATTGTTTCGATAATAATACTTTCTGCAATCAAATCTGCATCACTAACAAAATCATTTTTTCCTTTCAAAGTAGCTTTTGCTTTCAATTGATCAAGCTTATTGAGATTTCTGATCAACGAGTCCCCAGCCTTTCTTGCGGCCATTACTCCGACATTAAGTAGTGCATGCATTTTTATGGATTCCAATTATAAAGAACAATTNATATATATTATTTTAGAGTATATATATAGGTAGAATAACAGACTTTAATAAGGGATATAATAAGATTAAATTTTAACTGGCTTTATAGGACTAATTTGCAAATTAAAATAAAAATAATACTCGTTGAGACATCGCATCCTGGAAATATTGGGGCAGTTGCAAGGGCAATGAAAAATATGGGTCTTCATCAGTTAGTATTGGTGAATCCTTTATGTTCTGTGGATGATATTGCCTTTGCAAGAGCTTCTGGTGCTCAGGATATACTTCAGAAAATAACTATTGAAGACACGCTCGAAGATGCTATAAAAAATTGCAATACTGTTTATGCGGCAAGTGCGAGATCAAGAAATATAAACTGGCCAACATTTAATCCAAGCGAGTGCAGCTCAAGAATAGTAAATGAAGGTAAAGAAGCCGAAACAGCCGTGGTCTTTGGACCTGAACAGTCAGGATTAAAAAATGAACATATTGATCTATGCGACGCACTTTTATATATTCCAGTCAATCCAAAATTTAGTTCGCTCAATCTGGCAATGGCAGTTCAAATTTTTTGTTACCAATTGAGAATGAATTATATCGAGGGAAAGCTGGGATCAACAAATAAAGAGGAATCTCTTGCTACTGTGAGTGAAATGGAAAATTTTTATAATCACCTTGAGAGGTTATTGATTGAAAGCGAGTTTTTGGATCCAAAAAATCCAAGATTTTTGATGCGTCGAATTCGAAAACTTTTTGCTAAGGCTTCTGTAGATAACAATGAAGTTAATATTCTCAGAGGTATCTTAACTGCATTTGAGCGATTTAGAAGATGATCGAGAATAATAGAAACAGAAAAATTTATATGGATGGTGCGGCTACTATGCCAACTGATCCAGAGGTGATTGAATCAATGTTGGCTTGCCTCAATAACAAGGAGTTATTCGCAAACCCATCATCTGTTCATGTCTCAGGAAGAGATGCAATGCAGAAAATTGATAAAGCAAGAGATCAGATTTCGACACTTATAAATGCAAACAAAGAAGATTTAATTTTCACATCAGGTGCGACCGAGTCAAATAATCTAGCAATAATAGGNTCTGCAAAATTCCGNGCTAATCACGGTAAACATCTCATTACNATGACNACTGANCATAAAGCNGTATCNGGACCGTTTGATTATCTTGAGNAAGAAGGTTTCGAAGTAACTAGATTGCGACCTGGTACTGATGGGTTACTNGATACNAANCAGCTAAAAAAAGCAATTCGCGAAGACACTNNATTGGTCTCNATTATGCATATCAATAATGAAATTGGGGCGATTCANAACATTTTCGAGATAGCATCGGTATGTGAGGATCAGGNTGTTCTCTTTCACTGTGATGCNGCNCAATCTGTNGGCAAAATTTCTATTGATCTAAAAAAACTCCCAATAGATTTACTGTCTATTTCTGCCCATAAGCTTTATGGTCCTCAGGGTATTGGGGCGCTTTTCATTAGAGAGGCTCATAAAGTGAAATTACTGCCAATCACTCATGGAGGCGATCAAGAGATGTGGGTGAGACCTGGAACACTCCCGTTACACCAAATAATCGGTTTTGGTGTTGCCGCAAAATTAGCGATGACCAGAATGAGAGAAGATCTAATATTAATGGAAGATTTGAGTAACCACTTCTTTGAAAAAATTAGAAATTTACCAGATATTTTCCTTAATGGTTCAGATAAGAGCAGATACCCAGGGATCGTCAATATTAGAGCTCCTGGAGTAAATGGAGAAAGTCTGTTGCTACTGCTTGAGCCATTGTGTGTTGCACAAGGATCAGCTTGTAATTCAAAAAATAGTGAGCCATCACATGTTCTAAGAGAGTTAGGTCTAAATGATCATGAGATACAGTCCTCAATCAGGTTTAGCTTCACAAGAGATACCACACGGGATGATGTCGATTTCGCCCTTGAAAAATACATCAGTGCGGTTAACCAACTCAGAAAAAATTATCCAAGCAATATCAATGAATGATTTTTATAAGAAAAAACATGATATTTATTCTTCATATCTGATTGAGTTATTCGCTAGATCAGATTACAGCGATGCGGAAGATTCAATTACGACTAATTATTATGAAGCCTTTGCGGGCGATATTAACGATAATTCTTTTATTCAGATAAAATGCATCGCAGATGATAAATCAATCAAGAAAATCAGATATCGAGTCATTGGTTGTCCATATCTGATGGCTTCCTTAGAATGGTTGTGTGAAAATCTTGAAAATAAATACATCAATGATATAGAAAAAATTACTCCAATTGAACTGATGGAAATACTCAAAATACCAAGTGATAGGAGATCGATAATACTGTTACTTGAAGACGCAGTTAATGATATTAGGTTACAATTAATAAAAAAAACAACGTAGACGAGAACATGGCTATATTACTTACACAATCGGCGATAGATAGAATTAAAAATTACACAGATAAATCTGAGCAATCTGTATCTGTTCGGGTTGGAGTGAAAAAAACTGGATGTAATGGCTATGCTTATGTAATTAATTACACAGACGAAATCAATGAGGTCGATAAGATTTTCGATAACGACGGTGTAAAGGTAATCGTTGATGAGTTCAGTCTTAATCTCATAGATGGGACAGAAATAGATTTTAAAAAAGAGGGTTTAAATGAGGCCTTCAGTTTTCGCAATCCAAATATATCTAGCGAATGTGGTTGCGGGGAAAGCTTTAGTATCTAATTTCGTGAGTTACAGCTTCCTCAACATTTTGCTAGCACAATACAACAATTTAAAATTATATTTTTAAGGTAAAAATTATGTCAAAAGAACTAACACTATCAATAATCAAGCCTGACGGCGTGCAAAAGAACTTAATTGGTGAAATATATAATCGCTTCGAAAAAGCCGGTTTAGAAATCCATGCCTCTAAAATGGTCCATCTTTCCAAACAACAAGCAGAGGGTTTCTACGCTGTCCATAAGGAACGTCCTTTTTATAATGATTTGGTCGAATATATGACTTCCGGTCCTGTTCAAATTCAGGTTCTATCTGGAGATTCTGCGATTGATGCAAACAGAGCAATAATGGGTGCTACTAACCCAGTCGAAGCAGAAGCCGGGTCAATCAGAGCCGACTTTGCAGACAGTATCGAAGAAAATATTGTTCATGGCTCAGATGGCCCCGATACAGCAGCACAAGAGATAGCGTTCTTTTTCTCAGAAGATGAGATTTGCAATAGAACCAGATAACGGTCATTAAGAATCTTTTTGATGAAGAAAGATAAAAAAAATCTACTGGGTTGTAATTTATCTGAAATCGAAGCAATCATAGCTGATCTGGGTTACAGAAAGTTTCATGCAAAACAAATATTAAAGTGGGTGCACAAGAGATACATCACTGATATTGCTGAGATGACTGATCTTTCAAACGATCTAAGAGATAAGTTAAATAAATCCACTGAAATAGAATTGCCTGCGCTTATATCCGAGGATGTATCGAAGGATGGAACAACAAAATGGCTCTTTAATTCTGGTATAGGTCAGGCAATAGAGACTGTTTATATTCCAGAAACTGATCGAGGAACACTCTGCATCTCATCTCAGGTGGGCTGTGCTCTTGATTGTTCATTTTGTGCGACCGGTCATCAGGGTTTCAACCGAAACTTAAATGCGGATGAAATCATTTCTCAGCTGTATTTTGCAAATTCAAGTCTTCCTAGAAGGAATAATGGGCTTCCTGCAATTACAAATGTTGTGTTCATGGGCATGGGAGAACCACTCGCTAATTTCAAACATGTTTTAAAAGCGATTGAAATAATGTTATCTGATCATGCATATGGTTTGTCGAGAAGAAGAGTAACATTGAGCACATCAGGAATTGTGCCGAATATTTCACAGCTATCAGATCAATGCAATGTCTCTCTGGCAGTATCTTTGCATGCTCCAAACGATGAACTCAGAAACAAACTGGTACCAATAAATAAAATCCATCCAATTTCAGATCTCCTAGATGCTTGCTGGAGTTATGCCAAACAACAATCTAACCGATACATTACATTCGAGTATGTAATGCTAAAAGATGTGAATGATACGATGAATCACGCTCGAGAGCTGTATAGATTATTAATTAATAAACCCGCTAAATTGAATTTGATTCCTTTTAATACTTTTGATGGTTCAAATTATAAATCCTCTTCTTCTAACCAAATAAAAAAATTTCAAACATGGTTGCGTGAAAAAGGGATTATTGTTACAACAAGAAAGACAAGAGGAGATGATATAGACGCTGCATGCGGTCAATTGGCTGGTAAAGTCAATAATCGTGTGCTTAGTAGATTAGGTAAGAAGAGCGTCAAGACATCAAATTTGCAGCAATGAATAGGTAAGAGTAATCATTATGAATGAAGCAGTCGAACAAAATAAAGATGAAATTAGTTGCGGTGAAAGGCTTGCAAATAAGAGATCAGAGAAAGAACTGAGTGTTAATCAGGTCGCAAGAGAGATTAAAATCGAACCGCGTGTTGTCGAAATGATTGAAAATAATGATTTTGAGTCAATCGGCGCTCCTGTTTTTGTTAAAGGTTATTTGAGGCAATATTCTGAGTTGGTTGGCCTGGATCCTGATTTAATTATAGAGAAATATAGTGCAATCAACTCAATTGAAGATTCACCGCCTATAGTAAATGATTCCGTCGATCAAATAAGTAAGTATGTTTTAACCCCGAAGATCATTCTAATTGCGATTTTTGTGATTTTAATTTCGTTTGGGGTTCTTGCAACAGTTTTTGGTATTTTTGGCAATAATGAGGCTGTTGTTATAAAAATGGAAACTGAAACAGAATCTCTAGAATCGTTATTGCCTCCAGTTACAGCGCCACAGACAGAATCTTCAGAAACACAAATTGATGAAACTTTTGAAATGGAAACTGAAACAGAATCTCAAGAATCGTTATTGCCTTCAGTTACAGCGCCACAGATAGATTTATCTGAAACACAAATTGATG
>PBVS01000006.1 GCA_002728725.1 Woeseiaceae bacterium
TCATTTGGATACACATTGAATCCAGACACTAAAATCATATCTTTTTTTCTATCCTCAATGAATATAAAGCCATCTTGATCCATTCTTCCCATATCGCCTGTTTTTAACCAGCCATCAGTCGATAATACTTTTTTAGTTTCATCAGGCTTTTCCCAATAGCCTTTCATTACTTGAGGTCCTTTTATACATATCTCCCCCAGATCACCAATAGGTAGCTGAGTGCCATCATCATCACAAATCATCACCTCTGTTGAAGAGATTGGCAGACCAATAGAACCTGTAAATTCCTCAAAGTTAATAGGATTTATTATTGCTGCTGGAGAAGTTTCAGTTAATCCATACGCTTGCAATATGGGTTGTCCGGTTATTTTTTCCCAATTTTTTGAGACCGCATTTTGCACAGCCATGCCACCACCTATTGTCCATCTCAGCGAGGAAAAATCTAATTTNTCAAATCCCGGTGTATTTAATAAAGATGCGAACAGTGTATTTACNCCAGTGATGTAAACAAAACTGTGTTTAGCGAGTTCTTTNACAAATGCNGGAAAATCTCTGGGATTGGTTATTAAAATATTTTCGCCTCCGTCAAGCATCATCGCTAAACAATTACTTTGGAGTGAGAATATGTGATAAAGCGGCAGAGCAGTTATCGCAACNATGATATNCACATCCTCGAGAAGATCAGATCGCCAGGCTTTTGATTGATATAAGTTATAGAGCATATTTTTATGNGTGATCATTGCGCCTTTTGATAAGCCTGTGGTACCTCCTGTNTATTGCAGGAAGGCAATGTCTTCGATATCGATGTCGATTTTTTCTAATTGTGAGTTTTTATTCTTGCTTAGAATTTCTAAGAAAGATGATGAATCACTAAATTCATAGGNTGGCACCAATTTTTTTATATGTTTAACAACAAAATTTACGATATGATTTTTTGGGAATGAGAGCATATCGCCCATTTTCGTCAGTATAACTTTCTCTATAGATGTCTCATGTATGACTTCAGAAAGGACATTAGCGAAGTTTTCTAGAATGATTATTGTTTTGGCTCGNGAGTCTGATAACTGATGTTTAAGTTCTCTGGGCGTATAGAGAGGGTTGACATTAACTACAACTAGACCAGCTTTTAATATCCCACATAAAGCAATTGGATACTGATTTACGTTTGGCAACATTATTGCAACTCTGTCGCCTTTCTTTAGGTTGAGTTCNTATAATAAATAATGAGCAAATCTATTTGAAAGTTCATCCAATTCACNAAATGTAATCGAAGAGCCCATGTTTGTGTATGCTTTGCGAGATGCATATTTTTTCATGCTCGCATTCATCATATCTGTAAGTGAACTGTAGGGCGGATCAGGGATTAATTCTGGGACACCTTCCGGGTACGAAGTAAGCCAGACTTTTTCCATAATTTCACTCCTTCTTATTTANTACTGATTTATCAAATACTTTTCTTAATCGTTTCCCACACATTATTCAATAGAATTGGTTGTGCTTCTTCATTTGGATGAATACCATCATCTTGCATCAGATTTTTATTAAGAGCCACATCTTTCATAAAAAAATCAATCAGCTCAATATTATATTTCACAGCAACATCTTGATACATCTTTTCAAATTCCNGCGTATANCGNGGNCCATAATTAAGAGGTATCTTGATTCCTAANAAGATCACAGATGTATTTTTTTCCTGNCANTTTTGCACCATTTTTTCCAAATTGTTTTTAATAAGATGCACGGGAAAGCCTCTTAAGCCATCATTACCGCCTAGCTCAATTACCATAATCTCAGGGGTATATCTATCCAGTATACGTTCAATTCGAGCAACTCCTCCTTCAGTAGTTTCTCCACTTATACTTGAATTGATGACCTGATGGCTATATTTATTGGCTTTCAGTTTATCTTGTAAGAGTGCTGGCCAGGATTGATTAATTTCAATACCATAACCTGCGCTCAAACTGTCACCGTAAATAATGATATTATCGGTCTGCCCAATGGCCACGATAGAGTAAAATAAGAAAAAAATATTAATNATGAGTTTTTTCATGNAAAATAATCAAACCAATGATGATCTTTTTAATTTAGTNAATGTTAACAAAACTGTCCTAAGTCCTGAAGGCAGCTTAACAATTCTATCCGATATCAGCTTGAGAATAAAAGAGGGCGAGAGTGTTGCTATTATTGGCACATCAGGAGCTGGTAAATCAACTCTTCTAAGTTTAATGGCAGGATTGGACGTTCCTTCAAGTGGACAGATTAATTTTAAAGGTAATGATTTNGCTNCCCTGAATGAAGATCAAAGAGCTGAAATTAGAGCCAAGAATGTTGGCTTCGTATTTCAATCTTTTCATTTAATTCCATCATTAAATGCTCTTGAAAATGTCATGTTTCCAATGGAAATGAACAATGTAAGCGATTATAGAAAAAAGGCCACTGAAATATTAACCAACATGAATATGAAAGACCGCCTAACTCACTATCCAAGCCAATTATCTGGCGGAGAAAAACAGCGTGTTGCCATCGCAAGGGCTTTTGCCAGTAATCCCTCAGTTTTATTTGCCGATGAACCGACTGGAAATCTAGACTCAAAAACAGGCGAAAATATNATAGAAACGATGTTTTCATTAAATAAGCTTTCATCAACAACACTTATTTTAGTCACTCATGAAAAGAGATTGGCGAAGATGTGCGATAGAGAGATTTGTTTGGATGCCGGTAAATTGTCCTCAAATTCAGAGCACTAAGTATGCCCATATTCAAATTTGCAGCAAAAGCATTCTTCAGGCAGTCCAGATCTGGTGAGGTTCTTGTAATGATTGCGGCTATTTCAATGGCAGTCGCATCTCTATCTGCTGTGGGTTTTCTTACTGACAGAATNAGCCTATCAATTGAAAAACAAGCCAGTGAATTGCTTGCCGCAGATCTNCGCATCAGTTCTCCAGAGCCAATTCCAGAAGAATGGATTGATTTGGCAAAAGAACGAAAATTAGATTTAGCTTCATCACAATCTTTTCCTTCAGTTGTCTATTCGCAGGATGGAAACGCACTTGCAAGAATTAAAGCCGTCAGTTCCATGTATCCATTAAGGGGAACTGTCAGAATATCAGATAATGATAGTAGCGATGAATACGAAGTAAAAAAAATACCCTCTCCATCAGAGGTATGGGTAGATCAGGCAATATTATATAGACTGAATGCTGAAATTGGCGATGAAATATCAATAGGCAATTCTGACTTCAAAATTACGGCAATNCTTCGTTATCGACCCGATCAGTCTATTGGATTTGCATCCTTGTCACCCACAGTACTGATGAATATATCANNTATTCCAGGAACTGGGTTGATAACTGAGGGGAGCAGAGTCAACTATTCTATGCTGATTGCTGGCGAAAATAATGAAGTTCAGACATTTTCAGAGTTAATGTCAGTNAAGGTTAATGATTCAGCAAGAATCAGTAATCCTTCCGANAGCAGTGAACGAACCAATCAAACAATTAATCGCTCCAAACANTTCTTATCTCTGACTGTAATAATCAGTGTTTTATTGAGTGGTATAGCGATTTCAATGTCTGCACGTCGTTTTGCAAAAAAAAGAATGGACATGATCGCTTTAATGAAAAGTTTTGGAGCCAAAAGACGATTCATACTGCAAACAATTANTATTCAGTTGACNNTGATTGGATTGACNGGTGTGATTTTGGGTTCGATCATGGGATTTATTGTTGAAAATCTNGTTGCTAATCTCATAGCCGATCTATTCATGAGCNAACTTCCAAGCCCTACTTTTCAAACACTATTCATCGGTCTGTTGGCAGCATTTATTTTATTGCCAGGTTTTGCTTTCTCTTCACTGCTTCAGCTTAGTAACACGTCGGCGATAAAAGTATTAAGAAAAAATGCGATACCGGCTCCACCTTCAGAGCTATTCATTNCTGGAGGAGCCCTCCTTTCACTGTCAATTTTGCTCTATTATTTCGTCAGAGATATTGAGCTTTTGGCTGTAATTATTTTAGGGATGCTTATTATTTCACTTCTTTTGTTCTTCATTGGCCAGATTCTAGCCCAAATATTAGGCAGTCTTCGAGGAGGATTTGGGGCGTCATGGCGCTATGGTTTAGCGAATGTTTCAAGGCGTGGCAGGGACAGTGCAATTCAGATAGTTGCCTTCGGTCTTTCTCTTACAGCTTTATTGCTGTTNTCTCTAATNAGAACGGATTTACTGACNGATTGGCAAAAAGCACTTGGTGAAAATACNCCAAATTATTTCTTAATTAACATACAGTCATATCAAACTGAGGGCATAAGAGAGATATTAAAATCAAGTGATGGAGTAAATCCCGAATTTGTTCCACTCGTAAGGGCAAGGATGACTAAAATAAATGGTCAATCAGTGCAGGACAGATCTTATCCAGATGAACGAGGAAACTGGCTCGCCAACAGAGAGGCAAATTTATCTTGGTCTAAAACTGTAAACTCAAAAAATAAGGTTACAGATGGAAGTTGGTGGAGCGCCGACTATAAAGGCCCTCCGCTGGTTTCCATTGAAAGGAGTGCAGCAGAGGATATGGGCGTGGCAGTAGGAGATAATCTTACGTTTCTCATAGCGGGAGAAAATATTACAGCAGAAATTTCAAGCATTAGAGAAGTGGATTGGAACTCTTTCAGTCCAAATTTTTTCTTNGTTTTNTCCCCNAANTCATTGGATACATTCCCAAGCTCTTTTATATCCAGCATGTACCTTGATAAGAGTGAAAACCAGATATTAAANGAGTTGCAGATTAATTATCCNACTGTTTCCGTTGTTGATCTTGATCCTATCTTACAACAAGTTAGACAAGTNATAACAAAAGTAAGCATCGCAGTACAAGCGGTCTTTATTTTTACCTTGATTGCCGGAATTACTGTCCTTTTTTCCGCAGTGCATTCCACCATAGATGAAAGGAAATTTGAGAGCGCTCTTTTACGTGCTGTCGGCATGAAAACGAGAAACGTGATTATTAGTTTATTATCAGAATTTTCAGCCATTGGGCTTTCAGCAGGAATNTTAGCAGCATCGGGTGCATCGATTCTTGCGTGGCAAATTGCATCNAGATTCTTCGAGATTTCATATATTTTCAATCTATCATTGTGGCTGGCNGGTATTGTCTGTGGCGTCGTTTTAGTATCATTATTCGGTTATATAGCATCAAGAGACGCAATTAAATCACCTCCTGTCAATGTCCTAAGAAACACTTAAATTCNATATTTCTAATATCAAACTAGAGCATTGATTTTTTGATTATTTTGAAANGCTTTAATAGTGTCAGCAAGCTGATTAATTGCATTTTGTCTTGCNTCAATGGTTCCCCAAGCAATATGAGGGGTCATGATNAAATTTANTTTTTTNTATTCGAGTAGAGCGTTACCATTTATCGGCGGCTCCTCTGGAAGAACATCGATGGCTGCTCCTGCGATCATTCCATTCTTGAGAGCAAATAAAAGAGCCTCCGAATCAATCAAACCGCCTCTCGCAGTGTTGATAAGGATGGATGAAGGTTTCATCAGTTTAACTTCCTCGATGCCAATTAAATTTTTTGTTTCAATTGTTAATGGACAATGAAGTGATACCACATCTGATTCTTCCAGCAATCTCTTGAACGTGACATGCTCTTCTTCACTATTGAATTCGNTCTTTGAGCGTGTGTTGATAATCACACTCATGCCAAACGCTTTTCCTATTTTTGCAACATTTCTTCCAAGCTCTCCATATCCCACCACACCTAGTTTCATTGACGACAGCTCCTTAATGGGGTATNGCAGCAAACAAAAATCGTCTGATTTTTGCCAATCACCANCATCAACTAGCTGGCTATATGANCNTAAATTATGGGTTAGAGAGAGCAAANCNCCNAAAACATGCTCTACAACAGACTGGGTGCAATAAGCACGAATGTTGCAAACTCTTATNTTTTTTTTCTTAGCGTAATCAAGATCAATATTGTCAGCTCCAGTGGCTGTTAANCCAATAAACTTTAATTTTTTCGCTCCTTCTAGGTTACTGGTGTCNAGCTTTACTTTNTTGGTTAANATGAACTCNGCATTTTGAATACGATCTTTTACTTCATNTGGGNTGGTGGAGCCATAAAANTCAATATCTGGGAGACAATCAATTAAGGGCGAAGGATCCAGGTCATCTGGACCTATTGTGTTGTAATCAAGAAAAACTGCGGTCATGGTTGCCATTTTATCAAAATTCAATCGCAATGTTATGATCATCATTCCAGAGCAATGGTTTATTTAGAATGAGAGTTCCTATATGGTTTATAATTTATATCTAAAAATTTATATTAGAGGAAAAAATAGTGGAAGCGGTCTTACCAGATTATCATGGTTTTGCTGTCTTAGCGTTAACAGGAATTGCGCTGATTCTCTTTACGCGCGATAAAATACCTCTCGAAACCACCAGCTTTATTGTTTTACTGTTACTCATAGGTGGCTTTCAAATATTCCCTTATACCATTGATGGAGAATTATTCGGACGACTGGATTTCTTTGCAGGCTTCGGAAATGAAGCGCTGATAACTATTTGTTCATTAATGATTATAGGTCAAGCAATAGAGAGAACAGGCGCACTGCAACCGCTCGCGTCATTGATCAGTAAAGCATGGATGAATTGGCCGGTTCTAGCACTTCTGTTAACTATGATCACAGCCAGTGTGTTAAGTGCTTTCATGAACAACACGCCAATCATTGTATTATTGATGCCCATATTGGTGGGTGTTTCTCTTCGCACAAAATTTCCTGTATCAAACGTCATGATGCCTATGGGGTTTGCTGCAATCATAGGCGGCATGTCCACAACAATTGGAACATCAACAAATTTACTTGTCGTCGGCTTGGCCAGAGACATTGGGATCAGAGACTTTTCTATGTTTGATTTCATGATGCCTGTGATGATTGTGGGGGGTGCGGGTATTTTATTTTTATGGTTGATCGCGCCACGAATGTTACCAGAGAGAACTCCTCCATTATCAGATACATCTCCGAGGATATTTAACAGCCAACTCTTAATTAATGAAGATGGTTTCGCGGCGAACAAAGAGCTTTCTGAGGTTATGAATGAGACCAATGGTGAGATACGCATTGAGAAGATTCAAAGAAANGAANACCTTGTCTTATCGCCTTATCCTTCACTGGTTATTCTCCCNGGAGACAGNCTCTTCTTGAAAGACACCTCTGAAAATCTCAAACATTTCGAGGAAACACTGGGCGCNACGTTATACAGCCTATCAGATCCAGACCATCCCGTTGANGAGGAGACNCCTCTCAATGANGAGGGGGAACAAATGGCAGAAGTTGTGGTGACACGTGGATCNCCACTTCATTATCAGAGTCTNGAAGGGGTTAATTTTGGAAATGCATATGGATTGATGGCTTTAGCAATTCATCGAGCGAGATCTCCAAATTCAGAAATTACAGGAGATTTAAATACCGTCATGTTGCGTGCCGGTGACGTTCTTTTGGTACAGGGAAGCCGAGAAGCGATTGAGTCATTAAGAGACAGTGGCAAAATGCTAGTATTGGATGGCGCGAAAGATCTACCACAGAAGCATAAATCAAAACGCGCCTTGTTTATTCTTGGTTCAGTGATTCTTTCAGCGGCGCTTGGCTTGATGCCCATTTCAGTCAGTGCCCTACTGGGTGTTGGTTTCTTGCTTTTGACAGGCTGTATTTCTTGGACAGATGCGGCACAAGCCCTTTCTACGAAAATTATTATGATTATCGTTGCGAGCTTGGCGCTGGGAAAAGCTCTGGTTGCAACCGACATGGCAAGTTACCTGGCATCTTCATTTGCTTATGCTGCGGAAGGGCTGCCAATACCAATAATATTGAGTATTTTTATGTTGATTATGTCGATCATGACGAACATAGTCTCAAATAATGCTGCCGCGGTGATTGGCACACCCATAGCAATTGGAATCGCGCAACAATTACAAGTTGACCCCGAACCATTTATTTTGGCAGTTTTATTTGGAGCAAATATGAGCTACGCGACACCTTTTGGATATCAATCTAACTTGCTCATATTGAGTGCCGGAGGATATAAATTTGCAGACTTCATGAAAATTGGCATTCCATTAATATTCATAATGTGGGTGGGATTTTCGTTACTTCTTCCAACGATGTATGGACTCTGGGGTTGACGAATTCATTTTCAAGATACATACTCGTATCTATGAATAATATTTTTGTAAAAATTAACTGGGTTTGGTCTTGGCACAACTTTAAGGAGTGGGTGTTAGGCTAACATTTAGATAAAACAAAAGAAAAACCCATCTCCTTTAAACAAAAGAAGGAGATGGGTTTTTTTTTACTTAAAAAAAGGTAATCATGTCAATTACANCGCCATTCGATATNGTTGCAGATCTGGATACACCTGTTTCTGCTTTTTTGAANCTTCATGATCTACAACCTCGNTTTTTGCTAGAAAGTGTTGAAAGTGGAGAACGTCTTGCCAGATATTCATTTCTTGGTTTNGGAAATGCNATAAAGATAAGATTGGATCANNAAGGNCTTCANATTGATTCNNANACANAGCCTNNCCCTAAAAATAAAAAGCAATATCTTGCAANACTAAGAAAAATCTTGGATNNCTCACCAAAATTGAAGCCATCAATAAATGAAGTTCCATTTTCTGGTGGAATTGTTGGTGTGTCTGGTTATGATGTTGTTCGATTGTTTGAAAATATACCAAAAAAAACANAGTCACCCGAAAACCTTCCTCAAGCTATNTTTGTGATACCNACTTCAGTATTGGTTTTTGATCANCTTACAAGAAGNTTGGCTCTGCTTCACTCCGGCTCTGAATCAGAGCGAATAAAATTGAGGAACAAAGTTTCTCACCTGCTTAGAGGTGCTGTACCTAATAATTTTGGTGAGGTAAATTCAGAATCGCCGAAGCCATCAATGAGCGAAGAAGAGTTTATTGATCGAGTTCGAGAATGCAAAAAATGGATCGATTCCGGTGATATATATCAAATTGTTTTGTCAGTTGTTTTTAGAGGCCGATCAAACGTTCATCCTTTTGAAGTTTATCGAGCAATGCGATTATTGAATCCTTCGCCGTACATGTTTTATTTTGATTTTGANGAACTTCAAGTTGCAGGATCATCACCTGAGGCATTAGTTAAACTGAATGGCAACAAGGCCTCGCTGCGTCCAATTGCTGGAACCAGGCCAAGAGGGAGTTCACCAGAGGAAGATGATGAAATGGCATCCTCGCTGCTTGCCGATCCAAAAGAATCTGCCGAACATGTCATGTTGGTTGATCTTGCTAGGAATGATTTGGGCAGAGTGGCTGAAAAAGGAACGATCAAAGTTGAGCCATACAGATCAATAGAGCGATACAGCCATGTTATGCATATCGTCAGCGGTGTGGAAGGAAACCTTAGTCAAGACATGGATGCCTTTGACTTATTCTCGGCGAGTTTTCCTGCTGGAACACTTGTTGGCGCACCTAAGATAAGGGCAATGGAAATCATAGAAGAAATGGAAATTGAGGGAAGAGGTTTATACGGTGGAACGGCAGGTTACTTCGATATAAATGGCGATATGGATCAAGCGATCACAATCAGAACAATAGTTTTTCAAGGAGATTCTTATAGTTTTCAAGCCGGGGCGGGTATTGTCAAAGACAGTGATCCCAGAAGTGAATATGCTGAAGTCTTCGCCAAGAGTGCAGTTTTAAAGAAAGCTCTAAAAATAGCAGGAGAAAGATTATGAGNGGAAACGAACATCGAATCTTGTTGATCGATAANTACGATTCNTTCACTTACAATTTGGTGCAGGCATTTCAGGTTGAGAATGCAGAGGTACTTGTATACAGAAACGATGAAATTGATGTTCAATCCATATCAGAAATTAATCCAACACACATTGTTATTTCACCTGGACCAGGAAACCCAAAAAATGCAGGCATATCGATTAAAGTGATTGAATCATTCTACCAAACTATACCCATATTGGGCGTTTGTCTTGGGCATCAGTGTTTAGTAGAGTTTTTTGGCGGAAAAATNATTCGTGCCGAGAAGTTAATGCACGGTAAAACCTCTCAAATCGAGCATGACAATCAGACAATTTTTAGAAATATGCCTATTCCATTCACAGCCGGAAGATATCATTCTTTATCTGCAGACAAAAACTCCATGCCAAGCCAACTTCGCGTATCAGCCAAAACAAATGAGGGAGAGATAATGGGAGTTAGGCATGAATCATTTCCCATAGAGGGTGTTCAGTTTCATCCTGAAAGTATCCTGACACCAGAGGGACCGAAGTTACTCAGAAACTTTTTGAGGTACGTAAAATGAGTAAGAATTATTCAAATATGCTCAACAGGGTGCTTGACGGCTTCTCCATGTCAGAAGAAGAGTCATACAAGCTAATGATCGCTATGGCCAATGAGTCGGTTTCTCCGATACTTTCAGGTGCGCTTCTAGCTGGATTAAGAGCGAAAGGAGAAACAGCAGATGAAATTAGNGGTTTTGCAAAGGCNATGCGTTTTCTTGCAATTCAACCAGAAATTCCTCTTNATGAACCAATAGTCGATACGGTAGGAACAGGAGGGGANAGTTCGGGAAGTTTAAATCTCTCGACAGGGACAGGATTGCTTGCTGCTGCTTGTGGAATCAAAGTTGTTAAACATGGCAATAGATCTGTTTCAAGTAAATGCGGAAGCGCAGACATGTTGGAGCATATTGGCATGCAATTTCCTCAAGACAAGAAATCCGCTCTTGATACACTCAATAAAATTGGATTCACCTTTCTATTCTCGCCCGCTTTTCACCCAGCCATGAAGGCAGTTATGCCAGTGAGAAATACTTTAGCAGTTCGAACTGTATTCAATATGTTGGGTCCCTTAAGTAACCCAGCTGCACCTCCGTTCCAACTAATCGGGGCTTTCAGTGAAAACGCAGCAAAATTAATGGCAGAAACCCTCACAGGCATGCCAATAAAAAAAGCATTCGTAGTCCATGGTGCCGAAGGTTGGGACGAAGCTACGCCAATAGGGGAGTTTTTGATGTATGAAGTTACTCCAGGAAATCTTAAGAAACACATCCGTCATCCAAATGATTTTGGATTGCCTGTATGTCAACCTGAATCCTTATTAGGTGACGATGCAATTTACAATGCCAAAGAACTAGAACGTGTGTTCACAGGTCAAGATAAAGGCCCGCACCGTGATGCATTAGCCATGGGTGTCTCGCTCATAATGGAATTGATAGGAAAAACCTCAAACCCTAAAGAAGGGGTCAGCATTGCAACAGAAGTCATTGATTCAGGAAATGCTGCTAAATATCTAAATAATTTTAAAGACTTTTTTGTTTGACCATGAAAAATTTTCTTAAAAGCATGTATCAATTCAGTAAAGAACGAGCAGATTGTCTCCCTGCTAGTTTCTCTGACAATAAATTAGATTTACCTGTATACAAATTAAAATTAAATGTTTTTGATATCATCGCAGAAATAAAAAAAACTTCTCCGGCGGAAGGAAAACTTGCTTCCTCAGAACTAGATTGCTTAAAACAAGCAAATGAATATATTCTTGGTGGTGCAGCAGCGATTTCAGTATTGACTGAACCGACAAAGTTTGATGGGCACATAGAACACTTAAATGAGGTCGCAGTCGGTTCAAGCAAAGCTTCAATTCCAATAATGCGGAAGGATTTTTTGGTTGATGTTAGGCAAATCCTAGAGTCTCGTCAGTATGGCGCAAGTGGTGTTTTACTGATCTCTGATTTTCTCAATCGAAAAGAATTAAATAATTTGTTGGATTGTGCTTTTGATCATTCCATGTTTGTTCTATTGGAATCTTTTGGAAAAGAAGATCTAAAAAAATCATTGTCACTGCTCGAAAATGCAAAGTATTCAAAAAGGTTAGAAACACAACAATTATTATTTGGAGTCAATTCCAGAGATCTGAGAACACTTGATGTTAATTTCCAGAGATTATCGTCCTTAGCAGGAGAAATACCTGAAAATGTTGTTAAGGTTGCCGAGAGTGGCATAAAAAGCAAAGAGGATATAATGCAAATTAGGAGTGATGGCTATGATCTCGCTTTAATTGGCTCGACATTGATGAAAACAGACCAGCCAAAAGTTATTCTGCAAGATTTTTTAAAGATTGGGCGCGGGCAAAAATAATGCGTACGTTTGTAAAAATCTGCGGTCTCAGTGAGCGTGAACATGTATTGGCCGCAATTGAGGCAGGTGCTGATGCAATCGGCTTTGTATTCGTTAATTCGGTAAGAAGGGTCTCGATTGAAAAAGCAATAAATATTTCTCACGACATTGATTCTCATGTTAAACGAGTTGCAGTCTTCTATAAACCAGAGCTTTCAAGTTGGAATAGAGTGATAGAGGAGTTTAAACCAGATGCAGTTCAAACTGATTTTAAAGATTTTTCAATTTTTTCTGTGCCTGATGCTATCGAGAAATGGCCTGTTTATCGTGAAAATCAAAAAAACATGAAAATTCCATCAGATCAAATATTCATCTATGAAGGCCAAAGAAGCGGCATGGGAGAGCGTGTGGATTGGGAAAAGGCGGCAAATTATTCAAAAAATAATAAGATGATTTTAGCTGGAGGATTGAGCCATCTGAACGTTTCAGAAGCCATGGCTAAAGTTAAACCATTTGGGGTTGATGTCTCGAGTGCAGTAGAAACATCGCCGGGTAAGAAAGATATCATCTTGATTGAGAAATTTATAAAAAATGCAAAAGAATAGGTTGTAAAAAATGAAACTAAATATTGATGATCAACAAAAAGCATTGCTTTACAAAAAAACATTGGCAGGTGAATTTCCTGATGAAATGGGAAGATTTGGTCCATTTGGTGGCAGATACATTCCAGAGACACTGGTGCCTGCCTTTTCTAGACTCGAAGAGGGCATGAAACAATACCTTGACGATAAAAACTTCATGGAAGAGTGGCACAATGAACTCAATCATTGGGTNGGCAGACCAACAGCATTGACGTTCGCCCCTCAATTAAGCCAATNATGGGGCGCCAATGTCTGGTTAAAGAGAGAAGATATGGCCCATACTGGCGCACATAAGATCAACAATGCCATTGGTCAGGCTATGTTGGCAAAAAAACTNGGCGCCAAAAAAGTGATTGCTGAAACGGGCGCCGGTCAACATGGTGTGGCATCCGCCGCTGCATGCGCGAGAGTCGGGCTTCCCTGTTGTGTTTACATGGGNGCCGTAGATATTGAAAGGCAGGCTCCAAATGTTGATCGTATGAAACAGTTAGGTGCCGACGTGATCGCAGTTGAATCTGGTGATAGGACACTCAGGGCTGCAATTGATGAGGCAATGCGAGAATGGGTATCCGACCCCATGGACACTTATTACATAATTGGCTCTGCGGTTGGTCCTCATCCTTATCCATTTTTGGTGAGAGAGTTTCAATCGGTCATCGGCACTGAATCAAAAAAACAGATGCTTGAACAAGCAGGATGTCTGCCAGATGCTGTTTTCGCTTGTGTGGGTGGCGGATCAAATGCCATCGGTATGTTTTATCCACTTATTCAAGAAGAAGATATCGAGTTGATTGGAGTTGAAGCAGGNGGNCTGGGATCTGGCCTGGGTCAGAATGCCGCAAGCCTTGCAACAGGTACACCCGGTGTTTTGCAGGGCGCTTACACCATTATTCTGCAAAATAAGGATGGTCAAGTTCAGGAAACACATTCAATTTCTGCCGGTCTTGATTATTCAGGAGTCGGACCTGAACATGCCTTGTTGCAATTTATTGATAGAATTCAATATGTCAGCGCNCAAGACAATGAAGCTCTTGAGGCGNTGACTGAGCTCTGTNAAACAGAGGGCATACTTACNGCACTCGAGACNGCNCATGCATTTGCAGCCGCAAAAAAATGGGCCAGNAAAAATCCAAATAAAAATATATTAATAGGAAATTCTGGAAGAGGCGACAAAGATATGTCCACTCTCTCAAAATACATATAAGGAGATTTTTAATGACCAGTCATGCCGACATAACAAGCAGCTTAAAGCATGCCAAAAGTAAATCAGGTGTAGCACTGATTCCTTTTTTTACGGCCGGTTATCCATCAATAGATCAATTCAAGACTGATCTAATCAATATCAGTAGAGTTGGAGACGTTGTTGAAGTAGGCATTCCATTTTCTGATCCCATGTCAGATGGAATGACTATCCAGAGATCGAGCCATGAGGCACTACAGAATGGCGTGTCTTTATCATGGATTTTCGATGAAATTGATTCCATCAAATCGCAATTAAAGTCACCCATTGTTTTTATGTCATATCTAAACCCACTAATGGCATTTGGTTATGACAAATTGGTAGATAGGGCNAAAAAAGCAGGTGTTTGCGGGTTTATAGTTCCAGATCTTCCATTAGANGAAAGCGATGAATTCAGAGATGCGCTTGAAAATAAAGATTTAGGTTTGATTCAATTAATTTCTCCTGCAACACCAGAAAAAAGAATGNCTACCTTGAGTAAAGCCTCAAAAGGCTTTATTTATGCGGTCACAATGACAGGCATAACAGGCAGNGAANANGGTCTTGCAAAAAATTTGACCTCTTATTTAAGTAAAATATCAGATATGAGTGATTTGCCAGTTTGTGCAGGATTTGGTGTACGAACCGCAAAAGATGTCTCGCTGATCAGCAAGCATGCAGATGGGGCAATAGTGGGCTCAGCGCTGGTTGAGACAATGGAAAAAAAACAAGATATCATTCAATTTTTAGAGGGTTTACGTAAATTTTAAATTAATGAATACATCGGTCATGAAAATGCTTGGTAAAGCTTTATTTGTATTGACATCTTTTTTCTTCCTTTGTGTATTGTTGTTCATTATTTCTTCGAAACTCTTTGGAGTACGACCAATTATCTCATGGGCTTCCAAAACATTTACTGAATATGAAGTTCTTATTCATGAAGAAGCAAGCATCAATTATTTTCCATACTTCGAGTTTGATGCTAAAAATGTTGTGCTCAAAGAGTCTGATCGTATTACAAGTGATGGTTTTATAAAAATTAATAGTCTGAAATTTCAAATTAACACCAANAAATTAATCACACAGCAATCTGTTGCAATAAAGATTTCAGTCGATGGTTTTGATATCACCAGTAAATTTGATGACGTCCATTCAACAAATATAGACACGCTTCTTTCCACAAAATTTGACATAGAGGGACACATAGTTGGAAATCTCAAAATAGAAGCATCGGCAGAATCTTGGTCAGAATTAAATGAAAATATAAACGGAACATTNGAACTTNCCTTAGACAATGGGCTTTGGAAAGAAAATGACATTTTTTATATGTTACGAAGAGCAAGAGCAATTTATAAACGCGATGAAGACCCTGAATATACTGAAAAGACCATCAAGCAAGAATTCAGCATTCAGGCATCAGGCAACATCATCGACAGCATTTTTGTTAATGATGATTTTAAAATGAAAATGCCCTACTCAAATATCACTGGCAGTGGGACAATTAACTTTAGCTCGATGTCGGTAGATTACAGTATTCAGGCCATTTTTGATGATGAGTTACAATCTGTATTGAAAATGACGCATGAAGAACTTTTGGATTTTAGCAAGAACCCTCTTCCCATTCGCGTAACAAATCAAAGTGGTAAGTTGGAGTTTCGCCCTGACATTGAAAATATCTTTCGCAATGACGTCGAAGATGCATTGCTTGAGCAAGAAGAACGCTTGAAAGAATCAATCAGAAAAAGCTTAACTTACCAGTAATTGGAATTTATTTTTTCATGTCTGTAAAAAAAATAAATAAATTCAATTTTTCAAAAGCGATACTGAAATGGTTTGATGTTCATGGACGTAAGGATCTGCCATGGCAAATAAATCCCTCCCCTTACCGCGTCTGGATATCAGAAATTATGTTACAGCAGACTCAGGTTAATACTGCCATACCATATTATTTGCGCTTCATGGATTCCTTTCCAGATATCCATTCTCTCTCATCTGCCTCGACCGACAGGGTTATGCATCATTGGTCAGGACTGGGTTATTATGCGCGAGCAAGAAACTTGCACAAAACAAGCAAAATTGTACAACAAGAATACAACGGTGTGATTCCCCTGGATTTTGATAGCCTAGTTAAATTGCCGGGCATAGGTAAATCCACAGCAGGTGCAATTCTGTCACTTTCAGATAACCAAAGACATCCAATTCTCGATGGAAATGTCAAA
>PBVS01000007.1 GCA_002728725.1 Woeseiaceae bacterium
AAACCAAAAGAAATCCATATCCAGTCGTACTCATCGCTTTGAGAGAGAGTGGCATTACTGCTTTTTTTACGAGGAGTTCAGCTGCAAATATCCCTGTAAACCTTAGGTTATGTGAAAAACTGGGTTTAAGTAAAAATACCTTTGCCGTCTCTATCCCACTTGGAGCTACCATAAATATGGGTGGAGCTGCGATTACGATTTCTGTTTTGACTCTTGCAGCAACAAATACGCTAGGAATTCAGGTTGATTTTCTCAGTGCTTTATTACTTTGTGTTGTTTCAGCTCTCTCAGCATGTGGCGCTTCGGGCGTTGCAGGGGGTAGCTTGTTACTGATACCACTTAGTTGCGGTTTATTTGGTATCTCCGAAGATATTGCGATGCAGGTTGTTTCTGTTGGTTTTGTTATCAGTATACTTCAAGATTCGGCAGAGACTGCTCTAAATAGCTCAACTGATGTAGTATTTACCAGTGCTGTTGATCTAGATAATCAATAAAATCAGAGAATTAGACAATAGCAATACCAATGTTAATATCACGCTTATGGAGTGCAAAGTTTTAAATTTTGATTCATTGCCTTCGTCTTTCGCCCTGTTTGTTATGGGTATCAAAAAATAAGCGATTGCTGGTAATACAGTATTTGAACAGCCCATAAAAAAAATCTCGTTGATGCCAGTATTGATATAACCCCCGACAAGAAGAAAAGCAAAACCAAGGAAATTCAGAAGTAGAAAAAATTTGGGGAATATTGCTCTTAAAAATTTTTTTGTATTTTCTTCATCTAGATTATGAAAAACAGTTCTGGTTACATAAATGGTGTGAAATATAATTATGCCAACAATTACACCCGAGATCATTGATAAATATTGCATATAATTTCCTTTATTCTTTATTTCTCTAATTATTGAAATGATCGGCTATGATCAAAGCCACACATCCTGAAAGGTTTTTTGCTGTATTTAAATCGAGAAATTCATTAGGCCCATGAGCATTTGAATTTGGGCCCAGCACACCTGTGACAAGGAATTGAGCTTCAGGAAACTTTTCCCCAAGTATACCCATCAGTGGAATACTTACACCAGCGCCCATAAATACAGCCGGCTTACCAAAAAATTCTTCTGATGCCGCTTGAGAAGATTTTTCTAGCCAGTCTGAAATATGTGGTGCATTCCAACCGGACATGGCAGATTCTGATTCAAATTTAACTATGCAGTTATGCGGTGCATTGCTTTCAAATATTTCTTTTATTTTTTTTGATGCATGCTCTGTATCGACATTGGGAGGCAATCTGAAAGAAAGCTTCAAGTTAAGATTTGGAAGCAATACGTTTCCTGCTACTTTGCTCTCGGGTAATCCGTCGGCGCCTGTCACACTTAAAATAGGTCTCCAGGTATTATCCAGCATCATTTCATAGGGGGAGCGAGAGGGCGAATGAGTTAGATTCGCCCATGGAAATTTTGTATAAATAGAATCAGCTAAGACATCACTCGCTAATTTTATTTGCTCTAAATTTTTTTGCGGTATTTCTGTATGCAGTGCCTCACAGAGTATTTCTCCTGTCTGAGAGTCTTCAATAAGATTGAGCAGTTCTCTGGCTATTCTAAAAGTAGAGGGAACGATTCCACTGGCTGAGCCTGAATGAACGCCTTCATTGAGAATTTCCACAGATAAAATGCCAACTAAATTACCTCTTAATGAGGTTGTACACCATAATTGATCATAATTTCCACACTCAGCATCAAGGCAAATTATGAGAGATGGGAAACCAATTTTTTTTTCAAGCTTCTGCATATAAAAAGGTAAGTCATAGCTTCCACTCTCCTCACATCCTTCTATAATGATTACACAACTGGCATGAGGTTTATTTTGTTCCTGAAGTAATTTTATGGCAGTAATATATGAGAATAGCGCGTAACCATCATCTGCACTTCCTCGTCCATAGAGTTTCCCGGATTCAATTACTGGTAACCATGGACCCAGATCATCTCTCCACCCATCAAATTCTGGTTGTTTATCATAGTGACCATACAACAGTATTCTCTCAGATGAGTCCCCATCAATTTCGATAAATAAGAGCGGTGTTCTTCCATCAATTCTTACTATTTCTGATTTTAAGCCTTTGATTGCTTGTTGATCACACCAATCCTTCAGTAATTTCACAGCATCTTCTATATATCCATTTTTATCCCAATCTCTATCAAAGGAAGGGGATTTACATGGGATTTTTATGTATTCTGATAAAGCAGGAATGACTGATTCATTCCAGAGTTTTTCAACTGAGTTTTTTGTTGTATCTATTCGCATGTTTCAATGACATTATCTAAAAAATTTTATCAATTCTGCACACTGGTCTTCACAGTTCGGTCCCATTAGATGGACACCAGATATACCTTTAAGGTCGATAAGCTCTTGAATAATTTCTTCGCATATTTTTTTCCCCTCATCAAGTGGCGATGAAGCTTCTTCCAATCTCAAAATAATTGAGTCTGGTATTTTTACTCCATATAAATTTTCTCTCATCCATGATGCTTGTTTAGCTGATTTAAGTGGACCAAGACCTACAATAAATTTTGCTTGGTCAGAGAGATTATTTTCTAAAATGAATTCAGAATATTTTTTGCATAAGTCAAGGTCATAACAATATTGAGTTTGTACAAAACCAACTCCCATTCTGACTTTTTCAACAAAAAAATTTGAATGCGTATCTCTTACATAATGATCATGGATGCTATCGGCACAACCAGAATATATCTTTTTATGCTCTTTTATTTCAGTTCCGTCTAATAGATTGCCAGCAGACATATTATTTAACAGTTCAATTAAATTTGAGCTGTTCATTTCATTTACTGCCATCGGTCCGTCTTCAGGAGGCCTATCACCAGACAAACATAAAATTTTATCTATATTAAGGGATAAAGCTCCTAATATTTCTGATTCAAGAGCAATGCTGTTTCTATCTCTTCCTGTTATTTGAAGGATAACATCAAGACCATTTTTCTTGATTTCACCAGCGACAACTAAGCTACTCAGTTTTGTCTTGCAGTTTGGAGCATCTGTTATGTTAACTGCGTCTGCTATGCCTATTAGGCTTGAAATTTTTTCTACGCTCTCATTTAAATTTGTAGACACAGAAGGTGTGGTTTCAGCAGTAAATATAAAGCTTTCATCTTTTTGGTCGAATGGATTCACTCTCATTGTTTTTCCTCTTGGTATTGTGGTCAGTTTACAATTTTAATTGACACAATACTCATTTAGTTAATATATTAATTGTTAATATATTAACTAATACGACATCAATATGGCAATACAAGATTTCAGTCAGTCTTTACCAATGATGCTATACCGTGCATTAGACGAAATAATGCCAAAATTTAGATGCATCTTTAATGAGTTTGCGCTTACCGAGCAGCAATGGCGAATTCTAAGAGTTTTATGGGAGCATGATAAGATAACTCTAGGAAGACTCTCTGATTTGACGTTGATTCCATCACCCAGCCTTGTTGGAATTGTTGATCGTCTTATTAAAGCAAAATTAATTAGACGCGAAAGATCAGATGCAGACAGAAGAATGATTTTCGTAGTGGCTACTGAGGAAGGGAGGAATTTAGAGGCAAAGGTTATGCCTAGAGTTAATGAAATCTACAAAGAAATTAAAGAACCTTTTTCCATGCAACAATGGGGACAATTAATTGATGGTTTGGATCAAATTTCACATTTTAATAAAAAAACGGTGACGAATGAGCACAAAGAATGAAGAAACCATGCTACCGCTGGGTAATGGTGTTAGAAGTGGTAAAGAATATTTGGAAGGCCTAAAGGATGATAGGGAGGTCTGGCTGCAAGGTAAAAGAGTAGCTGATGTTACTGAGCACCCAGGTTTAAATAGGAGCGCCAGGACATTGGCCAGCTTCATGGATCGCCAATCAGATCCAAAATATCGAGACACAGTGACTTTTGAGCAAGACGGAAAACAAATCGCAACATCATTTTTGGTACCGAAATCAAAAGAAGACATAATAAAACGCGGTGATGCTTTCTATGAGTGGGCTAAATGGTCAAATGGAATGTTTGGCAGAACTCCAGATTATAAAAATGCCTCCATAACGGCTTTTTATGGAGGCGCTGAGCTTCTTGAGGAGGGAGGTAAGCAATTCGCTGATAACATGCGAAATTATTATCATTACGCCACCACCAATGACAAAGTACTGACTCATTCACTTCTCAATCCAACTGTAAACTTTGAGTTATCAAAACAAGGTAAATCTGATAAAGACGTCTCCTTAAAAGTGGTAAAAGAGAATGATGCGGGAATATTCGTGACTGGAGCAAGATTGCTCGCCACTTTGGGTCCTCAAGCTGATGAAGTGGAAGTATTTCCTTCAACATTACTAAATAGGCAGAAGGGATCTGATCTTGAATATGCCTTTGCATTCGTAGCACCTGTTGCCTCTCCTGGACTTAAAATGATCTGCAGAGATACATATGATCATGCAAAGTCTCATTATGATGCACCTTTATCTTCACGTTATGAAGAAATGGATGCCGTGGTTATTTTTAAGGATGTTTTCGTTCCTTGGGAAAGAGTTTTCATTTATCGAGAACCAGATTTATGTAATCGTGCATTTGCACAGAATCATGCTGTTACTCAAATGATGCATCAGGTTGTTTGTGGGAAACTAGCAAAAGCAGAATTTATTGTAGGTTTACTTTGTGCAATGGCAAAAGCGTCAGGCAAAGACAAAGATATGAATATCAAAGGTCAAATTGCAGAAGCTATGTTTATGACAGAAACATTGAGATCACTCAGATTTTCTGCTGAGCAACATGCGCATGAGGATGAGTATGGCAATTATATCCCTCTCAGGAGACCGCTTGACACGTCAAGAAATCTTTTTCCGAAAATGTACCCAAGACTTATCGAATTGGTTCAATTACTCGGTTCAAGTTCACTCATGGCAACACCAAATGAGCAAGATTTAACAAATGAAATTGCAGACGATGTTGATAAGTATTTTCAACTTCAAAATCTTGAGAGTAAAGACAGGATTGCACTATTTAGATTAGCCCATGATTTGTCTGTTTCGGGTTTCGGTGGCCGACAAACACTTTATGAGCGCTACTTTTTTGGCCCACCCAATGTAATGCATGCGATCTATTTTGATCTTTACAATAAAGATGACATGATGGACAGAGTTAATAGCCTATTAAGTGAGGCATAACCTTATTATTGCTTATTTACTTTGCATGAAAATTTTTCAAGCAAATTAAAGATCTTACTGAATTCTTTAGAACCAAAAATACGTTCTATATCACTATAAATTGACTCGGTTTCTGGTGCCACTTTATTGATAATCTCTTTTCCTTTATCGGTTAATCTAAAAACAGATCTTCTCTGATCTTTAATATCACCTGATCTAAGGACTATTTTTTCACTTTCTAAATACCTAAGAATTCTTGTTAAGCTTGGCGAGAGAAGAAAGCTTTTTTCTGCCAGTTCGCCTGCATCTATGTGATTATGTTCATAAATTACTCTTATGACCCTCCATCTTTGCTCAGTTAGATTATGCTTTCTTAGCATTGGTCTAAATCTGGACATGGCTGCTTCTCTGGCTTTCAATAACATCATCGGTAATGATTGATTAAAGCCCCTGATAGGTATCATTTTTTTTTGTTCTGTTTTCAAGAACGAATTTCTTCTGTTATTACGCCATTTTTAAGGGAACCTATTCCCGAAACCTCAACTTCAACGAAGTCACCTGCAGTAAGATATTTTGGGGGATCAAAACGCGCTCCAGCACCGTTAGGCGTTCCAGTCGCAATAATATCACCTGCCTTTAGATGATAAAAAGTTGATAGATAACTCACTAGGTATTCGAATGAAAACATAAGGTTATCTGTATTGTCATTTTGTCTTAATTCACCATTAACTTTTGTCTTTATTTCAAGTGATGAAAATGGATCAAGTTCATCTGAGGTGACCATCCATGGACCAATCGATCCAGATTTAGCAAAATTTTTACCTTGAGTAACATTAAATTTTGCGTGCCTGAGATAGTCACGAATTGAGCCTTCATTCATAATAGTCATTCCAGCAATGTGTTTTTTTGCTTGTTCCGTTGGTATTCGTCTACCATCTTTTCCAACAATAAGAACAATTTCACCTTCATAATCAAGTTGAGATGATTCAGGAGGATCTAAGATATCCTCTTTGTGTCCTACTAATGATTCTCGGGTTCTCATGAACACACTCGGGTATTTTGGCAATTCTGAATCATCCTTATATTCTGCATTCCGATCTAGGTAGTTGACACCAATGCAAATAATTTTTTCTGGATTAGTTATGGTTGGGAGGTACCGTACTTCTCCTAATGAAATCCCAGTCTCAGTTAAACTTGCCATCTCTGAAAGCTCATTTAATTTGTCTTTTCTTATGGCTTCTCTGAGATCTGTGACTCCATCTATATATTGTGTAAGGTCAATTACTGTATCTTCTTTTACTATTCCAAATGAGTTTTTATTTTCATAAGTGAAACTGATAAATTTCATATTCTAATCCTCTAAAAGACCGCTATTTCTTAACACAATATCGAGTCTTTTTTCTAGCTCGACTGTAGCAGACATCATTGGCAATCTGTGTTCATTGTTTTTCATTATGCCCAGTTTTTTCATCATGTATTTTATAGGGATTGGGTTTGTGTCATAAAAGACAGCTTGATTAATTTCGAGTAATTGATGATGCAGCTCTAGTCCTCTTTCATTATTTTTATTCCATACCGCCTCGCACATTTCAGAAAGAATATTTGGGCGGAGATTACCAACAGCATTCATCAGGCCACATGCACCAATGCTTAGCATTGGAAATGAAAGTTCCTCAAGACCAACAAATATCTTGAAATCAGGGCCAAAAGCAGAAAGACATTCTGTTACAAAACCCAGATCATTGACCGCGTGTTTCATCCCAACAAAATTAACTGATTTATCACTTAATATCTTCATTGTTTCAAGAGTGACATTTACAGCCGTTCTTCCCGGAATATGATAGATCATCCAAGGTATATCAATTTTTTCTGTTAATTCCAGATAATATTCAATTAATCCTCTTTGGGGGGGTTTGATATAATAAGGAGTGACGATCAACAATGAGTCAACGCCAGCCTCAACAGCATGATTGGTAAGTATCTTTGTTTCTATTATCGATTGAGATCCTGTCCCAGCAATTACTGGAATTTTTCCATTGGCAACTTCAACGGCTATGCTAATTAATTTATTTCTCTCATCGAGTGTCAATGTTGATGGCTCAGCCGTAGTTCCATTCACAAGAATCCCATGAGATCCATTCTTTATTTGATGCTCAATCAATGATGCATATGTTTTATAATCTACTTCCCCATTTACAAAGGGCGTAATGATTGGGGGGATTGATCCACGAATTTTATTCAGTTGCATTTATATCTCCATTTTTACAGAAACAGTAATGATTGCTTGACGGACTATATCAAACCAGTATACTTAACATGTTAAGTTATTTCAACAAGAGAAAAATATGCCACATCTGACAATTGAATACTCAGAAAATCTTGCAGAAAATATTGAGATTTCTAAATTAGTAAAAGTTATGCATGATTCAGCTGCTTCGATAGAGGCACTGCCCCTGGGCGGTCTCAGAACAAGAGCTTCACGCAGAGAATTCTATTTAATTGCAGATGGAGATTCATCGAATACCTTTGTAAATGTAGTACTGAGAATTGCTCCAGGCAGATCAGATGAAGTCAAAAAACAAGCAGGTGAAAAATTATTCAGTGCTTTGAAAGATTTCTTTGATTTATTTTTTCAGTCAAGTCCAATAGCTTTATCACTAGAGATACAAGAATTAGATGCAAATCTGAGGTGGAAGGATAGCAATATACGCGAACATATGAAGAAAAGATCACCATAGGAAAAACAATGTCAACTGACTTAGAAAAGAATATCCAAGATGTAAAAAAACTCTTAAATAGCTATAAAAATGAAACTTTGCCTCATTATATAAATGGGAGTAAGTTGTTTAGTAAATCAAATGAGTGTTTTGAAAATATTTCTCCGATAGATAACGAGATAATAGGTTCGGTTGCCTCAGGTGGCTCAGAGGATATTAATGATGCTTGTAATGCCGCTTCAGAAGCATTTGATGAATGGAAAAACATCTCTGGCAAAGAGAGAAAAAAATTATTGCATAAAATAGCCGACGGAATAGAGGATCGTGCCAGAGAAATTGCGCTCGTAGAGAGCTATGATTCAGGTCAGGCAATTCGTTTTATGAGTAAGGCCGCAATAAGAAGTGCAACAAATTTCCGTTTTTTTGCAGACATGGCTCCTAATGCCTGCGATGGAAAATCACTTCCGGCTGATGAGCATTTAAACTATTCAATTAGGCAACCTATTGGACCTGTTGGTGTAATTACTCCCTGGAATACTCCTTTTATGCTGACAACCTGGAAGATAGCTCCTGCTCTAGCGTCTGGATGCACAGTAGTTCATAAGCCAGCTGAATGGTCACCTCTCTCATCAATGATTTTGGCGGATATCACGAAAGAAGCAGGACTCCCAGATGGAGTCTTGAACGTAGTTCATGGTTTTGGTGAAACAGCGGGTAAATCATTAACTGAAAATGAAAAAATCAAAGCTATTGCATTTGTAGGTGAGTCATCCACAGGCTCAAAGATTATGAAACAGGGTGCAGATTCATTGAAAAGGGTTCATTTTGAACTTGGAGGAAAGAATCCTGTTATTGTTTTTGATGATGCAGATTTGGATAAAGCACTAGATGCAACTGTCTTTATGATATTCAGCCTCAACGGCGAACGATGCACATCATCCAGTAGACTTCTAATTCAAGATTCAATAAAAGATGATTTCATAAACAAACTATGCGACAGGATAGCAAAACTAAAAGTTGGACATCCACTTGATCCAGATACTGAAATTGGCCCTCTAATTCATGAAAAACACAAACAGAAAGTACTAAATTATTTTGCTCTAGCAAAAAAAGAGGGAGCTACGATCAAAGCAGGTGGCAAAGAAATGACATCAAACAGTAATGGAAATTACGTTGAACCGACGTTATTCACTGATGTAAGTAATGACATGCGTGTCGCTCAAGAGGAGATATTTGGACCAGTTTTGAGTGCAATCACCTTCAAAAATGAAGCTGAGGCACTGGAAATTGCAAATGATACAGACTTTGGCTTAGCGGCTTATCTTTGGACTAACGATGTGGGAAGAAGTTTGAGATTGTCACATCAGCTTGATGCTGGCATGATATGGATTAACTCAGAAAATAATCGACATCTGCCATCGCCTTTTGGTGGCATGAAGGCAAGTGGAATAGGAAGAGATGGTGGCGATTATAGTTTTGATTTTTATATGGAAACAAAAAATATTTGTTCGGCATTTGGTAGCCACAAAGTTCCAAGGTTAGGTAAGTAATGAGTTTATATAGTTTGCAAAAATTTTTATATGAATTGAATCGAGATGAGTCTATTCAGAGGCAATACAAGGAAGATATCGAATCTTTACTGTCAAAATACACGCTCACTGATGAGGAAAGCAATGCACTGAGGACAGGAGATATAGGCCTTCTTTATGTTTTAGGGGTCAATGGTCAGATTCTAATGCATTTTGCGGCATTTCTTGGTGTAGAGTGGTTTGATTATTTAGATAAAATGAGAGATGGAATTAAAGATCATGGTGCCGTCAGAGATGGAGTTTATGCTATGACGGGAGGAGGAAAAAGCTTCACGACTGAGGAGGAGGGCCGATGAGTTTAGTCTACACAGGTGTTCTGAGTCATGCTCCTGGAATTACTGGGAGAGCTCATATGGTTGAGAATACCGATAAACGTGACGAGTTTTATGCTGCACTTGAAGCACAGAGGCAAGATATAATGAATGCCGGTGCTGAAGCAATAATAGTGATTGCAGCAGAGCATTTTGCCAATTTCTTCATGAATAACATGCCAGCTTATTGCATTGGTATAAGTGAAAATTACGAAGGTCCTATAGAAGATCCAGAATGGCTAGCTATTGAAAAAACAGAAATTCCAGGCGCCCCTGATCTTGGTAAAAGAATCACAAGACACGTGATGGATTCTGTTGATGTGGCTTACTCTGAGGAATGGAAATTTGATCATGGAATCATGGTACCTCTCAATTTTCTAACACCTAATTATGATTTGCCTGTTATTCCAGTAAATATTAATTGCCAAGGACCGCCTCTAACACCGTTACATAGGTCTTGGGCTTTTGGTGAGGCATTGAGAAGAGCTTGTGATGCTGTGCCAGAGAAAATTGCATTAGTTGGAACAGGAGGTATATCTCATTGGCCTGCAACACCTGATTCAGGAAAGATCAACGAAGCCTGGGATAGAGAATTCCTCGACCGATTGATGCGCAACGATAAAGAGTCTCTTTTGAGTTATAACGATGAAGATACATATCGAGATGCAGGTCAAGGTGGTTTTGAGATTAGAACTTTTATAACTGCTGCCGCTGCTGCTGGAGGAGAAGGGGATTTAAAATTTTATACAGCTGAATTACCGATCTTTGCGGTCGGTTGCACCGTGGCAAGTTTCTCATTAAGCTAATTCTAACTGTCAAAAAAAACGAGGTTAAGTATGCCCTTTTTAGAACCTCTATCAGATGAGGGGATTCCCGCTGATATTTTAGAAAGATTTGCTCATTATAAAAACACGAGGGGTTTCACTCCTAATAGCATAAAAACAATGGTCAGAAGACCGAATATTGTTCGTGCATTCATGCAATTAAATCAAGCAGTTTTGTATGAAGGTACTGTCAGCGAAGAATTAAAAATGCTTATTAGCTTGATATCCAGTCAGGTAGCCGGTTGCAGATACTGCCAGGCTCATATGGCAAATCTTTCAAAAATTTATGAGGCCTCTGAAGAAAAGATAAGTCAGGTTTGGAATTTTGCGAACAGTGATTTGTTTGATGAATCAGAAAAAGCTGCACTGGATATTGCTTATCATGGTGCAATGTCGCCCAGTCAAGCAAAAGAAGCCCACTTCGTAGCCTTAAGTAAGCACTTTAATGAATCTGAAATAGTTGAAATCGTTGCAACAATATCACTATTTGGGTTTTTAAATCGGTGGAATGACACTATGGCGACAGAATTAGAAGAGTTGCCCGAAAAAGTTGCACAATCAACGATAAAAGATACCTTTGGTTGGGACATAGGTAAACATGAGCAAGGCTAAATTAAGATCTGTATAAAATTATTGATTAAATGGAGAAAAAATGACAGAGAATAAATCTATCGAAGATATTAATCATTTTATTGATCATGGCTCAATAACTTCTCAGCAAATACTGGTGGTTTCACTTTGTTTTTTATTCAATATGTTAGATGGTTTCGATATTACTGCGATGGCTGTAGTGGCGTCTCCTGTTTCAGTTGATCTTGCTCTAACCCCTGATCTTCTTGGGTGGATATTCAGTTTTGCTCTTGCAGGCATGATGGTTGGAGCAATGGCTCTAGCACCTGTTGCTGACGTAATAGGAAGAAGAGCATTAATTATTATAAGTTTACTAATTGTTGGTGTATCAGTTGTACTTACATCAAAAGCCGAGTCTTTAACGCCTTTTATGATATTGAGATTTATTAGTGGAATGGGTGCGGGAGCCTTACTTGCAAGTCAAGCTTCATTGGCAGCAGAGTACAGTCCAAATAAATATCGTGCTCTCTCTGTGGCNATAGTTACTGCGGGATATCCAACNGGTGCAATGATGACCTCTGTTGTTGCNGGATACATACTTCCNGAATATGGCTGGAGAACAATGTTTCTTTTTGGTGGTGTNGTTACAATCAGNATGGTAGTTGTGGCTTGGTTTATGATTCCCGANTCACTCAAATANCTTTTTGAAAAAAGACCGGCTAATGCTCTAACAAAAATTAACACTATCTTAGCTAAGTTAAAANCACCAAAGTTAGAAGTATTGCCAGTNTTGGAAGTAAAAAAAGAGAAAAAAGTCAGTATTATTGGAAANATGAANATGNTGCTCTCTCCTGAATTTCGCAGATTATCATTAATGCTATGGACATCCTTCTTTTGTGCTTTTGGTACATTATATTTTTTGATGAGTTGGATTCCAAAACTCATGGAAAATGCTGGATACGATATGGCTGTTGGAAGAGATGCTTTTCTTTTATTTAATTTGGGCGGCGTGATTGGAATTTATCTTTTAGGAATACTCTCAGTGAAATGGAAGCTCACTAATTTGATATTGAATCTTTCAATTGTATCTGCAATCAGTATGATTTCTTTCGCGCTTATTCCTAATCAACTCAATCTCCTTTTTATACTGATATTAATCATAGGAATTCTTCAACAAAGCGCTTTTACCGGTCTTTATGGTGTAGCAGCGAAAGCTTATCCAACAGAAATTAGAAGTACTGGAGTTGGTTGGGCTATTGGTTTAGGGAGATCAGGAGCAGTTGTTGGGCCAGCAGTTGCTGGTTACTTAATTCTTGCTGGCTACAACATGTCAGCAAATTTTATTTTTTTCTCTATCCCTATGATAATTTGCGGCTTAATTGCATATAAATTAGATATAGACTAAGTTTAATCTTAACTAATAGAAAACCTGAGGGGGAGTGCTGGCTGATGCTTGAATGGTTAGAATATACCAGCCTGTCTATCTGGGTTGCTGAATCAATATGGGGTTATCCAATAATGCTGAGTCTTCACATTATAGGTTTGGCAGTAGTTGTCGGTATTTTTACAGTTTATAACTTTCGTTTATTGGGTTTATTCAATTCTCTTGAATTTGAACCATTTCTTGATTTTTTTAGGCTTGCTTGGTTGGGCCTCTTAGTCAATGTTGTTTCTGGATTTACTTTATTTAGCTCCCAAGCAACATTTTATGTAACAAATATTCCTTTTTTGGTAAAAATATTNTCGATTATTGCTGGCTCCCTTTTGGCTTTCAAAATTCAGTNGCGTCTTCAATCTANCNTAAATGCATGGGATGAAAGGACTNCNCAACCGANCAAGAAAGATCATTCTTTTGCTGTGATATCTTTGGCTCTNTGGACAAGTGCAATTTTTGGTGGAAGGTTGATCGCTTATTTATAGTAAATATCTTATGACTGAAATATTAATTCGAACAATAGAAGGAAGTACTATAAATTCATGGATTTTGACTACGACTTGGCTTTGGCCATTTCTTGAAATAATTCACTTTATAGGCTTATCTCTTCTCCTTGGCTCAATGCTCGTTATTGATATTCGTTTAGCTGGATATANCAGGAATATGAGCATCATGAGAACTCATGATTTGCTTCCAATGGCTGCAATTGGTTTTTTTATAAATATGGTGACAGGATTGTTATTTCTCATGGGCGATCCAGCTCGTTATCTAATTAATATTGGTTTTCAAATAAAAATGGCTTTGATTCTAATGGCTGGCCTCAATGCATTATTATTTGCATTGAGAATTAAACCCATTATGACTCAATGGGATCCTTATGGAGATACTAATACAGAGGCTAAGCTCATCGCTTATATTTCTCTTATATTATGGTTTAGCGTGCTATTATTGGGACGCTTGATACCTTATGTGGGAACAGGCTAATAACATTCAATTGATCAACACTTGAGAGTTTACTTCTCCCAATAACATTTATGGTTTTATTTAAAAATTCTGCCTTATCAAGTAAGAATTTCAAGCTCTATTTTTGTGGAAATATATTTTCTGTTCTTGGGGTTTGGATACAGCGACTATCACTTGGATGGCATGCTTGGCAATTNAGNGAATCNGCTTTTATCGTGGGTTTAGCTGCCGCGGCACAATATTTACCTCTTTTGATTTTAACGCCTTTTTTTGGTGTTTTAGCTGATCAATNNAAACCAAGATCAAGTGCGATAGTTATGCATTTGATTTTAATTTTTGTGGCTTTATCGCTCAGTATTTTGACACTAACAAATCAAATGGAGATTGCATCGCTACTGTTTCTCTCATTTTTATATGGTGTCGCGAATAGTGCTTATTCTCCAGTCAGGCTAGCGTTAATTCCGTCGCTTGTCTCATCAAAACAACTGTCTAGTGGTGTCGCTATATCCTCAGCTGGATTCAATTTATCAAGATTTATCGGCCCAGGAATTGCTGGATACATAGTAACCGTTTATGGATTAGGTTACGCATATTTAGTTAATGCTATTACTTATATTCCCGTAGTTGTTGTTCTTACATTTATCAAGGTCAAAGAAATTGAAGTAATAAGTAACAAAAAAGAGGGTTTTTTGGAGAAACTTAAGAAAGGCATGATCTACACTTTTAATCATGATGTAATAAAAAATGTAATTTTGATTGCTGGAGTAAGCAGTTTTTTTGGAAGAGGTTTGATTGAGCTTCTACCTGTTTTCACAGCGACAGTTTATGATGGCGGAAGTGAAACACTCGCAATTCTTATGGCCGCATCTGGTCTTGGTGCTGTCTTAGCCAGCTTAATATATATGTCTGGGATATTGGATCTAAAACTAAGCAAAGCAGTTTTTTATGGTGGGTTTGGTATGTCTATTATGTGCTTATTTTTTGCTTTAACTGAAAATTTAATTTTTGGTTCTGTGACGGTTATGATGATCGGTTTTTTTATTACATTTGTTGCTGTTGGATCTCAATCTGAAGTGCAGCTCAATGTGGCTAACGAATTAAGAGGTAGGGTTTCAAGTATATGGACCATTGTAGTTCTTGGTGGGCCTGCTGTAGGAAGTTTATTCGCTGGCGTGTTGGCAAACGAATTGGGCCCCAAATTGACAGCGGTGATTTTTTCTTCAATCTGTTTGGTGATTTTATCCTACATTGCCATGAAAAAGATCAGACAGGCTTAGTCACCNTGAANAACGCCGGCAGCAATGCCAAGCTCCGGTGCNACTGAATANAAATCTAANACAGGATCATTTCCNCCAGCCGNCTTATGTGCAGCAGAAGCAGCAATCCAGGTATGCAGTTCCATAGAGCCAATNCCAGCTTCATCAATCAGNTTNTANTGATCCCANTNATCAAANNGATTGATNTTAGANTTCAANAAAACATCGAGAAATTTTTTNTCGGCCTCCGCATTTAATCTCATGTCCTTNGCNGTTCTCTCNCCTCTGACAATCATTTCGGCTCCNTCATGATGCATNTCTTCGAGNCGTTTTATCCATTCNTTTGATGTTAATGAGGCTTCGTCATCTCCACCNGAGTCCTGCCATGCNTGAACNTCTTTGGGNCCCTCACCAATTTCTGGATAGTAGCGTCTTGGGTGATGAGACATGCCACCNGAGGCTAAAAGNAATATCCTCTTATTTGTAGTTTTTGCATANTTACCTATTGCTTCACCGAGAAGACGNGTTCTTCTNAANGGCACAAACGGNTCNGTAATGCAGTTTATGAATATTGGTACAACTGGTTTTTCTTTNAGTCCTCCACACATTTCATGGATAGTCTGTGAAAAAGCATGATCTATCGTCATATTGCTCGATGTAGCGGGATCAATGTCATTATTTCTTAGAAATATTGCAATCTCACTGGCAATTTCGGAAGGCACATTTAATTCACCCGAGAACCCTCCTATATCCTCTGCAGCATTTGCCTTAATACCAATACAGAAAGCAGGCATAAGCCTCAAGAAGAATCCATTAAAGTGATCTGATCCAAAAGCGATTACCAGCTCAGGNTCAAATTCTTTAATTTGGTTGGCTCTGTCTTGATATGCTTTTTGCATGGCTTTCCAGTCTTGTGGTTCTTTTGCGTAACAATGCAATAGAGGGCTATGTGAGGCACAGACAAGATGTGTAACCATAAAACTTTACCTTTTATTTTTTGTTATGTTTATTGTTAAATAAAGAATACAATTAGGCAACATATACAATAAAAACCTATGTCTAAATCAATNAACACCTNCAGTNTCAAAATATNGCTCCTTCTGGNTGCTTCTNTTTTCTATNAATNNGNCTNTGCGCATGGNGTATCAGCAAGAGACGCTGGCTTTATTCAACAAATAAATGAGCAAGCAATATCNATATTTATCTATTTGGGCGCCAAACATATGGTGACCGGTTATGATCATTTGCTCTATCTCTGTGGGGTTATATTCTTTCTCAATAGACTAAAAGATGTAGTTATCTTCGTTTCTTTGTTTGCAGTTGGTCACAGCATTACTCTTCTTTGGGGTGTGATCAGTCATACGCACATCAACCCCTATATTATTGATTCTATAATCGGATTATCCATTGTTTATAAGGCACTTGAAAATCTTGGTGAATTAAAAAATTTATTTCACATTAATATAAGCCCTAAATTAGCGGTATTTTGTTTTGGATTGATACATGGTCTAGGGTTAGCTTCAAAGCTTCAAGATTTTATAATTTCAGATAATGGGGTAATAGCAAACATTATTTCATTTAATATTGGGGTAGAAATTGGACAAATAATTGCTTTAACAATTGCTTATTTTGTAATTAATTCATGGCGAAAAATTGGCGGTTTCTATGAAAATGCTCGAACATCAAATTTTGTCCTTATGTTTCTTGGTTTTCTACTTTGTTTCAATCAAATAGGCGCTTATTTTCTTCATGTCTGATTCTGATGTATCGCAACATGCTGTCTTCTTCGATCGGTTAGAGCGAAATATCTTGATAGGGATGTCGATTTCAAATTAATATGAAATGTCAATGAGTGAGGGCAATTAGTGATGTCAATGAGATCAAAAGTGTTTGGGATTTTTTTTAGCGCCATAGCTATCACGTTTTTGTTCATTCTACCTGCTGAATATGGTTACGATCCTACAGGAATTGGAGAGAAGGTTGGTTTGCTTAGACTTTCGGAAAGCCCTGAGACAAACAATGATGAAGATTCAGTAAATATAATCAGAGGCGAGTATCCTGGTATCCCAGAAGACTACGACTCATGGTATCCAGATGTATTGGGTGAACCATATTCTAAGACCCAGAATAAAATATTCTCATCCGACACTATTGTCGTTCAGCTTGAGAGTGGAGAGCAGGTTGAATACAAAGCATTAATGCAAAGAGGCGATATGATCTTATACTCATGGTCAGTAGAAAAAGGAATTGTGTATACAGATTTTCATGCTGACCCGACTGAAAATAAGGACTCCTATCCTGATGATTATTTTATCCGTTATCGAGAGAGTGAAACATCCAATAGCAGCGGTTCAATGGTCGCATCATTCACAGGAAATCATGGATGGTATTGGTTAAACATCGAAGAGCATCCTATTAGNATTACTCTCGAGGTGGCNGGATTTTACTCTGAAATTAAAGAACTTGGCCGATCATTTCAGTAGTTAATTTAGGGGTACCTTCCATATCCTATGTCTTTTTCAAAGACANCAACACCANTACTAGACGCATAATTATCCCAATCCTTTTTTAATCGCTCAATGACATCAGGCATAACAGAAGAAAGATCATTAAACTCAGCTGGATCTTTCTCTATGTCATAGAGTTCCCATTTACCTGATCCTTCTGGAGGCCAGGTAAGAACTGCCTTATGTTGACCCTTTATTAGTGCACGATTTCCATAAAGCTCCCAGCCTATGGGATTATCGCCATGAATGTTCGTTACCTTATCGGTCAAAAAATCAAGTGCGGAGCGTCCTGTAAAGGGAATAAGAGCTTTATTGTTAGCCGGGAAATTCGTGTTGGTAATTTCTAGGATNGTAGGCGCTATATCCATCACTGTCATCACGGAATTTTTTACCTGTGGTTTAAATCTGCTTTTTGAGCTATATAAGATTGCAGGTGATTTGATTCCACCCTGAGAGGTATAAGACTTATAAATTTTATACGGTGATACTGTCGCCTGAGCCCATCCGGCTCCAAGCCAGACATAAGAACCTTCCTTACCCATATTAGTAAGTCGGTTATCAAAAGTGGCTGGAATCCAAAATTCATTATCACCCATTTTATCAATTGCATTGCCCTCGGCACCATTGTCAGATACAAATATAATAATTGTTTCTCGCTCAATTTCATTTTGGACATAATCAATAATTCTTCCAATATAATGATCCATCAGCTCAATCATTGCCGCATGAAGCTCTATTCTCTTTAATTCAATTTTTTTNTGATGGGTTGAAATTTCACTCCATTTTTTTACCACCCTATTCATAGGTGGTAGTTCAGAATCCTCAGGCAGAATACCTAATGATTTCTGTCTATTGAACCGTGATTCNCTTATTTCATCCCAACCCTCATCATAAATACCTTTNTATTTATCTATCCATTCATCAGGAACATGCAGTGGCCAGTGAGGAGCAGTATAAGCGAGGTAAGCAAAGAATGGATTTTTGCTATTATCGTTCTTATTTATGTAATCGAGCATTTTTATTGTGTAATCTTTTGAAGAATAAAAATCTTCCGATAACTTATTTAATTTTTTTCCATCCTCATAATACTCTGCAACCGGCGTTCCAGAGAAAGTTCCTGAGGCATCCGAAAAATGGCTTCCTCCACCATCAAGTATTCCAAAATATTTATCGAAACCCTGATCTGTTGGAAGNTTTCCTTCTTTCTTACCAAGGTGCCATTTACCGGTCATGAAAGTATCGTAGCCAGCTTGATTTAGTATCTTCGGAAAAGGGATCACAGAGTCATTCAAAAATCCTTCATATCCAGGTCTGCCTCTTAATTCTGGTAGCCTCCTCAACGCAGCTGAATTTGTTCCTAAACCTGACATGTGATTGTCCACACCGGTGAGCAACATTGCACGAGTTGGTCCACAAGTCGGAGCAGTATAGTAATTCGTAAGCTGAATGCCACTTTTTGATAATTTATCAAGGTTAGGAGTTTTAATCTCACTTCCGTATACACCAAGATCGGAGTATCCAAGATCATCTGCAACAATTAATATTACGTTTGGACGTTCGTCAGAGAGTGCAACAGAACAGATAAGCACACAGAATAAGATACTCAGATAAATTTTTGATAGATGCCTTCTTTTTTGGACTAACATGGAATTAATTGCCTTTATGAAGTATTGTTTAACTATACTTTAAGTTATTGACAGGAAAATTGTCATTATTTATTAAAAATTGTTAGTAAACTGAGTCGAAATTTTACAAATTTTCTCGACAAGAGGCGACTAGCACATACAAAACTAGGAGGTCTGTAATGTCTGATTATGGGATGATAATAAACGGTCAGAAAATACACACAGAAAATACATTTTCTGTTCTGAATCCTGCAAATGAAGAGGTTTTAGCGGAATGTCCAATTGCAACAAGGGAGCATTTGGATCAAGCAGTTGAAGCTGCTTCGAGGGCATTTGAGAGTTGGTCAAAAGTTTCTGATAAAGAGAGAGCCGCGGTTTGTGGAAAAATTTCCGATGCAATTGCCACTCATTCAGAAGAATTGGCAAAACTCCTAACTCAGGAACAAGGTAAACCCTTAGAAGGAGCGGGTTCTCGTTTCGAGCTCGGAGGCGCTGCGGGTTGGGCGGGGTATACCAGCACACTAAAGCTTCCTGAGAAAGTAATAGTTGATGATGAAAATGCAAAAATTGTACAAACAAGAAAACCAATTGGAGTTGTGGGTTCAATTCTTCCGTGGAATTGGCCTCTGATGATAGCAGTATGGCACGTTGTTCCAGCAATTAGAGCGGGTAACACAGTAGTCATGAAGCCATCACCTTATACACCACTCAGTTCCCTCAGGTTAGCGGAAATAATCAGCTCAGTTCTTCCTCCTGGCGTTCTCAACTGTGTTGCCGGTGAGAATGAACTGGGTCAGTGGATGACTGAGCATGAGAATATTCAAAAAATCATCTTCACTGGATCTATACCGACAGGAAAAAAAGTGATGAACAGCTCCTCAGCAACACTAAAAAGGCTAACACTTGAGTTGGGAGGGAATGATGCAGGGATCGTTCTTGATGATATTGATCCATCAGCGGTTGCACAAGACATTATTCAAGGTGCTTTTTTGAATAATGGGCAAACCTGTGCTGCACTTAAACGATTATATGTCCATGAATCAGTCCATGATGAGTTATGCGAAAAATTAGCTGAAGCAGCCACAGGCATACCTATGGGTGATGGGCTTGATGAGAATAATTTGCAAGGTCCAATCCAAAATAAAATGCAATACGATAAAGTTGTTGATCTCTTCGAAGACGCTAAAAAGCAGGGTGGCAGAGTTCTCTGTGGTGGCGATATTCCAGATGCTCCTGGTTACTTTATGCCTTACACTCTTGTTGCTGATGTTAAAGATGGTATGCGCATTGTCGATGAAGAGCAATTCGGCCCACTTTTACCAATCATAAAATACTCAGATCTTGATGATGCAATAAAAAGTGCTAATTCACTAGAGACTGGGCTGGGAGGGTCAGTATGGTCTTCAGATCTAGAGCGTGCTGCTGAAGTAGCAAGCAAGCTTGAGTGTGGAACAGCCTGGGTTAACGGTCATGGAGGAATTGCTCCAAATGTCCCATTTGGCGGTGTTAAATGCTCTGGAATTGGAGTTGAATTCGCAGAAGAGGGTTTGCATGAATACACCAATATCCAGATCGTAAATGTAGCAAAGGCATAACTCAAGTGAGCAATATATTATCTCGGATTGGCCCGGGAATGATGCTTGCCGCTGTTGGCGTAGGCGTCTCTCACCTGGTTTATTCTACTCAAGCAGGAGCAGATTATGGGTTATCACTGTTATGGCTGATAATCGCAATTACACTAATCAAATATCCTGCATTTCGTTTCGCTGTTGACTACGCTAATGCAACTGGTGAGAGCTTAGTCAGAGCTTATGGTGATATAAGTAAATTGGCATTGGGTTGGTTAATGGCTGGCTTTGTTGTTGATACGTTTATCGCAACGAGCGCTGTTGCACTCGTTACCGCCGGATTATTTATAAATATTTTTGACGTGTCCTATACTGCACCACAAGTAGCAATCGTGATAACTCTATTTTCTGCTGTCATCCTTATGAACGGTCAATATGCAAAAGCAGAAAATATCGTGAGATTCCTTGTCTTAATTTTCTCCTTGCTTACATTGGCTGCAGTCATTTTCGCAATACCCATTTTAGGAAGTAACGATAGAGGCATACTTGCAGAAATTGACATGAATATGGAGTTGTCACTTTTTGTTATTGCAGTGGCTGGTTGGATGCCTATGCCAACAAACGGAGCGGTATTGTTTTCAAAATGGGTCTGTGAAAAAAGAAAGATAAATAAAGATGAATTTAAAGACGATATTGCTTTGAGAGATTTTAAGATTGGTTATTTTTTGACACTATTTTTAGCTATTTGTTTTGTTGTGATGGGGACAGCCGTGCTTTTTGAAACTGGAAGAACAGTTCCAGAAACACCGCCCGAATTTGCATCTGAGTTATTCCGTGTTTTCACCGAAACAATAGGCGACTGGTCCTATCCAATTATTGCTTCCGCTGGACTTGCTGTTATGTGGTCAACCTTGATTGCTTTGATGGATGTAATGCCGAGACTAACAGACAGACTATCTGGAGTCATGATGAAACGATCCAATGACTTACCAGACAGATATAAACTCTTCTCCGCTATCCAAGTTACAGGAATAATAGTTATATTGCTTTTCTTTTTGAGCAGTTTTAAGGCGTTTCTCTACTTCGCTACAAGTGTCGGATTAATTGCTGCGCCAACGATTGGATATTATAATTACAAAGCTATAACCTCTGCTAAAATTCCAGCAAAATACAGACCGAAGAACTCTTTAGTTATATGGAATTGGGCATGCATCGTCATTATGACAATGTTTGCAGTGGCTTTCGTTTATACGAGGATTTTTGTATGAGCAATATCAAAAAAATGACTGGTGGAAAAGCTATGGTTATGGCAGCCAAGGCTAATGGCATAGATACAGTTTTTGGTCTTCCTGGGGCACAAACATATCCAATCTTTGATGCGTTATATAACTTGCCTGAAATAAAAACAATCATATCTCGCCATGAGCAAGGGGCGGCATATATGGCTTATGGATATTCTAAAGCAACAGGTAAACCTGGGGCTTTTTCGGTAGTTCCTGGTCCTGGCGTATTGAATACGACCGCTGCATTGTGTACTGCAGCTGGTGGGAATGTTCCTCTTTTATGCATGACAGGACAGGTTCCTGCTGAATTTCTNGGTAAAGGAAGAGGGCATCTGCATGAGTTGTCNAGCCAAACTGGCACACTAGAGACATTGATCAAGCATGCAGAGCATATTGCCGATCCATCCAAAACNTACTCATACATGAATAAGGCTTTCCGCACTATGTTAAGTGGCCGGCCTGGACCAGTATCACTGGAAATGTGCTGGGATACCATGGGACAACAGTGGNACGTTGAAGTGACAAATGGGAACAGTTCTGTTGATAAACCAGATTTNGATGATGACGCAGTAAATGAAGCAGCAAAATTANTATCCAATTCAAAAAATATCATGATCATGTCTGGNGCAGGAGCTCANCATGCAAGTAAGGAAGTGAGGGAATTGGCTTCATTGCTTGGGGCTTCATCTACAGCACTTAGGAGTGGAAAAGGGGTTGTGAGCGAAGACAGTGATGTAGGAGTTTCTTCTGCCGTAGCAAGAAAGTTNTGGGAAGATACCGATCTTCTCATTGGTATTGGATCGAGGCTGGAAATGCAATACATGCGATGGTTGTCGATGATGAAGTACTACGATCGTTCTCCCCCAGGATGGAGAGGTTCTGTCACACCCAATGCGCCTAAACTCATCAGAATTGATATTGATCCAGAAGAAATGGTCAGACTCAAGCCTGACGTCGGAATTGTTGCAGACTCTATTGATGGAGTGACAGCATTAATCAACCGAGTGAATAAAATTGGTTTTCAAAAAGGAAATCTCGATCGTATTGCATCAATGAAAGCTAAAATGAGAAAAGCCATTGAAAAAATTCAACCTCAGATGTCATACCTAGATATCATTAGAGATATTTTGCCAAGAGATGGGTATTTTGTTGAAGAGCTTTGTCAGGCAGGATTTACATCTTATTATGGGTTTCCTGTTTATGAGCCAAGAACTTATGTATCTTCCGGTTATCAGGGTACTTTGGGTTTCGGTTTTCCAACTGCACTCGGGGTAAAAGCTTCTATGCCTGATAAAGCTGTGGTTTCTATCATTGGCGATGGTGGTTTTATGTTCGCAATGCCAGAACTATCAACAGCTGTTCAACACAACCTATCTGTTATCACAGTATTGTTTAATAATAATTCTTTTGGGAACGTCAGAAGAGACCAAAAAGATAGATTCCAATCAAATATTATTGGTGCCGATCTTACAAATCCAGATTTCCTTAAGATTGCAGATTCTTTTGGTGTTAAAGGGTATCGCGTATCAACTCCAAAAGATTTTAAACCTGCCCTTAAAAATGCAATTGAAGAAGACAAGCCAGCAATTATTGAGGTCGAAATTGAAAAAGATTCTGAAACAAATCCTTGGAAATACATTCATGGATAAATCTTGCTAATATCAAAAGCTTAAAATTCCAAACGAGGATCTTTATTTGAAAAATAAAATCACAAGAAGAGATTTTTTAAATGGAACACAAATCGCAATTGGTGCTTCTATGATTTCACCTATGCAGAATATCCTAGGTGCAAATAACAGTTCTTTTTCCTTGCCGGAGAATTATTATCCGCCAGCGATGACTGGGCTAAGAGGAAGTCATGATGGTTCCTGGGAGGTCATGCACACAAAGGTGACAGGGAAATCTTGGCCAAAGACTGGGTACGAGGAAAAATACGACTTAGTTGTTGTAGGTGCTGGTATCAGTGGATTGTCCGCAGCATATCATTTTAAGAAAGAACATCCGGATTCAAAAATTCTAATATTAGATAATCATGATGATTTTGGTGGACATGCCAAAAGGAATGAATTTAATGTGAATGGAGATAATCGAATAGGTTATGGAGGAACTGAAGCCATCGATACCCCTTCGTCATACAGCAACGAGGCAAAGGAATTAATAAAAGAAATTGGCATTGATGTTAATAAATTTTACGAAGCATATGATCAGTCCTTATACTCCTCATTGGGTTTATCGAAGGGCATTCTCTTTGATAATCAATCTTTTTCTGAAGAAAGATTAGTGGTTGGCTACAATAAGATTCCATGGAGAGAGTATGCCGACAAAACCCCAATGACGGACAAAGCAAAGGATGATTTGGTCAGAGTTTGGACGGAAAAAAAAGATTATCTGCCGGTGTTATCTGATGAAGAAAAGTATCAATTGTTAAAAAATATTAGTTATTACGATTTTTTAAAAGACTATGTAAAAGTTGATCAACAAATCCTCGAAATATTCAGACGTTGGGGCATGAGTTTCTGGTGTGTTGGTATAGACGAAGTCCCATGCACTCTGATTCAAAATTATGACGGTGGAATGCCCGGCTTAGATCATACNTTAAAGAGAAGNGGNTATAGAGGGGACGAGCCTTATATTTTTCATTTTCCAGATGGCAATGCCTCCGTTGCAAGNCTGTTAGTGAGAAAATTAATACCNGAAGCTGTTCCTGGCTCAACCATGGAAGATGTGGTTCTTGCTAAGGTTGATTANTCTTTGTTGGATAATGATAATTTAACCAAAATAAGACTCAACTCCACTGTAGTTGATGTAGCTCATAACCGCGACTCCACTGCAGTTGATGTGACTTATGTGAGGCACAATAATGCACATACAATAAGAGCAGATAAATGTATTCTTGCCTGCTATAACAGCGCTATTCCATACATTTGCCCAGAATTACCAAGCAAACAAAAAGAAGGGTTGAAATATAACGTCAAGATCCCACTGACATACACCAAGGTAATGATACCTAGCTGGAAATATTTTGCTGAATTAGGGTTGGATTTTGTTTATTACACAAATGGGTTTTTTAAGCAGGTTGAATTGGCATATCCGGTATCTATAGGCGATTATCAATTCAACAAATCACCGAATGACTCCATGGTGCTTCACATGTGTCATTCCCATCATTCTCCAGATATTCAGGGACCTGATCAATGGAAAGAAGGTAGGAGAGTGCTTTTATCAACGCCTTTTTCTGTTTTTGAAGATCACGTTAAAAATCACTTAGATCAGGCTTTGAAGCAAGCAGGATTTGATGCAGATAGAGACATATCAGCAATTACAGTGAATCGATGGCCCCATGGTTATTCCTATTCAAATGATCTTATTTGGGAGCCAGAATGGCCGAACGATGAAAGTAAACCATGGATAATAGGAAGCAGGCAATACGGAAGGATCTCAATTGCAAACTCTGATGCAGCTGCTTCAGCAGATACCAATGCTGCTATAACCGAAGGAATTCGGGCAGCAAATGAAATGCTGTCTTTCTAATTATATTAAAAATGTCCATCAGGCTTTTTTTTAAAATAATACTATTATCTATTCTGGTTGCATGTTCAGATAATCAAGAGGTTTTTCTTCCCGACTACACCGAGATTGATTATCTAATAAAAAATGGAAAGATTGTCGATGGCACTGGCAATGATGCTTTCTTTTCAGATCTTGTGATTGTTGAAGATGAAATCGTTTTTATCGGTGATACAAGATTTACAGAAATTGATAAAAAAAACAGAATAAAAAACATAATTCATGCCGATGGAAGAGTTGTAACCCCTGGATTTATCGATCTGCACTCACATGGCGATCCTTTGAAATATCCATCAATGCCAAATTTCTTGGCAATGGGGGTNACNACTATTACCCTTGGTCAAGATGGGGCGAGTCCTGAAACTCATCCATTATCTTCATGGATGAATAGGGTTGAAGAGCGGGGTATAGGCCCAAACCTTGCTATGTTTGTGGGCCATGGAACTCTTAGGAATCTCTCAGGTATTAAAACGGACAAGGATCCTGATCCAGAAAAAATCAANGGNATGTTATCCATGTTGGATGAAACTCTTAAATATACCTTTGGACTGAGTACAGGATTAGAATACAGTCCAGGGTTAAATGCCAAATCAGCAGAGCTAAAAGAGATTGCTAAGGTTGTTGGAAAAAATAACCGACTAATCATGAGTCATATGCGAAACGAGGATGATGATGAACTTGAAAGCTCAATTTCCGAATTATTGGAGCAAGGGGAGTACGCTAAAATACATATTTCTCATCTCAAGGCTGTGTATGGAAAAGGAGAAAAACGTGCCGATGAAATATTATCTATATTGGATAGTGCCAGAAGAAATGGAATTGATGTAACAGCAGAAGTTTATCCTTACACCGCAAGTTATACAGGGATAGGCATTGTTTTTCCAATCTGGTCTAAAACNCCAGAACAGTTTCAAGAAGCAAANATGAATAGAAGAGATGAATTAGCAAATTATCTTAGAAATCGTGTTAATAGAAGAAATGGCCCTGAAGCTACACTGCTAGGAACGCCACCNTATACTGGTAGAACTTTAGCAAGCATCGCCCATGAAAAAGAGATCAATTTTGAGGATCTACTCATTGATGAAATTGGACCTAATGGAGCCTCAGGGGCATACTTTGTTATGAATGATGAACTTCAAGATCGCTTATTAACTGATCCATATGTGGGTGTGTGTTCGGATGGAAGTATAAGTGGCTTTCATCCCAGAGGACATGGCACATTTGCAAAAATAATTGAAAAATATGTGGTTCAAGAAAAACTGCTGAAGTTAGAAGAAGCAGTTAGGAAAATGACTTCTTTTTCAGCAAATGTTCTTGGTATTCATGATCGAGGGACACTTGAGGTGGGTATGAAGGCCGATATAAATATTTTNGAACCAAATAANGTTCGTGCACTTGCTACNTATCCAAACCCATTTGTTCTGGCTGAGGGATTTGATATTGTTTTAGTTAATGGTAAAAAAGCTTGGCAAGATCAAAATCAAAGTCAACAGCTCTGGGGAAGAGTGTTGAGACCGGAAAATATTANATAAATNATGAAAGACAAAAAAAATACTGCATCTTTTTCCTTGAAAGATGAAAAGTTTGATCTCGACGCATTTAAATTNAAATACAAATCAGCTCTGACTTTCTTAAATTCACATGCATTNTNGGCTAATGACATCATTAAAGTCGATAAGAATACAATNACATTAGANCTCAGTAGAGGAGCTGAGTTATTTGGTGTGCCACTCTCAGGTCTNCCTGTCGATCACTTCAGCGATCTCATAAATCGTGCATTAATTGATGCAGAGACAGGATTTGCTTATGGGAGATGGGCAGAAAATAGAGGCATCTATGCAAATGATTTATTTAACTCTAATGCAGACACTATCAGTGAGAAACGCTCTATTCATCTTGGCCTCGACNTATTTTGTGATGATGGAACCAAAATATACAGNCCACTGGATGGACGAATTCATACAAAAACGAATAATAAGCAAGAATTGGATTATGGCCCTTTATTAATATTGGAGCATGATGACGATGAAGAAGGAGTCTTTTTTACATTATACGGGCATCTAGATTCAAAAAGTCTGATAAATATTCATGAGGGAGATGAAATTATTGCTGGCCAACCCATTGCTGAGGTGGGTGCGCCACCAGAGAATGGCAATTGGCCTCCCCATCTTCATTTTCAAATTATTTTAGATTTATTGGGTTTGAATTCTGATTTTCCAGGAGTGGCATTTCCAAGTGAAATGGAGAAGTGGTTATCACTATCACCCTGTCCTTCAATGTTTTTTGAGAGNGCNCCTAAAGAGATTGATGCGAGCTTGGAAACCAAAGAGAAATTAGGTGTAACGGTAAANTGAATTCTCTCCAATTCCTCGATTACATAGCAATGCTCGCATACTTCCTTGTGCTTATATGGATAGGGGTTTCTGTAGTTAGATCAAGAAACGAAAAAAACAAGTACGATTCATTTTTAGCGGCNGATAGAAACATGAATCTCTTGCAAACTACCAGCAGTGCGGCAGCAACAGATATNGGAGGTGGCTTTAGCATTGCAATGGGAGGGCTCGGCTTTACTCTTGGGGTCTCCGGTTCATGGATGATCGCAGTATCNGGTCTCAGTATCGTGATGGTGTCATTCTTAATGGTNCCNAAAGTAAAACGTTGGTCAGACAAGGTCAAAGGTTTAACTACAGGGGATTTATTTGCAGCGAGATTTGATCGAAAAACAGGAACACTCGCAGCCGTCGTGATTGGACTCTCATGGTTCACATTTGTGGGTGGTCAAATAATTGCTGGAGGTAAATTGCTTCAAGTTACTCTGAATATGAATTTAACAGTAGCTGTTTTGGTGTCCGGAGCAGTGATTCTTGCGTATACAACAATGGGAGGCCTTAANGCNGTCATATACACAGATGTATTTCAAATGTTGGTNTTAATGATTGGTATNGTTTTTATAGCAGTTCCAATAGGCNTAATCGAGGTAGGGGGTTGGAGTGCGATGGCANAGCAATTTAGCTCTTCAGATTCAACAAAACACCTNTTGGANTGGAGTGCGGTTGGGTGGCGTCAAATGCTTGGCTGGTTTTTCGCAATTTTCCCCGTCTGGTTTATCTCTATAGCTGCAATGCAGAGAATTATCGCTGCCAGAGATGTCAAAACTGCGCAGAGAGGCTTTTTTCTTACAGGNATNCCCATTGAATGGCCTTTATTTGCCATCGGAAGTACGATGATAGGTCTTTTTGCAAGATACTTNATTCCAGATCTGACTGATCCAGAATTAGCTACNCCGATGATCATCATGCAATTGTTGCCTGCCGGTATCGCAGGATTGGTTATTGCCGCCTACATTGCTGCTGTGATGTCCTCGGCGGATTCATGCTTAATGGGTCCAGTTGCCATATTCACTAATGATATTTACAAAAGATATATAAAGCCAAATTCTTCAGAGCTACACCTCGTAAGAGTCGCTCGATATGCGACTCTCATACTGGGCATTCTTGCGATTGTGACGGCATATCTAATTCCAAATGTTCTGGATCTAATCTTATATGCATATACATTCGGCTCAGCAGGAATCTTTTTTCCAATGCTTGGTTTGTTGTTTTGGAAAAAAACTACAGCAAAAGGTGCATTTTGGAGTATGCTTCTGGGCGGTTCATCGGCAGTAATTTATTCAATCATCGGAGAGCCGTTTGGTTTTGCAGCCTCATATCTCGGCTGGATAATTGGGTTACCAACCTTAGTTATAGTTTCTCTAATGAGTGACCATAGTCCCGAAGAAAATCCTGATCTTTTTATTTGATTTTGAAATGCTTTTAGTAGTAACTTGCATCATCTCAAAATGATTTAAGCGAGACCGTTCAATGCCACAAATTCAGAATATTCGCAATATTGCAATTATTGCTCATGTTGATCATGGGAAAACTACTCTTGTAGATCAATTATTGAGATACTCTGGAACGTTTGATCCTCGTGATAATTCAACAGAAAGAGTGATGGATTCAAATGACCTGGAGCGAGAAAGGGGCATCACAATATTATCAAAAAATACATCCATTACTTGGAACGATTATCAAATCAATATAGTGGATACCCCAGGCCATGCTGATTTTGGTGGTGAGGTAGAAAGAATTCTTTCCATGGTAGACAGCGTTCTCCTGCTTGTTGATGCGGTAGATGGGCCAATGCCCCAAACACGATTTGTAACGCAAAAAGCATTCGCTAGAGGACTAAAACCGATTGTAATAATTAATAAAATTGATCGGGATGGTGCAAGACCAGATTGGGTTCTTAACCAAACGTTTGATCTTTTTGACAAACTTGGTGCTACTGATGATCAACTTGATTTTGCTGTTGTCTATGCATCTGCTTTATCGGGTTATTCCAGCCTTGATCCTCAAGATAAAAATGATGATATGTCTCCGTTGTTATCAACAATAATATCTCAATCACCATCTCCAGTTGTTGATCTTGATGGTCCATTTCAGATGCAAATTTCTAGCTTAGGATATGATCCATATATTGGTGTTTTGGGAACAGGAAGGATTCAAAGAGGAGGGGTAAAATCGAATACACTGATTTCTGTAGCCTCTGAAACCAATAACAGCAAAAATGCTAGGATCATGGATTTATTTGGTTTCGATGGCCTCAAAAGAGTAAAGATTGAATCTGCGCATGCTGGCGATATCATTACAATTTCTGGGATTGATGATCTATCAATATCAGACACATTGTGTGATAGAGATTGCATAGAGTCACTTCCTCCCCTCACGGTTGATGAGCCAACTATAAGTATGACTTTCCAGGTCAATAAATCTCCTTTTTCAGGGAAAGATGGAAAATATCTTACAAGTCGACAAATTCGTGAACGTTTGGATACAGAGCTAACTCACAATGTCGCACTTAGGGTTGAGGATACGAATGATCCAGATAAATTTAGAGTGTCTGGAAGAGGCGAACTTCATCTTTCCATCTTAATTGAAAATATGCGTAGAGAGGGTTTTGAATTAGCAGTATCGAGACCTGAAGTCATTTACCGTGAAATTAATGGTCAGATACATGAGCCTTGGGAGCACCTCACTGTCGATTTTGAGGAGGAGCATCAGGGAACAATCATGACTAGGTTAGCAGAACGCAAAGGAAAACTAATCGAAATGATCCCTGATGGTAAAGGGAGGGTAAGACTGGATTACAATATACCCACTCGTGGTCTGATTGGTTTTAGGACAGAGTATTTATCTGCCACCTCAGGAACAGGGCTTATGTATCATGTATTTGATAGATATGATGTACGCGTTGAATCTACACTCGGACAACGAAATAATGGCGTTTTAGTTTCGATGGTAACTGGAAAAGCCCTGGCCTATGCATTATACAATCTTCAGGAGCGTGGAAAATTAATGGCGAAACATGCGGATGAAGTTTATGAAGGAATGATTATTGGTATCAACAGTAGAACCAACGATTTAAATGTTAACCCCACAAAGGCTAAGAAGTTAGATAATATGAGAGCATCAGGAAACGATGAAAATATCGTGCTTACACCACCAATCAACTTTTCATTAGAACAAGCATTGGAATTTATAAATGATGATGAATTGGTTGAAGTGACACCCAGCAATATTCGAATCAGAAAAAAACTACTCACTGAGGTAGAGAGAAAAAGAGCTTCAAGATGATACTGGAGCTCCTGGTGATATAATGACTGAGCTTTTTTTAATTTATCTGATTTCTCTTGTTTCTCTAGAAGGTATTTCCAATTAGAAGATAGATTAGAACACTTATTAGACCAACAGTTAAAGCATAGGGCATTTGTGTTTTTATGTGATCAATATGATCCGATGCTGCACCAGTTGATGCAAGAATCGAGGTGTCAGATAAAGGCGAACAATGATCACCGAATACACCCCCACCTGCAATAGCAGCTACTGTTGCATATACTATGTGCGTTATTTCATTTCCTGAAAAATTAAATGCTAATGGAACGGCAATCGGTATCATTATTGCGTAAGTACCCCATGAGGTTCCTGTTGAAAAAGCGACAATGGCTGTAATTAAGAATGCCAGCATAGGCAGCAGTTTTGGCGTCAGCCATGATTCTGTATTGTCAATGATAAAACCTGCAGTATTGAGCATTGCAGAAAGATCATTCAATGAGTATGCGAGAGCTAAAATAATTATAGCCGGCATAATTCCTTTAATACCCATCATGGCAGTATTGATTATTTCATTTAGAGGCACACCCTGAATTCTCATTATTATCCCAGCGACTGAAGACGATAGCAGAAAAGCTTCCATTGGTTTTGCCGATGAAGTAATCATGAATGAGCCCACGGCAAAACAGATTACGATCAGGACAGGAAAAACAAAATTCCAGAACAAGCTGGTTTGAATACCCTCATAAGGCTCGATGTTGGTTAGCTCAACTCCCATAAGTGGATTTGCCCCATCTCTCAATAATTTATTTTCATTGATTGCCCTCTGCTCAGCTTCTCTCATTGGGCCAAAGTCAGGTATTACTTTTGTAGCAATTAATCCAACCATAATCACCGCTAGTATTGAATAAATATTGTAAGGGATGGAATATATGAAGAGCATCATTGCCTCACCGGCATCTTGAACTGGCCCCATCCCAATCATAAGTGTTGCTACTAAAACGGCCCAGCCGGTTATAGGAACAAGTATACTCACCGGTGCTGATGTTGAATCACATATGTATGCTAGCTTTTCACGAGATATTCTAAACCTATCAGATAGATCCCTCATTGTTGAGCCAACAAATAGCGGACTGAAATAGTCGCTAAAGTACACAAACATACCCATGAACCAAGCGATCAATTGAACACGTATTCGAGTCATTTTTTTTGAAGCAATGAATAATGAAAAATTACGGATTGCACCTGTTCTCTGGAAGAATGCAATTGAAATACCAATAAAAAATTCGAGCAAAAGCACCCATGAAAAGTCAGTATTCCCGAGCGCATTTTTAAGTAAATTAGGAAATCCAATTAAACCTTGACCAGAGACAACCACACCGATTAAACAGGCCATCGCCAAAGAAAAGATTGTATTCCTGGTGATAAAGGCAAGAAGGATAGCAACACTTGCGGGTATGAGTGATATAACTCCAAAATTTTCCACTGGATCCATGATAGAAAACCAAATTAAAATTAGTTAGATTAGATTTCTTTTTTTGCTCTCTTACTTTCTATCATTGATATCAATTTAAAGCCAATTTTTCTGAATGGTTCGGGCGGCATTCGGCTTGCCGATCCAAACAAATTTTTGATCTCTGGCACTTTTATTTGATTCGCTGACATGGCCAGTAACTCACCAAATAATGTTCCTTTAACAATTCCACCTCCATTACAACCAGCAGATATATAAATATTATTTTCAATTTCTCCCCATATGGGACCACCATTGAAAGTGAATCCGGTTGTTCCACCCCAAACACTTTTAAAATTTATATTTGTTAATTGTGGAAATCTTAATTTTAAGCTTTGTTTCAGATGCATAGATGCATCGAAATTATTTCTTTCGTACCCATAATCATAGAGCGATCTAATCATTAATCTGCCATCAATCGTCAGCCTGAGAGTGCTTCCCAGTCTGTGCGCCGGTAAAATACCCCAATTTGTCTCAGTGCCGAGTGTGAATAATTCATTTTCTTGAAGGGGCTCTGTAATTGCAGCATAAGTGTATATCGGTGAAATATAGTTTCTGACAAAACCTAATTTTGCACAAAATGCATTATTAGCAATAACAATTTTTTTAGACCGTATTGATGCTTTCGGTGTAATGATTAGCCAACTTTTTTTATCTTGTTTTATCGAGAGTGCCGGCGTATTTTCATAGAGATCTATACTTTTTGGGAGTTTGTCAATCAGCGCCCTAATTAAGGCTGCAGGTTGAGCGAGATAACAATGAGGATTGTATAAGCCCTCATTGTAATAATTGGTACCCAATTTCTGTTGTAACTGATCCTTGTTTAATCTGTCATATTCTAAACCAGATTTTTTAAGAAAGTTTTCGTAATCTCTGAGTGATTTTTTTCCTAATTCACTAGCAGCAGCTCTGTATGTTCCAGCTCGATGTATTTGACAATCAATTGCCGAATCTTTAACTTCATTAAAAATTTTTTGTGCGGATTTTGCGATGAGTAAATTACATTCCTTCATTCTGTTAATTTGTTCGGCATCAGCATCATTTGCCAACGAAACCTCTAGCAAGAATCCAGAGTTTCTTCCTGAATTATTCTCACCAGAAACGCTCGCATCAATAATTGCTATTCGGTCATCAGAGCATATTTCGCTCCATTTTTTCGCTGCAGCAATTCCTGTATAACCGGCACCAATAATTAGAACATCGGCAGATATGTCATCACAAAGTGTCTCTCTTGGCTGATACTCGGGCAAAAGCAGGTCCCATCCGCATCTATTCTTGTATTGCGTATAATGATCTATTGAATTGATAATTTTTTGCCCCATGTTTTTGTGATTCTATAGACATTTATCTGCATTTTACTAATAAAATTTGCAGGCAATAAGAATTATACGGACAATTAGTTTCATAACTTGTTTGGAGTTGAATAAATTGAAAAAAACTGATGTTGTGATTATTGGAGCTGGCCCCTGCGGATTGTTTCAAGTTTTTGAATTGGGATTATTGGGTCTCAAAGCAGAAATCATTGATTCGATAAGACAACCTGGTGGTCAGTGTTCGGAACTCTATCCTGACAAACCAATCTATGATATCCCTGCTATTCCAGTATGCACTGGAGAAGAGTTGATAGATAATTTATTAAAACAAATAGAACCATTTGATTATGGAATGACACTAAGTGATGAAGTTTCAGAGCTAGAAAAAAAAGAGGACGGAACTTTCTACATAAAAACAATGTCAGGAAAAGAGTTTCAGTCGAGTGCTGTTGTTATTGCAGGTGGAGTAGGTTCTTTTCAACCAAGAAAATTAAAATTTGGCAATGCACCTGACTACGAAGGTAGTTCTCTTCATTATAGGATCAAAGATTCTTCAATTTTTAATAATAAGAAAGTAGCTATTCTTGGTGGAGGTGACTCTGCTTTAGATTGGGCCCTTGATTTGTCTGAAAAAACAGCCGAATTGACGCTTATTCATCGAAGAAATGAATATAGAGCTTTTCCAGATTCAGTCATGCGGGCAAAGAAGTTATCTGAACAGGGAAAAATAAACATTATCGAAAATGCCAAAATGCATGCAATAAACGGCAAAGACAGCCAGTTAATATCAATACTTGTCGGAAATAATGAATCAGAGGAGTTCACGATCAAAATTGATCATCTTCTAGTATTTTATGGGCTAGCTCCAAAGCTTGGACCTATTGCTGAATGGGGTTTGGATATAAACAGGAAAACCATTAATGTTGATACTGAAAAGTTTCAGACTTCCACAGAAGGGATATATGCAATTGGAGACATAAACTATTACCCAGGAAAGAAGAAACTAATCCTGTCTGGTTTTCATGAAGCTGCTCTGGCTGCTTTTGCTATCAAACAGCGAATTGAGCCTGATAAGAAAGTTCATCTGCAGTATACGACGACCAGTTCAATAATGCATGAAAGACTAGGATTGAAGGAATAAATCCAGAAGCTCAACTACTGACTACAAATACTTTTGAGATTTTCAAGATGAGAAGCAAACCCAGATAAGTTGAAATATACATTGATGGGTGGCTCAGAATAAGGTTCGATTTCGACTGCCAATTTTGTGATTTTCTTAAATTTATTTATCAGTTCATTTGAGTGTGTACTGGGATTTTGGAAACTAATTTGTCCTGTTTTATCTAGATTAAAACTCAGCCATGTATAGTTTTTACCATCAATTTTTATTCCAATTTCAGTTTTATTGAATGAGGATATATATCTTTTCCAGTTTATTTTTATCGAAATATTTGGACTGCCTTCTTCGCAATAAAGACTAAGCTCTGGGAATACTTTTTCTGAATGTTCTAAATTATTTATCGATGCTTCTGAGGTATTGCTCAATAGAGCGACTACATTCTCTCCTGAATTTCTTTGGTCGTATATTTTCCAGAGGCTCTCCTGAGACTGAATTTGAATTGCAGGAATTGTGATAATGGATAGAAAACAGGCAATCTTAATAATAATTTTCATTATAATTTTCTCTGTTAAGTTTTCGGTCATTAAGAAGACTGAAAAAAAAGTGGAATTTTTGATATTGTAAATAAAACATTTAGTAATTCCGAGGTAATTTTATGCCCCTTCAAATAACACGATCGAATAACATGTTTTCTCAATGTTTTTGTTTTGTCTGTGCCGCGGTGTTTCTTTTATTTAACAACGCAAAATCTCAGTATCTCGAATCCGAATCAATCCTCATTAAAGGTGGTTGGTATATTGATCTAACACAAATGAAAAAAGAGAAAAATCGAGGAATTCTTATTCAAGATGGATTAATTGTATCTTTGAATTATGAAGATCAAAAATCCTTAAATAATTTAAGACAGATTAATTTGATGGACTCACAAACGATTTTACCAGGCATGATTGATATGCATGCCCATTATAATTTCGATTTGGTTGATCAGGGCCGGGTCGATGAGGTGAATTTTAACGGTATGATTTTTCTAGCTAACGGCGTTACATCCACATGGTCAGCAGGTGAATATAATCCGGAGAGAGTAATAAAACATAGAGATTCAATTAATAAAGGAGACAAGATAGGTCCAAGAATATTCAATTCAGGTCCCTATTTTGGGGGTTTTAGATGCGAATACAGTGTTAAGGCTGCAGAGGATGACTGCGTAGCATGGCCGAATGATATTTCTGAACAAGAAATCAGAAATGAGGTGAATAAATGGGCGCAAAAAGGTGTGATCAGCATCAAGATTAAACAGGCAACCCCTGGTGAGGCAAAAATATTAATTGAAGAGGCACATAAGAATGGCATGACAACTGCAGCACATCTTGCGAATTATTACGGTGAGTATGATGTAGATCTTAGAGATGCCATTTTGATGGGATTAGACCGCGTTGAACATCAGATTACACTTGGGAATGGCGGCGAAAAGAGCAAAGAAATGGATCAAATGATTGACCTGATGATAAAAAGGAAAATTTATTATGATGCTAATCTTCAGATGTATGGAGGGATAAATTTAAGAGCACAAATTCCAGATCTGGTTTGGACTGATGAATCAAAATATTTTACTCCATACACTCAATCCTTGTTAAAAGAGAGAGGTGATCCTCCTCCAGAATCTGAAGAAGCAGAATTTAATCAGCGAGTTTTAGAATTAATTACTTTCTTTGAAGAAGGAGGGCAAGATCTTATAATTGTGGGTACTGACGAGCCAGTGTATACCACCTTATTACCAGGATTTGCTTATCACAGAGAGCTATACGCAATGCAGTATTTTGGAATTCCCGCCATTAATATTATAAAGGCCGCAACAATCAATGCCGCAAAGTCACTGGGCATTGAAGATATATTAGGTTCAATCGATGTTGGAAAAGAGGCAGATCTGGTAATTATAAATGGAGATCCAAT
>PBVS01000008.1 GCA_002728725.1 Woeseiaceae bacterium
ATAATATAATAATCTCTTTGCATCGATTCAAAATTAAAGAGGCATTGGGAAGATCGTCATCCATAATCCTCAAACGTGCATTATAAAGCTCATAATAGGTAGACTTAAATAGCATCTCTTTGCATTGACCTTGCACTATGAAGCACATTTCATCGTATCCCTTAGATCTTGGGTGCTGCAGACTTAGAAGCAGGTCGACACTTTGATAGTCAATATAGGGATTTGCATTACCTTTGAATTCAGTGATCGGCTGCCCGTCTGTTTCTTTAACCTGGCGTTGACGTTCCTCTTCAGAACCAATTTCCATTGGCCTTGGATGCGGTGAGCTGTCAACTTCATTTATGTCTACAATTTCTGGAATAACATATTTAAAATTCATGAGACCCTCATAATTTGTTCAATGATAAGCTCTCTAAGGGCACAATCTTTTTTCATCATATTAAACACAATATCAAAATGATTATTGCCCNTTANCTCNATTAAGTTACTTGTATTTCCACATGCTTTCCATTTTTTNTCAAATTCNATACTTTGCCTTTTAAATTCATCGGTTTCATTCTCTCCCCAGGAGATGATCAGATCGGCNGCATGTTGTTTAACCTTGAATAGTGGGCTCAGCATACTNGCAGTTTGCATATCAAGATTAAGTGGCTCATTGATNTANGTCTTAACGATTGGCCTAATATCGTAAACACCGCTTAATAANGTACAACCTTTGATTATATCAGCGGGTAAATCATAATTTTTCCAGTCCGCTAACATCGTCATTGCTGCAAGATGCGCTCCTGCTGAGCTACCTATTAAGAAAAGTTTCTTTTCATCATAACCATAATTACTTGCTGATTGGTATAACCATTGCACCGCTCTTATGCACTGCTCAATCATCTCATTTATATGAGCTCGAGGTGCAAGAGTATAATCAATGGAGCAATAGGATATTCCATTATCAATAAAGTCTTTTGCCGGAAAAAGACAATCATCCTTACTTAATAGTTGCCAATAACCTCCATGAATAAATATTACTAGCGGACTGTCATCTGCCTCNGCAAGACATAAATCCAATTTTTCCTCACGTGAAATACCATAGATTAGATCTTTTTCAAATTTCAATATTTTAGAAATTTTGTTCGATTCAGAAGTATAGCTATGTACCAATTCTTCATAATTTGTAACACACGAACTGGGTGAATACTCTCTTTCAAGAGTTTCAATGCTCATTCTTTCCCATGGCAATTCTTTTTCACTCATAAGTGATGATTTACGCACTAATGATTTGATAGAAGAGCAAGATCAACAAAACTGGAACAACATAACGAACTAAGAATAGCCAAGTTTTATAAAAACTGTTTTCTTTTCCTTCAAAGAGTTCTTCTANGCTGAACCTTCTTTTAACTACCCATCCAGAGAAAACCGCAATCATTAAACCTCCAAGAGGCATAATTACNTCACTCGCAATAAAGGCAAATAGATCAAAAAAACNTTTATCACTTAAAATATCTATACCGCCAATTGGCCTGATATCTGAAAGCACATTAAATGATAGGGCTGCCAAAGANCCAAGAAGAAAGCCAACAAAACCAACTGTTATTGCAGACATTCTTCTAGAAAGTCGAGTTTCATCACAAAGCCATGATACAGGCGCTTCTATCATTGCTATTGATGAGGTTAATGCGGCAAAAAATAGCAGGACGAAAAATAGAGCTCCAAATATNAACCCGCCGGCAGTCTGTGAAAAAGCTATAGGCAGTGCCTGNAAGACTAATCCAGGACCTGAGCTGGGTTCTATATTATTCGCAAATATTATTGGGAATACAGCCAATCCAGCGAGTATTGCAACTAAGCTATCGGCCCCCACAATAATTGAAGCATCTCTTGAGATATTTACATCTTTTCTTAGATAGGCTCCNTAAGCAACCAGATTTGTTAGTCCAACACTCACCGAAAAGAAAGCTTGCCCGAAAGCAGTTAGTATGACTTGAGGCGTGAGCTTACTAAAGTCTGGATTGAATAAAAATCTTAGAGCGGATGAAAAATCACCTTTTATTGCTGCGTATATCACCATAATGACAAGCATAAAAAACAGTGCTGGCATCATTAGTCTTACAGCCTGCTCAAGACCTTTATGCAGNCCTCTTGAGGAAATATACACTGTCAATCCAATAAAGATACAAAACCAAAAATAAAGTTCAGTGGTATTGTTATTTAGCAAATTAAATGTTGTTTTAATTTGTTCAGGTTGCATATTCGCCATTTGACCCGAAGCAGTCTTCACTGCAAATGCAACCGTCCATGCTCCAACTACAGAGTAAAATGATAATGCGAATACTGCGCCAACACCTGCAAGAATTACTCCCATCCATCGCCAGTTTTTTGTTTGACCCGATTCTTGTGCAACTTNAGCAATCGCATTAGGCGGTCCGCCGCCNCCTCTTCTTCCTATCATTANCTCAGCAATGCAAACGGGTAAAGCAAGAATAATCACTGCCGCAATATANATTAATACGAATGCACCNCCNCCANTNGAGCCAGCTTTGTAGGGAAACATCCAAATGTTACCAAGACCGACAGCGCCTCCAACACAAGCCATGATAAAAACAAATCTGGAAGACCATTCTAATTTTGCTTGCTTTGACTCCATTCTGTTCTCCTATAAATTTTTTTCAATGACTAATTCAGCTGCTGCCAAATCTTCGAGTGCGGTTCCTACAGATTTGAATAATGTAATATCATTTGAATGATTACGGATATTTTTTTCTTCCAGAACCAACTCTCTCAAATCGGAAAGTATATGTTTTTCCTTTATATGACCCTCTTTTAATGCAGTAATGAGTTCTCCAGATTCTGATAACGCTCCCTCATATGTATCAACCACGACCTTTGACATGGCGATTGCTTGACTGTCCACCTCAGCCATATTAGGCGTGAACGCGCCCACTAAATCAAAATGTTGACCAGATTTGATCCAATCACCCATTATTAATGGTCTTTCACTTAGCGTAGCACAAGAAATTACATCGGCAACATTTAATGCCTCTTTTAAATCATTCATTACCAAAATTTCTTTGCCCTTGATATCTAGTGAGTGAGCCAATTTTTCAGCTTTCTCTTTATTTCTTCCCCAAATTAAGATTTTTGAATAATCTCTGACTACACAATGTGCCTTGATTAAATGCGGTGCAAGATTGCCTGTTCCGATCATGAGCAAGGTATTCGCATTTTTATTTACTAAATAATCAGCAGCTAATGCTGATGCACAAGCTGTTCTTCTCAGAGTAAGTTCAGATCCATCCATTACAGCGATTGGACTCCCATCATTTGCATTCATTAAAAAATAATTAGCGTGCACGGCACTCCTATTTTGGATGGTGTTTTCAGGAAAAACTGACACTATCTTAATGCCTATGTATTTGCCAATTTTCCAGGCAGGCATCAAAAGTAAAGTTGCATCACTGCCGTTTTTATTTTTAATGGTATGTTGAACTCTCTCTGGAGCAGATATTTTTGAACCGAATGCTTTTCTTAAGGTTTCAATCAATATTTTATATTGCAAGGATGAAGCAACATTTTTTTTATCATATACTTTCATTGGTCTTAGATTTTCACTTAATTCATCCCATCACATAAACCACTTTTTAATATGGATTTATCTATTTCCCAATCAGCATCTATTGCTTTATCTAACATCATGCATCTGATTGAATCATTAGGAATGCGATCATCCAACAAGAGCTTTTCTACCAAACTGTTATAAGACAATGCTTGTTTTTCCATTCTTAAGCCTCCGTCATTAGGGGTGTCGATAATTAAAAATTTACTTGAATTGGCCAGGCTGCTCCATGGTTCCCATTTTTTCAATTCTCCATTCCTTCCAGAACCTGGATCACCGTTGTAAGCAAACTCTGACCAATAGGACATCATGGCTAATGACAATTTTTTAGCTTCATCTATATTGTCTTCATCAAACATATAATCTTCAAGCCCGCCAAGCTCTAAGCCTCCCATTATAAATGGAATCTCAATTGCGTGCGCCGCCCCCAATATCCTAGAAAAATCCATCAAAAATACTTTTGGCTCTTCATCCCAGTCGAATCGATATCCAAATACTTTGTCGTTACCATTTAAAGCTAATTCTGAAGCTGGTTTATCGACTGCTGCAACTTTCCATCCCTCTGACCCATATTCTGATGAAATATCATAAAAATCTTGATCTTTAATAAAGGTTAATGAGAAGCGTTGTGATGTGAATTCAGGATCAAATGCCAAAAATAATTTCATCTCATCTCTGTTGGTGCCCATTATGATAGGCACATTAATTAATTTATCAGAGTTAAAGTTCATCCCCTCTGTAGGAACGACATAACCATCATTAATGACCTTATGCATATAATCTTTATTATCAAGATTGTTATAGTATGTACTGATGATTTGTTCTTTTGATTGATTACGAAGAAAATTTACTACCTCATGATCTTGCATAGTATTTTGTATTTCAATTGCACTGNTTCTGTCGCTAGCCAATCCCTCAGCAATAATTAATTGATTTANTATCTCTTTTGAGCTTGTGCCATTAGAATTGTTTTTGATTGAATCATCANTACTTACTGCCTGATCNATCGACAGTGTTTTCGTGCTGCCACTTTGTGAGATAGCTTTATGAAAAAGACCCTCTGCCAAAGGCGAAAATAACAATGTATAAACATTATGGCCACCGGCTGACTCTCCAAAAATAGTTATGTTTTCATTATCTCCCCCAAAGTAAGAGATATTTTGTCTAATCCATTTTAAAGATTGAATTTGATCAAGAGTGCCGTAATTGCCTGATCCATCCTCCGGGCTTTCTGATAGATTTTTAATACTAGGATGATAAAACCATCCAAATATTCCGAGGCGATAGTTTAGAGTGACAACAATCACTCTTTGGGTAGATGCCAATACACTTGGATCATATAACTTTGCGGTACCAATGGTATTGGAACCTCCATGTATCCATAACATCACTGGAAGCTTCTCATTTTCCCCAATATTAAGTGGAGCAAAAATATTTAGATAAAGGCAGTCCTCTGAGCCATGAACAGAGCCAACTTTTGCTTCTGGATCTCCAAATGTTGAGCCAATTTGTGTGCAGGGAGCGCCAAATTCAGTTGCATTTAAAACTCCTTCCCATGAAGGTTTTGGTCTTGGTGCTTTCCACCTTAAATCTCCTATTGGAGGCTTGGCGTAGGGAATCCCCAACCAAGCATGAGCCCTATTTTCATGGACATATCCTATTAATTCGCCAACTGGAATACTTCTGTGCGTACTCTGATTTGGGGGTCTAATTTCGAGGTTTTTATTTGTTGCACACCCGGCAAGTATAGAAGTAATTACAAATAAGAGCGTATATTGTATGTATTTATTGAACATTTAATGGGATCTCACTCTGCGAGGATGTATTAATTTTGAGTTGGTCTAATTCGAAGAATGTCATTTTTAACCTTTCTTCGGAAAATAGATACATTTGGTCTGAATAATGCATAGATTCCTCATCTTGGGTTGCACTTCCATATTGATGTATGCTCTCTGTGCTAAGGTCACCATTAATATCCCATTCTACATAGGCAATTAGACCGTCTCCAGCAACAGCCTTTAACGTTGAATCTTTCTGAGTTTCACCATAAATTGCTCTCATTGTATCTGGTCCACCCTGTACAGGGATTTTATTTTTTCCTCGAATTAAAAAATTTACTTCTGACCACTTGGGATCAAGACGATTAAAATTATTATTAAGTTCATTGGCACATTCCTGAAAAATTGGCATTATCTCTGGAGGTTTTCGGCTTTCCTGCTCGGCTAACCACTCATGACTTAAAATGCACACTCCCAGAGCAGCACCCCTGTTATTAAAATCTGTACGTAAGTCCCAATTTAATAAAACCTTTTGAGCGTCTTTTAAAATTTTGCTATCAAATTGCATATTAAAAATAGGTTCTATGTATTTATATGATCGTGACTGCTTTGAATATTGGTTATCAAATTTTATTTTTAATAAATCATCCTTAGAAATCTTTTCCTTATCTCCCAACATTTCTAGTGCACGATATGCCCTGTTAGTCATTCGCGTTTGAAGACCCAGCGTATGTGAATAATCATCTCTCTTTAAATTGCTTTCAACACTCGTAACTTTGAAAGGGTCTTGATTGGTGCTCACCAGCCAACCAGATTCTGGATTAATTATCAGCGGTAAAGAATCAAATGGCTCTATTTCGCTCCAAATCAATTGACTGTCTGTACCATCAATTTTTCCTGACCAGTCTATATTCTTCTTTCTTTTTGGTATTGCCCCATTATGCAAAAAAAGAATATTTTTATTCTTGTCTGCAAAAATTGCATTAAACGAAGCGATTGCCCTTAAATTCATAGCAGAGAGCCATTGGTCTTTGTTACTTGATTTATTCATGCGATACCATTGTTCAACTTGTCTAATCTCATTCATGCCAGTAAATCTGACTGCAAAGACACCTTGATCATTTTCAATTACCAGTCCATGAAGTGATTCTTTGACTTCTCTCTTAAATGTCCACCTTATCGGTCCAAATAATTTAATCGGCAAGGCAACCTTCTTTTTTTTAAAATTTGTCCATTGGCCATCAAGTAAATACTGATCTTTGTTTTGTGGATTTATCTCCAATTGATAAATATCAGTCAAATCTGGTTTATTGACTGTCAATCCCCAGCCAAGATTTTCATTAAAACCAACAAATATAAATGGGGCACCAGGAAATGTTCCGCCCATCATATTCCATCCCTCNTCACTTCGAATATGCGCCTCATACCATGCAACAGGACCTTCCAGTGGTTGATGAGAATTGATGATTAANCTGGTGCTTCCATCGTNTGTCTTATTTGNNCCAATGGCAATNGCATTAGATCCTAAGATATTTTGATATTGTCTTAATAAATGTGATTGNGATGGATTTTNTTGATNAAATTTTGTTCTGCCTTCTTGTAATATTTGTATCTCNGAAACCACGCCCGAAAATAATAGATTTTGAATAACAAATCCAGTCACAATGTCCTTGGAAGATACTGGAAAAATTGATTTATATTTATTNTTGTCGTTGACCTCATTCCAATAGTTTAAACCTGCTGCATATCCCTCAATCACCTTCCTGACTTCTAAACTCAGATCCGATTCATACTTTTCCTTAATCAGACTGTCAAAATCCAAGGCTTTGATTAAATAATCTGCTGCCGCACCCTCAAAACCCTGCTCTAAACCAGATTGAGCTCNATACAAAACCATATTCTCAGCAATATTTTTTATGTCATCATCAGCGTGNGCATACGCCAGACCAAAGGCTGCATCCTCATCTCTTTTCCCANANATGTGAGGTACACCCCATTTATCTCTGGTAATTGTTGCCNGATAGCCGCTGGACTCATAAACAGTATTCTCTTTTGCANNAAGAACGTTANTCGAAATGGCTATTAAAAAAAATACAAGCAATCTAAAATTTTTTAACATAATCACTGGAAACTCAATTATCGTTGCATTTGCCACCAGGTATTGGGATTAAGCCTTTTGGATAATCCTTGTTTTTTTTCCCACCAAAGGGCGATAGGTTGCAAAAAACTTGTCGCTAATTTCCAAAAGACCTTACCACTGAAAGTATTAAAATCTCGATTAAACGGACAAACTCTCATACAAATTGCACAATCTGTTTTTAATTTCGTCCAGTAATCAAAACATTTTTCACAGTTGGCTGACCATTTTTTAATTCCTTTGATGGTTGATTTATTTATTACCTCATATGANGGAGGACCTTTCGGAAGGGCTCTTGGTGGACAAGCATCAGCACATTTTGTGCAGTTACTGCAATACTCAGTTATCCTATGATGANTTGGTTTATCNTATTTNAGGGGAAGATTTGTAAATATTTTTGAAAATCTTACTCTAGGACCAAATTGAGGCGTTATTACCATCTGATTTCTTCCGTATTCGCCAAGGCCTGCCTGTATAGCATATGGAATAGCCAAAGCAGTATCATTCATCGAACCTAGCGCCTCATAACCTAAAGATCGGATATATGTTGTCATTTGGGTTACAATGGCTGCCTCTCNTGAGTATTCAAGACCAGCGGCAGAGCTTGCCAATGCTGAGGGATACGTATCAACTAAACTCTTATCCATCGCATGCCCCATGACTATCACAGATGAAAAATTTCCAGGTAACTTGTTGCTAACAGGTTCAAATTTAATCGTATTTACCTTTTTTGAATAATGCCATCGTTCATCAATTGGAACGAAACCTATGAGATCCGCACCAAACAACTTAGCAATTTGCTTGAGTTCATTTGAAAATTTTCCAATATCGTCAATAGCTAATTTTTCATTAGCAATCGAAGCATCATTTTCCATCCAGGACTGAAAACCTTCCCTGTTGCCTACATGTGCACTTCTATCTGAAAAAGTGTCAGAGACAGCCCAAGCGGCATTCCTGAGTGCAAAGTCTTTTTGTTGAAATCCTGAGGCTTTCTTGGCGTTAGGTTGAACACGATGACTTTCAAAGAAAGCNTCACTGAGATCATTTCGAACAGAATTATCCCAAAAAGCACGAGAAAATATATCGTTTATTTGATTAAAACGTTCAAATTCATCTGAAATTTCAAATCCAGCATCATTATCAGAAATTTTATAATGATTATTATTTTTGTTATTTTCTGCCATGTGTAATTTTAATTAAATCACTTTATTTTTGTCGGTTACAGAATAACATATACTTAATCTTCGCGGTTTTGCAACTGAACTGCTAACATTCAAAAAAGTATACGCAACGGAGAAAATACGGGATGCTGAATAACTTTGATCGATACCCTCTGACTTTTGGGCCAACGCCAATCGAAAAATTAGTCAATCTAAGTGCTCACTTGGGAAATAAAGTAAATATTTTTGCAAAAAGGGAAGACTGCAACTCAGGACTGGCATGCGGAGGAAATAAAATAAGAAAACTTGAATACATTGTTCCCGATGCCATCGCTTCTGGAGCTGATACTCTTGTTTCAATNGGAGGGGTGCAATCAAACCACACCAGACAAGTTGCCGCGGTAGCCGCAAAAATAGGCATGAAATGTCANTTGGTACAAGAAAGCTGGGTTCCTTTTGAAGATCCTGTTTACGATAAGGTTGGAAATATCCTTATGAGTCGACTTATGGGGGCAAAGACAGAATTGGTTGATGAGGGATTTGATATAGGAATTCGAGAAAGTTGGAAAAGAGCGATNGATCAAGTNAAAAAGAATGGCGGAAAACCATACCCGATNCCNGCAGGAGCCTCTGAACATAAATATGGGGGTTTAGGATATGTAGGTTTTGCGGAGGAAGTAAGAAAGCAAGAAAATGAAATGGAAATAAATTTTGATTACATTATTGTTTGTACTGTAACTGGCTCGACTCATGCTGGCATGGTGGTAGGCTTTTCAAGCGACAATCGCCAACAAAAAGTCATTGGCATTGATGCCTCCTGCACACCAATACAGACAAAGGCACAAGTTTTAAAAATTGCACAAAATACAGCTGATTTAATCGAGCTTAACAAACGACTCACAAATGACGATATTGTCCTAATTGAAGATTATGCATATCCTGAATATGGTGTTCCTTCTAATGAAACAAATNATGCCATNAGTCTATGNGCNAAACTNGAGGGCATGATTACGGACCCTGTNTACGAAGGAAAATCCATGCAAGGATTAATTGATTTGGTAAAAANAGGTTTTTTTCCGGAAGGCTCAAANATTCTCTATGCCCATCTTGGTGGCGTCCCTGCCATTAATGGTTATCATAAAATTTACAGTTAATTACAGTAATTTTTCTCTATTAACCCAAGAAATAGAAGCACAATTTATTGCCATCCAAATCTCGTGCATAAGCACCATAGAATGTTTCCATTCNTTGNCCTGGTGCACCTTCATCAGAACCGCCGATAGACATNGCTTTGGCNTGCATTGAGTCTACCTGTTCTTTTGAATCCATTGGAAAAGAGACCATCACNCCATTACCAACAGTTGCGTCATTGCCGTTTTCAGGCTTGATNACTCCAAAGGCAGATTGNCCCCCCTCAANTTGATAAAAATATCCTCGNGGTCCAGGNCTAAAACCNCTCACATTCAAGTCCTCAAAAAGTTCATTATAGAAACCTTTTGCTCTCTCTAAGTCATTGGTTCCAACACAAACATAACCAACTAATTTTCCATTCATTTCGCACCCCTTAATGTTCTTGAATTATCTAATTATAACTGTATTCATTATGTGAATATTATTTTAATTCAACTTTTTTTATCGAAAGAAGTTGAAGATAATTGACAGAATTATGCTTATCAGTATGCATGTAATTATTGGAAAAGCGAATGAATATTTTTCTGTTTGAATAAAAATATCGCCAGGCAATCTACCAAATGGCAATTTTTTTAAAATTGGAAAAAAAATACCTACCAATAAAAATATTGCTCCAATAATTAGAAAAAGTTTTTGCATTAATTAGGTCAACTTAATTAATGGTTTCAGCGATGAGTTTTTTAAATTTAGTCGTACTCCATCCATGGGATCTATCAAGATAATGGATCGGAATATTAAGGTCTTTCCCAGTGAAATTTTGATTTTTGTAATCGTCCCCTAAAAAACGAATGTCAATTTTTTTATTCTTGATTAAATCATAAAGATCGGATTCAGTTTTGTAAGTCACAATCTCCTGTATTTGATTAAAAGATGACAATAATTTTTTTCTTTCTTCAAGAGTATGAATGGGTTTTAATTTTTCTTTTCTTTCAATTGATGGATCGTCATGAAGAAAACAAATAAGGTGATCGCAGTTGTCCGCACATTCATTAAACATATAGATATAGCCCATATGTATAATATCAAAATTACCAGCAATCATTCCTATTCTCATTAATAGACCCCTATCTCTGGGTTTAAATTATTATTTAAAAAATAATTAACATCATTCAATATCATAATTGAAGATAACTATTGTTTGTTTGTTTTTTTTGGTTTTTTTCTATTTGGATAACAAGCCTTACAAATTGAACATTTTGTTCCATCGCATCCTCTAGCAGTGCAGTATTCCCTTCCATAAAAAATAATTTGTAAGTGAAGCTTGTTCCAGTTTTCGATAGGAAACAATCTTTTTAGGTCTTTTTCTGTCTGGTTAACATTTTTCCCGTTTGTAAGGCCCCACCGCTGGGCCAGTCTATGAATGTGAGTATCAACAGGAAATGCTGGATGACCAAAGCCCTGGGACATAACAACACTGGCAGTTTTATGTCCTACTCCTGGAAGAGATTCAAGTGCTTCGAAAGACTCTGGCACTTGAGATTTATATTCCTTAACAAGAATATTCGATAAATCATAAATCGCTTTTGATTTTTTTGGTCCCAGTCCACATGGTTTTATAATTTCATAGATTTTTTGGCTACTCAATTTAATCATCATATCTGGGTTATTCGCGAGAG
>PBVS01000009.1 GCA_002728725.1 Woeseiaceae bacterium
CAAATGTTATTCATACTGGAGATGTTTTCAGGTCTGAAAGTTATCCTTATATTGATACAAATAATGGAGGCAGTTTTCTTGGAACTATCAAAGTTTATGAGTTACTCGTCGAGCTATGCGATCAAAATACAAAAATAATTCCAGGTCATGGAAAACAAACAAATGTTGAGACAGTCAAACTGGCAATCACAATGCTTAATGAGATTAAATCTAGGTTAACGTCAATGATCGAGGAGGGTAAAAATTTAGATGAGATTTTGAGTTCTGATATCACTGATGATTACGATAATCGATGGGATAGCGGACGACGCATTGGTGGCCCAAAAGGCATGCTTACTGCGGCATACAATGAGTTAGTTAAGTAGTAGCTTTTTAAGCTGTAACTGGTTCTTGCTTTTTAGCTACTTTACTTGCCCAAAATTTGTCTAACACCATATACCAGACACCATTAATAAGTGGTTCAACGATTGCATCAGTGATTGCTGCTTGAAATGATGATCCAGTAAAGTACATTACACAAGCCGCTGCAATAATGAAGTGACCAATAGTGTATACAATCGTTCTAACAATAGTGCCTTTATTTTCTCTATATACTCTTAAGACTAAAGACATGGTTATTCCCTCTTTAAAAATAATTATTAACTAAATCATATGGTATTCGTTTGAAAAAACAAGCCCTTTAATTTTCTATTGAGCTTTTGTGTTAATATATCAATTGCATATCAGACTTGAGGTTACCAAATGAACAATAAATGCGAATGCTGCAAATGTTGTAAATGTAATTGCTGTTAAAGAAATTAATCGGGAAAAAAGAAAATAAAATGAAGAAACTCATAGTCATTGTCTTTTTTGTAATTTCAGCAACCGCATTTTCACAAAACACCATGCATTATTGGGAAAAAGTAAAAGAGTTCCCATATCAACGTGAAACTATTTGTGAATGGCATTGCGATGGTGGCGATACGCATAATGAACACTCTGAAACAACAAGCGGTTATGGTTGGTGTTCACACCCTTCTCTTAGATGATAAAGGAAAACATCACTTGATATTTTTTTAATTGGCGGAGAGGGAGGGATTCGAACCCTCGAAGGGCTACAAACCCTTGCTGGTTTTCAAGACCAGTGCATTCAACCGCTCTGCCACCTCTCCGGTTTTATAGAAAATGTTTTAGGTTTTACACATTCTGAATAAAACGAATTGTAACATATTCGTGTAGACCGCCAAGTTACTTTATTTTATTTATAAGGGATTCTTTAGTTGGAGTTTATCTCTAACTTGTTTTGGATTAAGAATGGTTGAGCCCATATCTGTAATTATATTTTTCGCTCTTTCTACTAGCTGTGCATTTGTTGCAAGAACGCCTTTTTCTAAATAAATGTTATCCTCGAGACCAACTCTAACATTTCCTCCAGTTAGAACAGCTGCACTAACATAAGGCATTTGATTACGACCAATTGAGAACGCTGAGAAAGTCCAATCATGCGGAAGGTTATTGACCATTGCCATTAATGTGTTCATATCATCTGGCGCACCCCATGGGATACCCATGCATAATTGAATCAGAACTGGATCTTCAATTAATTTTTCCTCAACTAACTTTTTAGCGAACCAAATATGTCCAGTATCAAAGGCTTCAATTTCAATTCTTACACCAGCATCTGTGGCAATTTTTGCCATTGCTCTTAGAATAGCTGGGGTATTCGCCATAACATCATCTGAAAAATTCATCGTTCCACAATCCAGTGTGCATATCTCCGGTTGACACTCGAGAACGTGCTCCATTCTCTCTTCGGCGCCCACCATGTCGGTTCCATCTCTCAATGGGAGAGGGGAGTCAGCTGGACCAAAAACAACATCACCACCCATCCCTGCAGTGAGATTGATAATCACATCAGTATCTGATTCTCGAATTCTGTCTGTAACTTCCTTGTAGAGAGAAGGAAGTCTGGCAGGTTCTCCACTTTTGGGATCCCTTACGTGACAGTGCACAATTGCAGCACCCGCTCTAGCAGCCTCAATAGCACTTTCTGCTATTTCTTTTGGGCTTCTCGGTACAAGATATGATTTGTTATGGGAAGCACCAGATCCAGTGACAGCGCATGTTATAAAGACTTCTTTTGTCGTATCAAGTGGCATTTCTATATTCTATCAGTTATGGGTCTACATAATAGTAGTTTATAATTGTATTAATATGCTATTTATTAGAAACTTACAATCTATATCTCATCTGTATAAAAGTTCTCAGTAAAAATTTTGGAGTAAAATATTGGCATCTGCACCAGAAAGCATCCTAAAAGATAAAAACAGACCTTTTAATGGAAAAGAATATATCAGTTCTCTTCAAGACGACAGAGAGATATATATTTACGGTGAGAGAGTAAAAGATGTAACAAAACATCCAGCTTTTAGGAACTCAGTCCAATCAATAGCTAAACTATATGATGCCCTTCATGAGGACAGCACTAAAAAGATTTTAACCACTGAGACTGATACTGGATCAGGAGGATACACACATAGATTTTTCAAATACGCAAAAAATAGTGATGATCTATTCCGACAAAGAGATGCCATGGCTGAGTGGGCCAAAATATCATACGGTTGGATGGGAAGAACACCTGATTACAAAGCAAGCTTCACGAATACCTTGGGAGCAAATCCAGATTTTTACGGAAAATTTTCAGAAAATGCAACGCATTGGTATAAGCGCACACAAGAAGCAGTTCCATTTGTTAACCATGCATTAGTCAATCCACCTATTGATAGAGATAAAATTGCTGATGATGTAAAAGACGTTTATATATCAATTGATAAGGAAACAGATGCAGGTATCTATGTATCTGGTGCAAAAGTTGTGGCTACCTCGTCCGCTTTAACCCATTACAATTTTCTGGGTCAAAATATGGCAGCTGAGATCAATGATGATTCTATGGCCATTATGTTTATGGCTGATATGCGTACACCTGGTATCAAATTGATATGCAGGCCGTCCTATGAACTTCAAGCTGCAGCTACTGGATCTCCATTTGACTATCCTTTATCGAGTCGGTTTGATGAAAATGATGCAATCTTCATATTCGATAACGCTTTTATTCCATGGGAAAATGTTTTTGTTCATAGGGACATTGAAATGCTAAAGGCTTTTTATCCAAAGTCAGGATTTGTGAATGGGTACACCTTTCAGAGTGCTACAAGGATGTCTGTTAAGTTAGATTTTATTATAGGTGTCCTGAGTAAAGCATTGAATGCAACTGGTACAGAGAGTTTCAGAGGGGTGCAGGTACTTCTTGGCGAAGTTATCGGATGGAGAAACCTTTTCTGGTCGCTTACAGATGCAATGGCTGGAGCTCCAGACCCTTGGGTAGATGGGGCGGTTTTACCGAGTATCAAAGCGTCAACAGCCTATCGAATCTTTTCTACTGAAGCTTATCCACAAATCAAGGGCATTATTGAGAAAATAGTTGCTTCAGGATTAATTTACCTACCATCAAGCAATAAAGACTTTGATAACAAAGACATCGACAAATATCTTGAAAAGTATGTCAGAGGTTCAAAAGGAATGGGGCATAAAGAAAGAATTAAAATTATGAAGCTACTCTGGGATGCCATAGGCACTGAGTTTGGTGGGAGACATGAGCTCTATGAGAGGAATTACGCAGGAAACCATGAATTAATTAGAATCTCCGCGCTTATGAATGCTAAAGGCAGTGGTTCATTATCAAGTATGGAGGCGCTTGCTGAGGCATGCATGAATGACTATGATGAGAAAGGCTGGAAAAACTCCAACTACCATAATGGTGATGATGTTTCTGTTATAGAAAAACTGGAAAAATAAATATGAAAACAACTTCCAAGACGCTCAAAGATAAAGCAAAACCCAGAGGAAAATACCCTCACATCAAAAGAGTAGGCGATCTTCTTTTTGTTTCTGGTGTATCTTCAAGGAAAAGCGATGGCACATTTCGTGGTGCAAGTATAGATACTATGGGAAATACAGAGCTCGATATAAAAGAACAAACGCGAGCTGTACTTGATAATATTAATGATATCCTCTCTTCAGAAGGTGCATCATTAGAGGACGTTGTCGATTTGACAACTTTTCTAGTCAATATGAATGATTTCAAAGGGTACAACGAGAGTTACGCTGAGTATTTTGATGAGAATGGACCTGCGAGAACTACAGTCGCCGTTCATCAGTTACCTCATCCATTAATACTGATTGAGATTAAAGTTACAGCTTTTTGCCCATTATAATTTAATATTAATTATTAAAATAATTAAACAAATTATTGATTTATAATGTATTTATCATACCATTTAAGGTACCTATCAATAACATCTTTCTCATAACTGGGAACACTAAAGGAATGAAACTCACCAGGATAAATAATGAGCTTCGTAGGAATAGATAGATACTTAAGTGCTTGATACATTTGCTCTGAGCCAATTAATGGCACATTAAAGTCTTTTTCTCCTACCAAAAAGAGTGTTGGTGTTTTTATTTTATCGGCATTTAAAAAAGGGTGAGACACTCTGAGCCATCCATCGAGATTTTCCCATGGCGCGCCCAGTTCAATGATGTATTCTTTAATATACTGATCACTGCCAAATCCAGCAAGAATGTTACTAATTCCAGCTCCTGATGTTGCCGCCTTGAACCTCTGGTCTTTCGCAATCACATAATTTGTGAGCATTGAGCCGTAGCTCCATCCACCTATACCCATTCTATTTTCATCAATGAATCCGGTGGAGATTGCATAATCAGTAGCTTTCATAATATCTTTAGCATCAATATTTCCCCAGTCAGCAAAAATTGCTTTTTGAAATGCTTCACCTCTTCCTGAGCTTCCTCTGGGATTGACAGCAACAACCACATATTGCTGGCTTGCAAAAATTTGTCTTTCAAGCGAGAAACTAAGGTCATATTGAGATACAGGTCCACCATGAATTCTTATGATGAGCGGATATTTCTTCGAAGGATCAAAATCATAAGGTTTAATCATCATTCCATTTATGATTACTCCATCAAAACTCTCAAATGAGATCTTTTCGATAGGGTTAATTTTTTTGTTTTTAAGTAAACCTTGATTATGATTTGAGATTTTTTTTAGTCTATCCTCATTTTGTATGTATATTTCCTCTGGTGAGGATGTGGTAGATAAAATTAACGCAATAGTGTTGTCTTTGATATCAAAAGAATCAGACCAATTAGAGATAAACATATGATCGGGTGTAATTTTTGTAATCTCATTATTTTGCATAACTGCCAGTTGACTTTTTGTATCATCTTCGATTACAAAGTACAGTGCTTGACCGTCATTTGACCATTTTGGAAAACTGGTATTTCTGTCTAAATGTTGAGTTATTAATTTCGTAGATTTTGTTTCGATATCCGTAATGGCTATTTGAGAAAGTGAATACCAGATTAAATTTGGATCGCCACTTCTTACGTAGGCAATGCTTTTTCCATCGGGACTCCATTGCGGCCTAACATCGCTGTATGGGTCTGAATCAGACCCTTTGTGATGGGTTAATTGGTTTATTTTTGAGCTGTTATTTAAATCCAGAATGTATAAATCCCAATTATTATGAATATCTGGATTATCTCTTTTGCTTGCAAATGCCAGTTTCTCACCATCAGGCGACCAGGATGGCAAGACATGATCATAAGCACCCTCAGTGATTTGGATCATCTCTTTTTGATCTAAGTATTTTATATAAATATGTTGGTTTTCATTTTCAATAAAATCATAACCATCTTTCTTGAACTGATAGCGTTCTACTACAATGGGCGGCCTGGTGTCTTCTGTATCCTCTTTCTTATGATTCACAACAATTGCAATTTTCTTTCCATCAGGTGACCATTGGAAATCTGTCACATTATTCTTGATCTTGGTAAGCTCCCTTTTTCTTGCTGTCTTTAAATTGATCACCCACAACTGAGAATAATTTTCAAACTCTCTCTTTCCTGGCGATACGTAAGCAATATATTTTTCATCTGGGGAAAATTGCGGGTAAGAAATTGATTTGATTTTCTTGATTAATTTTCTTGATTTATTTTTTCTAACGTCATGGAGCCAGAGAGCGCTTCTGTAATCATCATTTTTTTTGTCAGCAAATGTTTCAATGTATGTGATTTGATTGGCAGAATCTGAGAGATCAATAGAATGAATATTTTTAATCTTGTATATGTCATCTGTTGTAAATTTCTCATTTGTAATATCTTTCGAAAGAAGATTAGAAAAGATAAGACATGTTGTGGAGAAAAAAATTAATTTTGTAATATATTTCATATAGCTTCCTAATGTTTTGTTTTCTAGAAGAATACGAGAGCGGTTAGATATATTGTTGCGCATAAGAATAAACCTAAAATCGAATAACCCATTATATCTCTGATATTAAGACCTGTAATTGCCAATACTGGAACGAGATAGAGTGGTTGTATTGCATTGGTCCATACTTCACCCAGAACAACAGCCATGCTGACTCTGGGGATATCTGCCCCAAGTTGTAATGCCGCTTCAATTATGATCGGACCTTGTACTGCCCACTGACCGCCGGCAGAGGGTATAAATATGTTAAGGATACCAGCAGATAAAAAGGTCCAAAGCGCGAGACTTTCTGAGCTTGATATAGCAACAAATCCATTCACAAAAATCTCAGCCAAGCCAGATTCCGCCATCATTCCCATTAAACCAGCATAAAGTGGATATTGAATTAAAAATGGTCCGGCAACTTTTGCAGCATTGGAGAGCAATTCGATATAGTGCTTGACAGAGTCTGAGAATAATAAACCAAGTACAACAAAAATCATATTCAAGGAATTCAGATTTAGTGAGCCACCTTGGATGAAATGTTGTAATGAATATATGCCGGCAAAAACACCCAGTAGAAGTGTTATATAGCGACTGTTTTCTAATTTTTGTGAGAGGTGCCATTTGTCACTGCCAAGTTTTTTTACGTTAGTGTCTTTGATCTTGATGTTTTCACCTGTGTATTCTCTGACTTTATCTGGATGGAGGTTTGAGACAAAAATTGGAAGAGCAATCATGATGGATAGAACAATCAACATGCTCCAATTCGAAAAAATTGTATCACTCAGACTGATCAACCCAATCTTATCCACTAAAAAATGATTTGGCGTGTTTAATATGAGCGGAATGGTACTCGAAAGTCCTTGCATGCCAACCAGAGAGCCAGCGTATCCACAGTAAACTAGCAGTGGAAAATGAATCTTTATGTTTCTTCTTTTTAAATTACTGGCGATGATGCAACTTAAGATGGCAGGTAGAATTAAACCAATGCCCCACGAAAATAAACTGGAAAATGAGGCTATCAGCGTTATGCCGATGTAAGCCGATTTGGCGCTATTGAAATTGTTTGAAATTTTTACTAGCACTGCGTTTACTGGCTTTGTATGAGCAACCAAGTGTCCAAGTGATAAAATCAGGATCATTTGAGCTGTGAATGCAAGTAGGCTCCAATAACCTCTGCCCCAAGCGTCGATCGTATCTAGAGCACTATATGGCGTAATTGAAATTGCCATAATAAAGCATATCATTGTCAAGCCGATTGCTATCACCAAGGGATCAGGTATACATCTTTCAGCGATTTTCACAGATAGGTTTGTAATTTTCTTCAGCATATATTTCTTATGATTGATTCAAGGCTTATAGAATAACTATTATTCAGCATATATAACAAAAATTAACCATTCACTTGAATTGTATCTAGTCTCATATTTAAGATTAATTTACAATAAACTATGATAAAAATAACAAATCAACCTCAAAATAATAATCCGATTGTTAAATTGTTATTGGCACTTGGAGGTATAGTTACATTCGGGCTTACACTCTTTCTAGGCGCTGTTGCTCTTTTTTTTATACTAGGTTTTGTTGTTCTTGTGTCCTGCATATTGGCAATAAGATTTTGGTGGATAAAGAGAAATATATCCGAAATCAAAGAGCAATATAAAACTAAAAATGAAAAGCCTAATAGAAAAACCTCAAAGATTTTAGAAGGTGAGTTCCACGAAGTTGATAAGGATAAAAATTAAAAAAAAGATTCAAATGGATATCGATGATATACAAATAGACAGAAGAAAGAAGCGGAGAAGGAGGCGTCTTCAAATAGCTATAGTTTATATTGCTATGGCTATAGGTTTGGCATGGTTTTTTGAATCTCAGGCAACTACAACTATAATTTTTGTGAGACATGCAGAAAAGGAAATCTCTAATTATGATGATCCAGAGCTAACGACTGAGGGAAAGATGCGTGTTTTTGAGTTGACGCGTCAACTTAAGGACGCTGACGTTGTAGCAGGAATTGATGCTATTTATTCAACGGCTTTTAAAAGAAACATACAAACAGCTGAACCTTTGGCAAACGCACTCGGCCTAAACATAAATATTTATGAAAAAAATGAATACGAAGACGTACTTGATGAAATTCTTGATAGGTTTAAAGGAAAAATAATCCTTGTTGTTGGTCACAGTGACACGCTTCCTGGGCTTATGGCGGAACTTGGAGCAAGTAAAAAAGTACCAAATATTGCGGATAATGAATACGACAACATCTATATTGTATCTATACCGTGGTTTGGAAAAACAAAGACAATCAGACTCAGATATGGGGCCCCCTATGATCCTGATGAAATAACAAGAGCAGTGAAGTAAAAAACTCTGAATTGATTACCTGGTAGTAAACTCCATTATTTCGTATCCCGCATTTTTCATCCCAAGACTTTTATATGTATCTTGAGCTTTAAAGTTCTCTTTTTCGACATAAAGCCGAATGCCACAACAACCTGGATCTGATTTGGCCATTTTAACCAAGTTGTTGTAGAGGGAAGAATAAACACCTTGTCGACGATAATGAGGTTCAACATAGACACTCTGTATCCACCACATCATTCCATTACGCCAGTCGCTCCATTCATAGGTAACCATGAGTTGACCGACCAATAAATTGTCTATTTCCATTACCCAATATTGGCCTTTTGATTTATCCCTTATAATGGAAGAGACACCATTGGTAATGGTCTCATCATCAAGTACCTTATTTTCTGTTTCAAGCGCCATTGCAATATTGTATTTTGCAATCAGATCGATATCTTTTATCTCACCTTTTCGAATTAGTTTATCCATGTGATACCAAAATATTATTTTATGGATTAATGTTAGTTGATAATTGAATTGGATGCAGAATTTATTCGTAAAATATTGAATTTAATCTATTGGGCAGGCTTATTTATATCACGATATAATCAAGATTTGCCCCGGTAGCTCAGTTGGATAGAGCACAAGATTCCTAATCTTGGGGTCAGAGGTTCGAATCCTCTTCGGGGCACAAAAAATTATAATTTCATTTATTCTGATATTTATTTGTGTAACTAAAATTAGTAAGATATTCATTGAATTTTTTCTAGTCATACATACATATTAAGTTAATATAATTCTTTAATTTGGCAAAACTCAGAGGGGAAGAAATGTCGAAATCAAGTGAAGGAAAATGCCCAGTAATGCACGGTTCCCATACCAATGCAAACAATACAGGAACTACAAATAGAGACTGGTGGCCAAATCAGCTCAATCTCAGCATGCTTCATCAGCATGACCAGAAGTCAGATCCAATGGATAGCGATTTTGACTACAGAGAGGAGTTTAAAACATTAGATTATGACGCTCTAAAAAATGATCTTCACGCATTGATGACTGACTCTCAGGAATGGTGGCCAGCAGATTATGGGCACTACGGTGGATTATTTATAAGGATGACATGGCACGCCGCTGGAACATACAGAATTATGGACGGAAGAGGTGGCGGAAACACAGGTAATCAGAGATTCGCGCCTTTAAACAGCTGGCCAGATAATGGAAATTTGGATAAAGCGAGAAGACTTTTGTGGCCAATAAAAAAGAAATATGGGAAAAAAATTAGCTGGGCCGATTTAATGATACTCGCAGGGAATGTGGCTATAGAATCAATGGGTGGAAAGACAGCCGGTTTTGGTGGCGGAAGGCCAGACATATGGTCACCTGAAGAGGAAATTGATTGGGGGACAGAAAAGGAATGGCTTGATAACAAGAGATACACTGGTAAAAGAGATCTCGCAAATCCTTTAGGAGCTGTTCAAATGGGGCTCATATATGTAAATCCTCAAGGGCCAGACGGTAATCCAGATCCTTTGGCTAGTGCTCATGATATAAGAGAAACATTCAGCAGAATGGCAATGAATGATGAAGAGACAGTGGCACTCGTTGCGGGTGGCCATACTTTTGGGAAGGCCCACGGGGCCGGTCCTGAAGAGAGTGTTGGAGCTGAACCCGAAGGAGCATCTATCCAAAATCAAGGACTTGGTTGGATCAGCTCGCATGGTTCAGGTAAGGGCAGTGACACAATAACAAGTGGTGTTGAAGGAGCATGGACCTCCAATCCAACGCAGTGGGACAACGGATACTTCGACCTTTTATTTGGCTATGAATGGGAGCTCACAAAGAGTCCCGCAGGCGCGCATATATGGCATGCAATTGATCAAAAAGAAGAGGATCTTGCGCCGGATGCAGAGGACTCATCGAAAAAAGTACCAACCATGATGACAACTGCAGATATGGCTCTCAGAGAAGATCCTGAATATCGTAAAATTTCAAAACGTTTCCATGAAAATCCAGAAGAATTTGCCGATGCATTTGCAAATGCTTGGTTTAAACTCCTGCATAGAGATATGGGTCCAAAATCAAGATACTTAGGCCCTGAAGTACCAAGCGAAGATTTTATCTGGCAAGACCCTGTTCCAAAGGGAAATGCTAATTATGATATAGACAGCGCAAAACAAAAAATATCTGCGAGTGGCTTGAGTATTCAGGAAATGATTGAAACGGCATGGGCCAGTGCATCTTCATATCGTGGTTCAGATATGCGTGGTGGAGCAAATGGTGCGAGAATTAGATTGGAGCCACAAAAAAATTGGGAAGCCAACAAACCCGAGCAGTTGAGCCGAGTTCTGAGCACTTTAGAGGGTATTGCTGATGAGGTTGGTGCCTCAGTAGCAGATATGATTGTTTTGGCTGGGTGTGTTGGTATTGAGAAAGCTTCCGGATCGTCCGTTCCTTTTACGCCTGGAAGAGGAGATGCCTCACAAGAAGAAACTGATATAGAGTCATTTGCCGTTTTAGAGCCAATTGCTGACGCATTCAGAAATTATAAAAAAGAATCGGTTGATGTAAATATAGAGGAAATGATGCTGGATAAATCCCAATTAATGGGTTTAACAGCTCCAGAAATGACTGTTTTGATTGGGGGCCTTAGATCACTCGGCGTAAGCACAGACAATCAGGGGGTATTTACAGACAACCAAGATAAACTGTCTAATGATTTCTTCAATAATTTACTAGATATGACAGTGCAATGGAAACCAAATGGCACTGGCAATACTTTTGAAGGCATTAACAGACAAACAGGTGAAAAAATGAGGTCTGCCACTAGTGTAGATCTGGTCTTTGGTTCAAACTCTCAATTACGAGCAATAGCTGAAGTATACGCCAGCGATGATGGGCAAGATAAGTTTGTATCCGATTTTATTGATGCATGGGTCAAAGTTATGGAGCTTGATCTTCACTAGAGGTTCTTAATAAAATAGGCTCATTATTCAATCTATTATCGAAAGGAAGTAACTATGGATTCGTCATATATCATATTAATGGCAATTCCTGTCTTCTTTCTTTTGATAGTTTTGGAGTATTTTTACGGCCTTTATAAGGGTAAAAATACCTACAGAATGAATGATGCTTATACAAGCATAATAATTGGTATTATCAGTCGATTCCCAACAATGCTAAATCTTGGTTTCCAAGGTATAGTTTTCGTCTTTTTTGCAGAAAAGTTCAGTATCAATCTCATGGCCAATAATGAGGTGATCACTTGGGCTATTGCTTTCATATTGTACGATTTTTTTTACTATTGGATGCATCGTTGTCACCATGAGATCAGAATTTTATGGGCTACACATGTAGTTCATCATCATGGTGAAGATTTCAATTTAGCAACAGCCTTAAGACAAACAAGTACGGGTTTTCTGTGGAAATGGATTTTCTTTGCACCAATGATTATGATCGGAATACCTGGAGAGGTCTTTGTCTCTGTTGCCGGTGTTAATCTTGTTTACCAATTCTGGGTGCATACTAAACATATTGGTCATCTAGGGTGGATGGAAAAAATATTTATTACACCAATGAATCACAGGATACATCACGCTAAAAATAAAGAATATATAGATGCAAATTACGGTGGGGTTTTTATTATTTGGGATAGAATGTTTGGAACTTATAAAGCCGAAGAAGCAGAAATTGAGCCCATATATGGAACGGTTACTCCTTTGAGGAGCTGGAATCCAATTTGGGCAAACTTTCAGGTGTTTTATCAAATGCTTCAAGATTCAATTCAAACAAAAAAAGCTTCAGATAAAATTAAAGTCTGGTTTTCAAAAACTTATTGGCGTCCTGAGGATATTAGAAAAACAAGCAAAAAATACAACATCAATAATATTTATAATCCAACAATTACCAATGATATGAAGTACTTTGCTTTGTATCAGTTATTCATGATTATAATACTGTCGGGGATGATTTTACTCTCGTTATCAGCTCAAACTAAATTTGATACAACTGTATTTGCGTTGAGTATCACTATTTTTGCAACCCTTACAAGTATGTTGCTTCAAAATCGATCAATATCGTATTTTTCTATAATTCTTTGCTCCATCATTTTTATTTCGATTATGCTTTTCATGCCTGCGCTTGATGCGTTGAACCTAAAAATTAAAAATGCTTTTATTTTGTATGCATTTGTAACAGCTTTTTTGGCATTATGTATTATGATGTTTCAGTACAATGCAACTAAGCACTTTAAAAATAAAAAAATCTAAGATTAGATAAATCTTATTGAACGATTGAAAACACACTCATCCTCTAAAAAAAGTCTTGATGGTAAATATGTTGAGTCAGATCTTCCCTTATTAATTCAGCGAAGAGGAATGGCTGTCTGGGAAGATGGAATTGTTAAGATTCTTGATAGGCGAAAACTTCCAAATCAAGTTGATTTTATTGTTTGCAAAACCTCTGAAGATGTTGCGGTTGCAATTGAGAATATGGCGATACAAGGAGCTTTTTCAATATCAATTGCAGCGGGTTATGGTCTCGCGTTGTCTCTAAAAAATAATTGCAGTATCAGTGATCTCAATAAAGCTTCTGCTAGATTAATATCAACTCGTCCTACTGGCATGGCTTTGAAGAAAGTCATAACTTATTGTCAGAAGACAGCCATAGATGCAATGGATAATAATCTATGTCCTGCAAGTGCTGTTATTGAATTGACTTCAAAAGTCGCTTCTGATTTGGCCAAACAAGCCCAAAAAACTGCTCAAAATGCTATCTCGCTATTGAAAGACGGTGATACGATTCTTACTCATTGTTTTCCTGATCGTTCATATGTTTATCTTTTGGTTGAAGCAAAAAGAAGAAATATTGATTTAAAAATAATATGCAGTGAGACGCGACCTTATTTGCAGGGTACAAAATTAACCGCATTTTGTTCATCAAGTTTAGGTTTCAAAACAAAGGTTATTTCTGATGGAATGGGAGGTGCTCTGATGCAACAAGGCCTGATCAACGCATTTATAACGGCAGCAGATAGGGTCTGTATGGATGGCACGGTCGCGAATAAAATTGGAACTTACCAATATGCTCTGGCTGCTAGAGAAAATAAAGTACCTTATTACGTATTGAGACAATCAGGTCCAGATTTGGGGTCTAATGATTCAAACGCGATAGAAATTGAAGAGCGAGACGGAGACGAGTTAACTATGATTGATAAGAAGAATATTGCCCCAAAAAATGTTCAAGGATTTTATCCGGCTTTTGATGTAACTCCTTCAAATTTGGTTACAAGAATAATTACAGACAGGGGTATTTTTATGGCCAATCAAATAAAATCATATTTTGATAACGATTCATTTATTGCTGATAGCTTGCTATGATTTTTATGAAAAAAGGAGTCAGTTGATGAGTAAAGTGTGGCCAGATCTCTCGAAAATGCCGGATCCAAATGACAGCTCAAGATCGCAATATCGTGCAATAAGATGCAAACCAGAAGAAATTGCCCCAAATGTAATCGTTCCTGGTGACCCGATGAGAGCGAAATTCATAGCTGAAGAATGGCTAACTGACGCTAAATTAATTATGGTGCAACGGGAGTTCCATACTTATACAGGGACTTATAAAAACATACCTATATCAGTGATTTCAACTGGCATAGGATGCCCAAGTGCCGCTATGGTTATACAAGATTTGGGAAAAATTAATTGCAACTATCTAATAAGAGTGGGTACTGCTGGATCATGTTCAGCTGAAATTAAACCTGGTGACAATGTTATCGGAACAGGTGCTGTAAGAGATGAAGGGTTAACATCAAAATTTTTACCATTAAAGTATCCAGCAGTTTCAGATATCGACGTAACAAATGCATTATTACAGGCCTCTCAAAAAAATAGCATTACTGTGCATAAGGGCATTATTCATACTTCAGATGCTTTTAATAGCCCTGATCTCCCCGCTGACATTGAAACTGCAAGACAGGCAGGCATAAAAGCATTTGAGATGGAGGCATCTGCCGTTATGATGATTGGCGCATTGAATAACATAAAAACGGGCTGTATTTTGAGTATTGACGGCTATGTAATGAATATTTCTGAGGGTAACGTTAAGCCCGATTCAAAAGCCTGCGCTGAAGGTCTTTCAGGAGCTATTCAATCAGCACTGGATTCGTTTTTAATCTTAAACAGTAATGATTCATGAAACTTAAAAATGAAAGAGAAAAAATAGTATTTGAAATAAAACGAATGCAGGAAATGGGTCTTGTAATTAATACTTCTGGAAATATAAGCATCAAAAAAGATGATTTAATTGCTATCTCACCCAGTGGGATCTCATACGATAATTTAAAAAGCGAAGATATTGTGGTGCTCGATAAAGATAAAAAAATTGTCGAAGGAAAGCTACTACCATCATCTGAGACGAATCTTCATGTTTCTATTTATGATAATTACAGTGATGTATCGGCTATAGTTCACACCCATTCCTTGTATGCAACATCAGTATCTACGCTTCTAGAGGAACTCCCAGCAATACATTATCAAATTGCAGATTTGGGTGGACCAATCAAAGTTGCGCCTTATGAAACTTTTGGAACTGAAGCATTAGCTATTGAAGTGGAAAAAAATCTTAAAGGAAGAAAGGCAGTGCTGATGAAAAATCATGGGGCAGTTACAGTTGGAAGTGATTTAGAAAAATCAGCCTCCAGGGCAATACTATTAGAATGGTTATGTTCACTATATCTATTGTCTAAAAATTCAGGCAATCCAGCTATTATTGATGATAAAGAGATAGAAAATGTTAAGTGTCAGATGAGTAATTTTAAGAATTTGAGAAGCAGCTTTCTCAAATAATCAGTTAACCTGCTAACCCAACAATAGAGAAGATAAATTGCTTAAAGATTCCAGAGACTGTCATGTCACAACAAATAATCATATGGCACACAAGGTTTTCCTTGAGGGGATGGATTTGTATCTGGGCTTAGATCAGGACGGCACACAGAAGTTTAATGAAGCATTAGAATACGATAATGAGTTTTCTCTGGCGTATATTATGCTAGCGAGACAATATGCGGTGAATGGCAGTCTTGATNAATCAAAAACAAATTTAAATTTAGCAAAAAAATTCAGNGAGAAATCTTCGAAACGCGAACAAGGATTGATTAACTTAATAGACTTAATGTTAAAAAAAAATGATAAGGCTGTTCATTATGCCAAACAGCATATTGAAGAGTATCCAAATGATGTAGTAGCGCTCTCACAGTTATTAGGACCATTTGGGATGCTTGCNTTCTCGGGCAAAAAATATTGGCGAGAAGAGAATCTAGAGATAATTAAAAACATTGAAACCAACTTTGATCCAAATGATTGGTGGTTTGAGACAACAAAAGCATTTATTTATTGTGAGAATCAACAATTGAAAGAAGCTTGTAAATATGGCGAGAGAGCATGGGATATAGCAAGAAATGGAAACTGCGCTCACACTATTTCGCATATTCATTATGATACAGACTCCTATGAATTAGGCCGATCCTTTATATTGGATTGGTCATCCTCAAAGGAGGGGGAAAACTCTAGAATGAAACATCATTTAAGGTGGCATGATGCATTGCTCGCAATTAAATTAAAAAAAATTGAAGAGATAAATGATATCTATGAGAATTACATGTTAGCTGATAAAGATACATCGCCTTTGGAGTATCTCGCTGATAACGCTTCAATATTGTGGTACTGCAAGATTAATGGTATCGAGATACCTGATAGTTGGATGATTGAAATGTATGATTATGCAAATACATTATTTCCTGATTTTGGCTTTAACTTTGCAGATATGCATAAGTTAATGGTTGCTTCAGCTTTAAAGCCTGAAAAACAGGCATCTTTGTTAAGAAAATTGGATAAAAATGTTGAATCTGATGTTCTATTGATAAACTTGTTCAATGGTTTTATTTCTTTTCTGAAAAAAGATTATAAAGATTCAGAAAGGTTATTGTCGATGGTTGTAAAAGATGAAGCAACATTTGGCGGAAGTAATGTACAAAGAAAGATTTTAAAAGAGACGCTAGAAAGAGCTGTTTGTTTAAATAAACTACATATAAATCAGTAATATAAAAAAACTTTATCAAGTTAAATATAGGCATTAATTCTCCATTAATTGATTCATAAAACTGGATGAAAATTTTACCTATTTCAGCATATAATAACCTCAAAAGAGCAATATAGATTATGCTAAAAAAATTAAATAATTCATTGATAATCTTAACTGAGAAAGGAATCTTACCGGATTTTATAATTAGATTTGGCATAAGACTTTTGCTTAAAAAACGGCTTTTAGATATCAAAAGCTCAGATTGTGATGATGCATCAATCAATCAAATGCAAATGATATCAAAAATGGATAAATCTCCAGTTGCAACGAACACCTCAGATGCCAACGAGCAGCACTACGAAGTGCCAGCAGACTTCTATAAATTGGTACTTGGTGATCATTTTAAATACAGCTGTTGTTTTTGGTCCGAAAATGAAAAAGACCTTAATGACGCTGAAGTAAAATCTCTCTTAACAACATGCGAAAGAGCAGGTTTGCAAGATGGTCAACAAGTACTTGATATGGGTTGTGGTTGGGGTTCACTGAGTTTATGGATTGCTGATAATTATCCCAATTCATCAGTAACGTCGGTTTCTAATTCACGAACCCAAAAAGAATTTATCGATCACATGGCCAGAAAGAAAGGGCTAAAGAATATTGAGGTAATCACACATGATATGAAAGATTTCAATATTGATAAGAAGTTTGATCGAATTGTGTCAATAGAAATGTTCGAGCACATGAAGAATTACAGAAAGTTATTTAGTAGGGTTTCGTCATGGCTTAAAGATGATGGGTTATTTTTCATGCATATCTTCTGCCATAAAAATGTACCTTACGAGTTTATTGATAAAGGGCCGAATGACTGGATGAGTCGTTATTTTTTCACAGGTGGGATAATGCCGAGTGATGATTTACCTCTTTTCTTTCAGGATCATCTGCTAATAAGAAACAGATGGAGATGGAATGGATTCCACTATGCTAAAACATGCAATACCTGGCTTGAAAACATGGATTCAAAAAAAACTTCTTTAATGCCTATAATGAAGAGTGTATATGGAAGTGATCATAAGCAGTGGTGGCAAAGATGGAGAATTTTCTTCATGTCTTGCGCTGAACTTTTTGCTTTTAATGATGGAAATGAGTGGTATATAGGTCACTTTCTCTTTAGTAAAAAGACGGCAGAGAAGTAAACAATGGACAAACTGCTGAACTTTATATTATTTCAGATCGGATGGTTCTCCGCGGTATTGGGAGGAGCATCAGGAAGACCTTGGTTTGGTGTTATTGTAATTTGTTTTATTGTGTTATTTCGTCTTTCACGTGTTGATTCTATTAAGGAAGAATTAACGTTAATTTTAATTATTGCCGTTACAGGGGGTTTATTGGATAGTATTTTTGTCTATTTGGAATGGATTTCATATCCTTCTGGACATATCAATGAATATTTAACTACTTATTGGATTATTGCTATGTGGATGTCTTTTGCGACAACACTAAACTCATCTATGGCTTGGTTGAAAAAATCAAAACTATTATCAAGTTTCTTCGGTTTTTTCGGGGGACCTTTAACTTATTATGGTGGTTACAAATTAAATGCCATTGAATTTAGTGATTTTAATTCTGCAATGATCGGTCTCGCTTTTGGATGGGCTGTGATCATACCGTTGCTTTTGATATTAGCTGACAGCTTGTATGTTTTTTTTCACCAAAGTAATGAGAAAATAACATAGAAAGGGATGGAGTATATTTACTATATGAAAAATTTAAACAAAAACATATTTGCGTTTATTGTCTTGATTTGTTTATCTTCATGCTCGGCACATAACCGAGAAATGGAAACGATTGAATATCTCGATATAGAGAGATTTATGGGCGATTGGTATGTGATTGCAAATATACCAACATTCCTTGAGAAAAATATCTTCAATGCAGTAGAGAAATATACACTCGATAGTGATGGAACCATTCAAACAGAATTCTCTTTTAATAAAGGTGGATTCGATGGCGAAAGAAAATCATACAAACCAAGAGGATTCATAAAAGACACCAACTCAAATGCTCTGTGGGGCATGCAGTTTATTTGGCCAATAAAGGCTGATTTTAGAGTTGTATACGTTGCCAATGACTATTCCTACACCATTATCGCGCGAAATAAACGAGATTATGTTTGGTTGATGTCCAGAAACCCTGAAATGGATGAAGAAACTTATTCGCAAGCCATCAATTTTATAGAAGAGATTGGCTACGATATTGATAAAATAGTTAAAGTTCCTCATCAGTGGCAGAAATAGAAAAATTAAGCTGACATAGTTCTATGCGTCAAAAAAAATTGAAGATCGCAATTGTTGGCTCAGGCATATCAGGATCAACTGCTGCCTATCTCTTATCTGAGAGTCACGATATTACTGTTTACGAAAAAAATGATTACATGGGCGGCCATGTTAATACTGTTGATGTTGACGTTGATGGTAAAAAATTTGCTATCGATACTGGATTTATTGTTTTCAACGACAAGACTTACCCAAATTTTATGAAACTTTTGCATGATATAGGCCAAGAAACACAGAACAGTACAATGAGTTTCAGTGTAAAAAATGAAAATTTAAATCTTGAGTATAATGGTTCTAGTTTAAATGGCCTATTTTCTCAGAGAGCAAACATATTCAGACCGTCATTTTTGAGAATGATTCGAGATATCATCAGATTTAATAAAAATAGGTATTCATCCGAAAATAAAAATCTATCAATTTCAATTGATGAATTTCTGGAGAAGAATAACTACTCGAATGATTTTACTAATAATTACCTCCTTCCAATGGCTTCTTCCATCTGGTCCGCAAAACAGGACGAGATTTTGAATATGCCGGTTCGCTTTCTATTGAGATTTTTTGATAATCATGGATTGCTTCAACTCAAGGATAGACCTCAATGGATGGTTATCAAGGGTGGTTCAAAAGAGTATTTAAAAAAACTATCAAAAAAATATATGAGTAAGGTGCACTTATCCTCCAGAGTTACAGCAATATATCGTAATGATGATTTTGTTGAGATTGATTTAGACAATGGCAGCAAAGCAAAATTCGACTATGTTTTTATCGCGACTCACAGTGATCAGGCACTGAAGATTCTCAATAATCCATCACAAGATGAAATAAACATTCTTTCAAAAATCAGGTATCAAGAAAATGTGGCTACTTTGCATACTGATTCATCGTTCATGCCAAAATCAAAAAGATGCTGGGCATCATGGAATTATTATGTAAGTGGAGGTAACTCGAAAAGAGTGAATCTGACCTACTGCATGAATATACTTCAAGATCTAAAGAGTAAGACTAATTTCCTAGTTACATTAAATGATGACGGGCGAATTGATAGAAAAAAAACCATCAAAACATTTAACTATCATCATCCAATATTTGACAATGCAGCTGTTAAAGCTCAGAAAGAGTTCCCAAAAATTAACGGTTCAAATAGAACTTTCTACGTTGGTGCATATTGGGGAAATGGGTTTCATGAGGATGGTGTACAAAGCGCGATAAATGCACACACAGTGTTTAAGGATATAGCAAATGGATAGCTGTATCTTTGAAGGCAAAGTAGTTCATACAAGGGCAGAGCCAATAGCCCACTCATTTAACTACAGGATCTTCATGATGTTCCTCAAGTTGAATGAGATAGATAGAATATTTGATAGATATTTTCTATGGGGTACGGGAAAATACAGTTTCGCTCGGTTTCGTAGATCCGATCATATTGGCCCTGAAGAAATACCCATTGATGCTCATATCAGAGATGTGGTTTTTAAAGAAACCAAAAAAACAATCAAAGGAGATATTTTTTTGCTCACTAACTTAAGTTATTTTGGGTATTGTTTTAATCCAATCAGCATTTACTATTGTTATGATGAAAATGAAAAACTGGATGTAATTGTTGCAGAAGTCACAAACACACCGTGGGGAGAAATTTGCACATATGTTCTTACAGACAATCTATTGAGTAATGATGATAAGTTAAGAAGATTTCAACCTATTAAAAAGATGCATGTATCACCATTCATGTCAATGGAGGTTGATTATGATTGGTTTTTTAATGAGCCCGCAGAAAAATTAACTGTTAAGATGAGTAATAGTAAAAAAAATAAAACTTTTTTTAATGCATCCATTGGTCTAAAGAGAGTCTCTATTTCATCACTATCTCTTGCCAGAATGCTAATTATGTATCCACTTATTACGTTAAAAATTATTTTTGGAATTCACTTTCAAGCACTAAAATTATGGCTAAAAAAATGCCCATTTTATGTGCATCCTGCAAAGAGAAAGACAAACACTTAATTTTTATTTATCAAATGAAAGGATAAAATAAAGGAATGGAATCAAACTCGAATTCTTTGTTAGATAGCCTCTCGAGAAGCCTTGTTCTCAATAAGATGAAATCCCTGAGATACGGTCATCTTTCATTTTCGGACAACGATCAAGAACAATCATTTGGGGACGAAGGCTCTTTATTAAAGGCTAAGATTATAATTCATGATCGTAAGTTTTATTCAGAGTTAATTTTTGGTGGCTCACTTGGAGCCGCTGAGGCCTTTATGATGGGTTATTGGGAGTGCGATGATCTTACAACAATAGTAAGGATACTATTGATGAATCGATCTGTNCTTGANGGCTTTGATTCTGGTTTTGGTTCTTTTTCTAAGCCAATAAGAAAATTCATTCACTGGTGNCACAGAAACACGAGAAAGGGCAGCAAAAAAAACATTTCTGCTCATTATGATCTNGGTAACGATTTTTTTCAGTCTTGGCTTGATGAAAANATGATGTACTCATGTGCAATTTTCGATAAACAAGATTGTGGTCTAGAAAAGGCTTCAACAATAAAATTAGATCGCATCTGCAAAAAATTACGTCTAAATGAAAATGATCATCTTTTAGAGATCGGAACCGGATGGGGTGGATTCGCGATATACGCAGCAAAAAATTACGGCTGCAAGGTCACCACCACCACAATTTCTGAAAAACAATATCAGCTTGCAAAAGAGAGGGTGGAAGAAGCAAATCTCTCTGATAAGATTACTCTGCTGCTTGAGGATTATCGTGATCTTGAGGGTCAGTTTGATAAACTGGTGTCCATTGAAATGATTGAAGCGGTAGGGTATCAGTATTTTGATGATTATTTCAAAAAGTGCTCAAAACTTCTTAAACCTGAAGGTTTGATGGTGCTTCAGGCCATAACAATAGCAGATCAGCAATATAAATATTCAATTAGATCTGTCGACTTCATTCAAAAATACATCTTTCCTGGAGGTTGTTTACCATCCGTATCAAAAATAGCAGAGACAATTACTGAATATACAGATATGAGGATTATTAATATTGAGGATATTGGTCCTCATTATGCAACGACCCTCAACCACTGGAGAGAGAGAATGTATGNAAGNATTGATGTCATTAAAGGTATGGGCTATTCAGATACATTCATCAGGATGTGGCATTATTATTTGTGTTATTGTGAAGGAGCGTTCATTGAGCGAGCAATTGGGGATGTTCAGATGATTATCATGAAACCTATGAATAGGGATGCACCATACTTGAACTTCTAAATGCTCGAATTTTAATTCTGTCATTTTAAGTATGATTGGAGGAAATATGACGATCAAAACCAAACTTATTGAATACATGGATGGAGAGGAAGTTCTTGAGGCATATATGTCATGGGATGATAAGTCAGATAAATTGAGACCTGGTNTTTTGATTGGTCATGCATGGGCAGGAAGAACGAGTTTTGAGTGTGAAAAAGCCGATGAAATAGCAAAACTTGGTTATGTTGGATTNGCTCTTGATATGTATGGAAAGGGTGTCAATGGAGAGAGTAAAGAGGAAAATGCACGTCTAATGAGTCCATTTATAGAAAATCGTGAAAAATTACAGAAAAGAATGTTCTTGGCATTAGAGGCCTTAANAAAACAAGCACCAGTAGACGATCAGAAATTAGCAGCAATAGGNTATTGTTTTGGCGGCTTAATGGCNCTTGATTTGGCGAGGTGTGGCGCTGATATTCTTGGAGCGGTCAGTTTTCATGGAAATCTCTCTAAACCTAACAATACTATTGATACCGCAATTAAGGCTAAAATAATGGTTTTGCACGGTTGGGAGGACCCCATGGTTGAACCTGAAAGNGTCAATTCATTTATTAATGAAATGAGATCCAAAAATACGGACTGGCAAGTTCACGCATATGGAAATGCGATGCACGCATTTACAAAAACAGGCGCCAATGATCCAGAAAATGGGATGCAGTANAATCAAAAAGCAGATCATCGATCATGGATNGCAATGCAGAATTTTTTAGAAGAAGTATTTAATTAATAATTTTATTGTCTTTTCGTGCCAGAAAAAAAAGTATCAGGCCAAATAGTAAAAGTCCCACTGTGAGGATCCATGCGTCTAGATTAGATTGGAAAGTAATCCAGATGCATATGGCTAACGCAATAATTGGGATCAAATAGCCACCTGGAAGTTTGTAGGAATTATCTAGCGTTTTTTGATCAGCTTTTTTTTCAATAAATGGAAGNGCAGATATACTGGTTATATAAGCGAGCAGTCTTGTTAGTGAGCTNGCAATAACCAAGTAAACGAAAGATCCTGATAGAGCAAAGATAAGACTTATTAGACCTAAGAATAAAATTGAGTTACCAGGCGTAGAATATTTTTTATGGATTTTTCCAAACCATTTTGGAAGAAGGCTTTGTTCAGCAAGTGCTAATGTCAATCTTGGCACAGCAAGCATTATTGCACCTAGGTTACCTCCAATTGAAAATATGGCAGCAAGTGTAATTATAATCAATCCACTTGGCCCTAATAATGTTTCACCGAGAGAAACTAGCGCACCTACATTGNCCGTTTCACTTGGAACAACAGAAACGTAAACCATCATAATAAAGAAATAAAAAAGACAGACAAATAAACTAGTTTTAGCAATTGCNCTAGGCATAGAAGATNGGGGTTTTTTNGATTCGCCAGATATGAAAGTTGCNCCTTCAAATCCGACAAAAGCATAAATAATAATAAGAACGGTTGGCCCTATTCCATTCATTTGNGGCAGAGAGGCTTTTGTAAAGAATTCAATNGGGATGTATTGCAAGCCCATGATTATGAGTATCANTACCGGCAACAATTTGATTACAGTAAAAAATAGAAGCATTTTTATGCCATCTTTTACTCCAATGTAATTTACCCATGTTAGCAATAAACAAGTTGAAGTTATTAATGTAACTCTTCCTGGNCCCATGCTNAACCATGGAATGAGAGAGCCAAGATAGAGTGCAAGTGCATTTGAATTTGCAGCAAATGCTGTTGCTCTGCTTATATAAAGTATCCATCCAGTACTGAAGCCAACTAAGGGNCCAAACGCTTCTTTAGTGTATAAAACGGGGCCACCAGAGTCNNTGAAAAAACTGCTTAACCTTCCAAAAGTTAGAACGATTGAAATTATTGAAATTCCAACTATCAAAAATAACCATGGACTTGCAGAACCAGCCTGTTCNAAAACAATCGAGGGGAGGGTAAAAATCCCTGATCCAATTGTAGAATTAAGGGCAACTAAAGCTATACCGATAACACCAACCGCCCTCAGTAATTTACTTTTATTTTCTCTTTCACCCATAAGATTATGTTTACATTAATTGCCAAAAACCTCAATGTGAGTTGAGGGAACGAAAATATCGCCTGATATTGCTGGGATGTAATCACTGGAATTTAGAGTCGATAAAATCGAATTATTGCATGATTGGCTTATTTTTATGCCTTTATAGTCATGAATGCTTGCATTACTGGCTGATCCCTCAGAATTTACGTGAGTTTTTGTAAGCAAATTGTATTGGTTGAATTTAGGGCAATGTTTTTGCCATATTTCTGCACCAATTATTCTTTGTGCGCCAATGTGATTAATTCCGTATGCATCCACATTTTCTTTGTACCCTATNTTATTAATTATTTTAATCGAATTATCGTTGTCTTCACTTTTAAAAAAGATGCGAAATTGAACTAATGCTTCTTCCTTTTTTCTGTTTAACAGAGCAGGATTGAATCTTGCTTTTTTAAAAGCCTTGTAAATTTCATATATATACACCTCATCTCCTGGTTGATTCTTATAACAACTAAAAAATTTTATTTTTTTATTTTTTTGGACGACACCAGAGCAGTTGATAGTTGTTGAAATATCTCCTTTGATATCAGGAAATTTAATTATCTGTTCTAATGATTTATCCTGAGTGTTAAAATTTGCTGGAAGCTTTTCTGCCATCGAATGACTAAAAAACAGAACAGACGACAAAAGAAATAGGTAATTTTTTCGAGATTTCATTGACTTACACATTTTGCTTTAAAGAGAAACCACTGTAGATTTGTTTCGTCATGCCTAATGAAACATTGTCCATTTTTATTAAGTATCAGTTCATATCTATCTGGTTTTGTCATAATCCGAATAGAGCTTATTTCAAAATCCTGAGGACGATTTTTTTCTAAAACCACAACACTGTCAGTCATAAATATATTTTCAGATAAACCGCTTATTGTTCTCTTTGAGGCCGCACTCAATACCTGTTCAATTTCTTTTTTTGCTTCAGGAGTCATCTCTTCTATTAGGGCGCTACCGTAATCTCTCTCAGCAAGTGATGTGCAGCCAAAATTAAAGAAGGACACAAGGATGATTAAATTTCTTTTTAAGGTCATTTTAATGGAAGATTCGATTTGTTAGAAAAATATTTTTCTTTACGGATATTCTATCGGTAGAAGCCGAATTCGTTATACTTTTTGATGGCGAACGGCCAATATTTTCTATCGGACAATTTCCGTTATCCAGATAATAAAGTGCAGCAGACAGTCTGTCTTCATCTGTGCTTCCCAAACTGCTATCTAAATCATCATTAATTAAACATCCCTTTGGCATATTAATGTCACTTGCAATTAATCTAGGTTTGAAGCCGTTACCATAGTCCCCATATCCTTTTGCATTTATTCCTTTAAATTGGACAGTAAAGTAGGTAGTTCCACAATTGTCTGTTGGGTAAAAACCATAGGGTTTTCCGCATGTAACAGAGCCAATCTGAATTACCTCTATATTCAGACCCATTAAACTATTAATAATGGATTCGCTTGCAGAGCAGGTATCGTTTCCAGTAATCACAAATACTTTTGGGTAGCCACTATCNCCAGTNGACAAATCTAAAAATGGAAGATCAATATTTTTTTGCATNGACGAAAGTCCAATTGTTGTTGTATAGAATGGGATTGGTGTAATTGGTGAGCCGGTAACTGGATTGGTATTCGGGTGTTTATCATTGAATACCATGGTCTCAAAATTTATGCCTGCCGTCAGTATTGGCCCGGCAATCATGTAGGTGAGTTGATTGGCAATTGCTAAATAACCACCTCCATTGTAACGAACATCCAATACTAAATTTTTTATGTTATTTGACTTTAACTGAGTAATTGCGTCAAACAACCCNCTCTCAGATGTTGCAATATGGTCATTAAACAAAAAATAACCAACTTTACCGCTGTCTCTTTCAAAGATCTTAATTTCCTGAACTGGCGTTGAAACAATATTGTCTGACGTCATTGAGATTTCTCTCGTTTCACCTGAAACTCTTTTTTTGACCAAAAATGTATGAGTTTTTCCTGATGTATCTGGATATAAAATGTTATTGACAAAATTACTACCTATATTTTCAGTCACCTTTATCCCGTCGACCTCAATTATCTCATCTCCTCGCTCTAATCCAACTGTCTCACTGGAAGCCGGGGTATTTGGCTCAGTATATGCCACGCGTATTTTATTGGACTGATTGATCCAAGAAACACCGTATCCAGCAGAAATACCTGATTGAGATAACTGGATCCATTCCGTTGTTGGGTAAGTAAAATGAAATCTATCATGTGAAGTTTTAAGAAGATCGAAATAACTCTCTGTTGAGTAAAGTGATGGATCTCGGTCAATTACCTCGTCGTACCACAAATATGTATTATTTGTATAAGAGCGGAGATAATTATTTTCATCTAATGATGTTCCTTTAATATCTAAATATAAGCTACTTGTTTCTGGATTAACTCCTGATCTTGGATTCAAACATTTATTTTTGTATGTTAATTCAGGTAAAAAATAATTTTCTATCCAATCAGACGTTTGTCTTGCGTTATTGATTATCGATGTTTTATTTTCTCCACCGCTCCCACATCCATATATAACAAGTATGAATAATATAATACTTGGATGTGTTTTGAATTTGAGAATATTTATCATGGTTGTATGAATAGAGTTCACATAGGTATTATATGATTAACTTTTTGCAAAATGAACGAGAAAAAATTATGGAAAAACAGAAAAAGAATAAATTCAACAGAAGGAAGTTAATTAATTCGATGGCACTCGCTGGTATTNCGTTCCCAATAATTGGCAGGGAAAATGCTTCTGCCCAAGATACGAATGGTGCTATGAGGAGCAATGCATTACTTTGGGCCATTGCTTGGAAGGAGACTGCTGCAGAATATGGAGCTTTATGTCATCAAGCTTTTAATATAGCACGGTGGAAGGTTGATAGTGCTGTTGCTAAAAGAAAAAGCAGCGATAAGCCGCTCGCAATAATCAGTGATATGGATAATACGATTATTGGTGCCACAAGTTATTGGGGTTATCTCATTAATCAGCAGAAAGAGTTTTTTGATGATGCTATATGGGATAAATGGGTACCAAAAAATCTTATATCTGCTATTCCTGGTGCAAAAAGATTCCTTGACCATTGTTATGATAAAAATGTTGAGGTGTTCTATGTTACAAATCGTAATCAAGGAGAGAATACATATCAATACGCCCTCGACCAACTTCAGTACCTTAAATTTCCATATGCAGATAATCAGCATTTGACTGTCTATCGGGAGTCTTCAAATAAAATGCCGTCTAAAAAAGCAATAAGCGAGTCTCATGAATTAGTGTTAATTCTTGGTGACAATCTTAATGATTACAAGAGAGATTATTATGTAAAAGACGTTGACNAGAGATTTGATATCATGAGCAATGACAGAGANGATTATGGNGATAAATTCATAATTCTACCNAATCCAACAGATGGTCATTGGGTAAGAGCGATGTTTGGAACATCTGAGCCTGAGCCAAACGATGAAAATCTAATGATTTTGCAAAACTTTGCTACCAGGAATGCCTGGGATGGCAAATAATTAAATTTTCTCGGCTATGAGCATGAAAGTACTGGCTATAACAGAATCTCCAGATAGGCCTACTGTAGAGACATTTATTGGTCTGCACAAAAAGAATATAAATATATCGATAATTTGCAGAAGCAATTGCGAGCATAAAAAAATTCTCGATCAACACCAAATTAATAATTTTGAGATTATTTTTCGAAGAAAAATTGATTATACGGCCATAAAAAAACTTAGGAATTATCTTGTAGATCAGGAAGTTGATGTCGTGCATGTTTTCAGTAATAACACTCTCACTAATACAATATTTTCATTGATTGGCCTCAAGAATATAAAACTAATTGCATATAGAGGGATTGTGGGAAATGTCAGTTATTTTGATCCCATATCATGGATTCGTTTTTTAAACCCCCGTATCGACAAAATAATATGTGTTTGCGATGCAATTAAGGATTATTTTTTATCTATGAAGCCNAAATTTCTCAGAATGAATCCCAATAAACCAATAAGAGTTTATAAGGGGCANAATGTTNATTGGTACAATGAAGTCGCTGATCTAAGTCAATATAATATTCCTGCGAACTCATTTGTNNTTGGNTGTATAGCAAACTCNAGACCAAGAAAAGGTGTNGANTATTTGATTCGTGCTGTTGANTTAGTTCCTGAAAATATTCCAATAGTGCTTTTGCTTATTGGAAGAATGCGTGGACGAAAAATTGAGAACGCCGTAAAAAATTGCAGAAGAAAGAATTTGATATTTTCGCCGGGATTTTGTAAGAATGCACCCGCCATCAGTGCTGCCTGTGATCTTGTTTGTCTTCCATCATATAAGCGAGAAGGGTTACCCAGATCAATTATAGAAGCAATGTCAGCAGCAGTTCCGCCAATTGTTACAAATTCTGGAGGAAGTCCAGAGCTTGTCGAGGACAATGTTAGCGGGATAGTTGTTCCAGTAAGAGACAGTCAAGCAATAGCTGATGCTATAAAAAAACTCTATCATGATGAGTCATTGAGAAAGTCAATGGGTCAAAAAGCCAGAGAGCGAATCAAACTTAAATTCAATAATGAGATAACCGTAAATGAAACTCTTGAGGTTTATCAAAAGCTTCATGGATCAAACTAAATAAAGGGAAACCAATCATCTCTTAGTTTTTGCCCGTCTCTCATATTATGNTTAGGGAAGGGTGGCGAGGTTCTCCCAGATCTCTCTATGTACCTGGCGTCATCACCAACAAATCTTAGGGACAGAACCCTTCTTTTTGAGTTCGTTTTGTTTCCTCTTGCACCATGCACTGCATTAAAATGAAAGGCTATCGCATCACCAGGGTTCATTTCCCACTGAAGTGTTTTATATTTAGTTGGATTTTNATCGGGNTCTGGTACAGGTATGTAATCTTTTTTATTTTTATAAAAGTCCTCCCCCGTAAGCCATTTGGTGGGTGTAACCTCCTTGGTCCATTTATGCGATGCTTTTATGATTCTCAATGATGATTCAATTGGAACATAATCAACAGGTATCCAAAAGCTCACAGTCATATTGCCTTTTACAAAATAATATGGACCATCTTGATGCCAGGGAGTAGATGTTTCTGAGCCAGCCGACTTGTAGAGAACATGATCATGGAAAAATTGCACATTCATTGAGCCCATTAGCTGAGCTGCTACGTTCCTNGCATCTGAATTTTTAATTATATTTTCAAACTGAGGTATTCGCTGCCAATTACAATAATCATCAAAAAACCTTCCTTTTTGACCTTTTTTAGTATTTTCAGCGCCATATAAACTAGGATTATCTATATTAAAATCAATACCTTCTTTAATTTCATTAATCCATTCAGTGAATAGTGATGGAATCTTGATTGCGCCATCTTTTTTGTAATTATCAATTTGTTTTTTGCTAATGTTCATCTCAAGCATTATCTTAGCAATACTGCATCTTGACGGTAAAGATTATCTTTTTAGATGACCATATCTTTCTGATTTGGTTGCCAGTGTGTCATGTTAATCTGCGCAGAACCTATGCCAATTGATCTGACCCACTTTGCTGCGGCATCTAATGATACCCACGATTTAATACTACCCTTGTATGTTTCTGCAGTAATAGCACCATTCGGAGTATTTGCTTCAACATGAAAACGTGAACCTTGACCGATTATTCTGATTTTCTTGATAGCACCTGCGGCAACCATGGCTTTAAGCATTTTTTCATCCATTTGAATTTTCTCCATTTAATTCCAGATTGTCATTGATTGCTATGCCATTATCCTGACAATGCCTTCTTATTAAAATTTCAATCATATTAGCGATGCTTCTATGCTCGATAGTTGCCGCTTTTTTAATGCCATCCTTGATGGATGGGGATATTCGTAAATTTAGTGTGGCTGATTTCATAACGCAAAATACTATACAATATATTGCAAATGTAACGCATTTTACTTTTTTTTGCAATAATACAGCTCTTGTTGCGATCTAATTTATTGACATTCGTCAGAATTTTGTGAGGATATGATGTCTTTGCTCCCTTTGATATTTTTCTACATACAATTATGTCTATAAATCCCAATGATAATAATGGTTCGATACGAGAAGGACTTGTTGCCGCATTAATGGCATACNTGTTTTGGGGTGTTTTTCCTATTTATTTCAAAATCATTGATGNNGTTCCTTCTGAAGAAGTTTTTGCGCATCGGATATTTTGGTCTGTCCCTTTTGGATTATTAATTTTATACCTATCAAAACAACTTGGTGAATTGTGGCAGGTCCTTCTGAATAAGAAGAAGATCATCTATTTGGCTCTAACTTCAATATTGATAAGTATCAATTGGTATATTTATATTGTGGCTGTTCANACTGATGAAATACTCCAGGCAAGTCTTGGATACTATATAAATCCTCTCATGTATGTTCTTGTGGGCATCTTATTTCTGGGTGAAAAATTAAGGACAGGTCAAATAATTGCTATCCTGATTGCTGCAATTGGAGTGCTCATTCTTACATTAAGTGCCGGCAAGTTACCTTGGATTTCTATTTCTTTGGCNACTTCATTCACATTGTATGGTGTTATGAGAAAGAAGATTGAGGTCAGTGCAATGGTTGGTTTGTTCATTGAGACACTATTTATACTGCCTTTTGCATTTATGTATATACTAGTTTTAACAAAAAATGGTCAGTTGTTCTTCTCACTAGACAAGCCAACTATGGCCTCTTTGTTGGTAATGGCAGGCCCATTAACCATTTTTCCACTTTTTTTCTTTTCCTATGCGGCAAAAAGATTGAAATTAACGACTATTGGAATGATGCAGTTTCTATCGCCATCCATGCAATTTGTAGTTGCACTTATTTATGGCGAGAGCCTCACGGGGGCAAGTTTAATTTGTTTTATATTCATTTGGATAGCGATAATTGTTTTTATATATGATGCTTTTGAGGAGGGCGCTTTAGATTCATATTGAAAGCTGCAATCTGCCCTTGGCAAAAGCTCACAAATCTATACATTAGAATAGTGCATTAAGCTTAACTTTATAAGATAATTGCTGGTGAATATTGCTGATAATNTGTAGTTAAAATGAGTAAACAAAAGAATACAAAAAAAATAATCATCTTATTGTTAGTATCAATAACAATAAGTTATCTGATGAGCACTTCTAAGACAGAGCCAGAAAAAAANATTTCAACTGCAAAGCCGCCAATTGTCTCAGCTTTATATCTGAAAAAAGAAGATGTACAAATACCAGTCGTCAGTCAAGGCATGGTCTCACCGCTCACTGAGACGGCACTCAGCGCTGAAATTTCTGGTGAGATTATAGAGATATCTCCAAAATTTGTTGCCGGTGGAATATTCAAGAAAGGTGAGACACTGATTAAAATAGACCCAAAAATATATGAGGTGGCCTATAAGCAAGCAAAAGCGCTTAAAGATCAGAGGCAAAATGAATATGAAGACTCAGTTAATATCAGAAAACAAGGTTATCTTTCTGAGTCAGAATACCTTGCAACAGTGAGTGCATTGGCAGCTGCCGAGGCTCAGTTGGTCAAAGCAGAGAATGATCTTGATAATACAAATATCAGACTTCCTTATGATGGGATGGTTAGAGAAAAATCTGCTGATCTTGGCCAATATGTCAATGCAGGTAATAAGTTGGGAGTGACTTTCTCAACAGAATTTGCTGAGGTGAGACTCCCGCTATCTGACAGAGATGTTCAATTTGCGGGATTGCCTGCGTCAAGCACATTAACAAGTTCGTCAGTCGAGAAATCAACCAGTGTAAAATTTAGAATTGATATGNATCCGTCTAAGACCAGATATGGGTATATTGCAAGAAGTGAAGGTGTTGTAGACGAAAAAACTAGGATGATCTTTGCTGTTGCTCGACTCGAAGATCCTTATAATTTAAATAACAATGAAGATGCCCTGGTGCTTCCAATGGGGACATTTGTGTCAGCAGAAATTCTTTCCAATGAATCTTATAATTTTGTGAGAATACCTCGTTCTGCAATTATTAATAACAGGCAAGTTATACTCATAGATGGAGACAATAAAATTCAATATAAAGACATAGATCTCATAAGAGCTGATGAAGACTTTGGCTATATCAATGATGAATTTTTCGATGGAAAAAGGATAAGCATGACACCGATTGAAGATGGCGTTAATGGAATGATTGTTCGGGTAGAATAAAGTTATGAGCGAGACGATTTCGAGAAGAGAAGGCATTATAGGATGGTTCGTAAGAAATCATGTGGCGGCAAATCTAATGATGTTTGCCATCATTGGTTTAGGTCTCTACTCCGGGCTCAATTTAAGGCAGCAAACAACGCCAGATTTCGATCTTAATTACGTTTCTGTGAGAGTGCCCTATTTAGGGGCGGCACCTGAAGAAGTCGAAGAGGGTGTAGTGATAAAAATAGAAGAAGCAATACAAGATACGAAAGGCATAAAAAAAATCAAATCAACATCAAGCGAGGGTATCGGAAGTGNCAGAGCTGAAGTTGAAATAGGTGCTGATATAAACGAGGTGTTAAATGAAATAAAAGCTAAGGTAGACGCCATATCTACCTTTCCAGAACTTACCGAGAAACCAGTTGTCTATAAAGTTGAGATACCCACCGGAATTTTATTTGTATCCATATACGGTGATTTAGATGAATATCAGCGAAAAAATATTGCTGAGGAGATGAAAGATGAGCTACTGAACTTCCCAGAAATTAAAAGCATAAATCTTCTCGGCGATAGAAATTTTGAGATCAGTATTGAAGTTACCGAGAATACCTTAAGGGAATANGATCTTACAATGAGTGAGATTTCTGCTGCTATCAGAGCATCTTCCATTGATTTGCCTGGAGGAAGAATTCGAACTGATGGTGGTGATATCTTGCTTAGAACTAAAGGGCAGGTGTATACGGGTGAGGAATTTGGTGCTCTTGTGTTGAGGACTTATCCGGACGGTTCAAGACTGCTTTTGTCAGATATCGCAAACATTGATGATGGATTCGTAGAATCGCGATCATGGGGAAGGTTCAATGGCCAATCTACGCTTGATATGGAAATATTGGCTGCGCAGGCAGAAAATGAAATCGAAACAGCTGATAGGGTAAAAGAGTACATTAGCGAAAAGTCATCCTCACTTCCAGAGGGAATAAACCTTGAAGTTTGGGGGGACAGGTCAATTTATTTGCAAGATCGNCTCGATATGATGTCAAAAAATATGCTGCAAGGAGCCATTCTTGTATTCATAGTGCTGTCCCTTTTTCTGAGGCTAAAAGTTGCNATCTGGGCGGTAATTGGTATCCCAATTGCCTTCTTTGGGGCATTATGGCTGATGCCTGTTGGTCCATTTCCAGTGACAATTAACATGATAAGTTTGTTCGGCTTTATTATGGTTTTGGGAATTGTGGTCGATGATGCCATTATCATTGGGGAAAGCATATATACGAAAATACGTGCTGATGGTCATAGCATTGAAAATGTTATCAAAGGAGCTCAAAAAGTTGCACTCCCTGCAACCTTTGGGGTGCTTACAACTATTGCCGCTTTTGCTCCTATGTTATTCGTAACTGGCTTTGCTGGCCCATTTTTCAAAGCGATGTCAGTAGTTGTTATACTCTGTCTCTTTTTCTCAATAATTGAATCAAAATTAATTCTTCCGGCACACTTAGCATATGCAAAGATTGATGAAATTAATGAGGAAGAAATATTTTCGCCTTACAGTAATATTCCATGGTACAAGAGGCCTTCAAGGCTTTTTCAAAGAGCGAACCGTTTTGTACAAAACAATCTGCACTCAATCATTGAAAATAAGTACGCTCCATTGATTGAAAAAGCAGTAAGAAATCGGGGGTTAACGATCGCTACATTCTTATCTGCTCTCATAATTATTATTGGCATACTGAATAGCGGAATCACAAAATTTGTTTTATTTCCTGAAGTACCTGGCGATTATGTTGTGGTGGAGTTAACAATGATTGATGGCTCATCTGCTGAGAGTAGGGATGAAGTGATCAATAGGATTGAGCAAGCTGCATTAGATATTAACGATGAGTGGCTAGAAAAATATCCCAATGATTTACCACCAATCAATAAAATGGGAGCTTATACAGGAGGAATGACTGAACTTGGAACTCCTGTTGCTGGTGACAATATTGGACTATTGGTAGCAGAATTGCCGTTCGAAAATAGAAAAGTTAGTGTCCTTGAGCTTGAGAACATGTGGCGGGATAAAGTTGAAGATATGCCAGGAGTGAAAAAATTAACTTTTGATTCTGGTAGAAATATAGGCGGAGGGTCTTCAATTAGTTTTAATATTCTTGGAGAAGATATAAAACAACTGGAAGAAGCATCAAAACAACTTGAACGAAAATTAACAGAGTATGAAGGTGTTTTTGATATAAGAAGTTCACTGAATGTTGGAGGTGAGGAAATAAAACTCGATATAAAACCTCAAGCAGAATCACTTGGCCTTTCAATGGCTTCTGTTGGCAGGCAAGTTAGGCAGGCATTCTATGGTGAGGAAGCGCAAAGAATACAAAGAGGTAAAAATGAAATCAAAGTAATGGTGAGATATCCTGAAGAAGATAGGACATCNATTGGTAANCTNGAATCAATGCGAATAAGAAATAATAATGGNGATGAGATTCCTTTTTCATCTGTCGCAACAGCAAGCTTTGGAAAAGCGTATTCTAGTATTATCAGAGAAAATGGAATTCGCGTAGTTACTGTCTCTGCTGATGCGGATTCGTCAACTGTTGAACCGAGAAGGGTTATTTCAGATATTACTGAAAATTACATTCCTGAGATGAGAGATAAGTTTCCACAGCTGAAATTTGATTTAGAGGGTTCTAGTAGCGAAACTGTTAAACTGGTTCAAGAGCTAACCAATGCATCTATAGCAGCTTTATTCCTAATATATATACTCATTGCCATTCCTTTAAAATCATATCTGCAACCAATTATTATTATGTCGGTTATACCGTTTGGTCTAATTGGAGCAGTAATTGGCCATATTGTCTTAAATGAAGCTATTAGTATGTTCTCCCTCTTCGGATTGGTCGCACTTGCAGGAGTGGTTGTTAACGACAGTATAATCATGGTTGATTTTATCAACAAAGCCAGGCAAGAAGGTATGGATATAATTCAGGCGGTAGTAAATTCAGGAACACAAAGGTTCCGTGCAATTATACTTACTTCACTTACCACTGCTATAGGATTGATGCCGATCATGACGGAGACAAGCACGCAAGCACAATTTGTTATTCCTATGGCAATATCCATAGCGTTTGGAATAGTTTTCGCTACAGTCATTACGTTATTTCTTGTGCCTTGTCTCTATGTCCTGCAGGATGATTTTATTTTAAAGTTAAAATCACTATTAGGAAAAGATACCTCTAAAGCTGGACTCGAAGAAATAAGATATAGTTAAATTATTTATTTTTTCTTTCTAAGGTTTCCTTGATTATTTCTTCAGCAACATTCGAAGGACAAGCTGCATAATGAGAAAATTCCATAGAAAACTGACCGCGTCCAGACGTCATTGTTCTCAAATGACCGATATAACCGAACATTTCTGCTAGAGGCGCACTTGCATTTACTCTTGTTCCTGTTGGACCTGTATCTTGTGATTTGATCATTCCTCTTCTTCGATTTAGNTCTCCAATAACATCTCCAACATGATCTTCTGGAGTATAGACATCAACTTTCATAATAGGCTCAAGTAATTGAGGTGCCGCTTTTGGTATAGATTGTCTGTATGCAGCTTTGGTAGCAAGCTCAAAAGCCATCGCTGACGAGTCCACCGCATGGAAACCACCATCCATGAGTTTAAATTTAACATCTAGAAGTGGAAAGCCAGCTAATGTTCCTTCTGTCATGCTGGTTTGAAATGCTTTTTCTACAGCNGACCAATATTCTCTGGGAACATTACCGCCAGTTACATGAGATTCAAACGTATAGCCNCTATTTTGTTCGCCAGGCTCAATCTCGTAATCTATTTTTGCAAATTGACCAGATCCACCAGTTTGCTTTTTATGTGTATAGGTATCTTCTACAAATTGAGTAATAGTTTCTCTGTATGCAACTTGAGGCTTACCCATATCTACTTCAACATTGTGTGTTCTCTTTAGAATGTCTACTTTAATGTCTAGATGAAGTTCACCCATGCCNTTGATAATGGTTTCTCCTGAATCATCGTCTGTTGCTACTTGAAATGAAGGATCTTCTTGAATCATTTTATTAAGCGCTATGCCAAGCTTTTCAGTACCTGCTTTGTCCTTTGGAGAAATAGCAATTGATATAACCGGATCGGGGAAAACCATGGGTTCTAATGTTGCTGGATTATTAGCATCAGCAAGCGTATGACCCGTTTTTGTATTTTTCATTCCAAGCAGTGCAACTATATCTCCTGCCTGAGCTGATTCCAATTCTTCTCTTGAGTCGGCATGCATTTCAACAATACGGCCAATTCTCTCTGTTTTGCCAGTAAAAGTATTTACAACATTATCACCTTTTTTAAGTGTTCCAGAGTATATTCTGGTAAAAGTGAGCGCTCCATATCTGTCATCCATAATTTTGAATGCAAGCGCCCTAAGAGGCTTATTGGGATCTACAGTTGCATATTCACCTGTTTCATTTCCTTCGAGATCTATTTCAGGTTGAGGTTTTACTTCAACAGGGTTTGGAAGATAACTCACTACCGCATCTAAAATGTTTTGAATTCCCTTATTTTTGAATGCAGATCCACAGAATGTAGGGAAAAAATCAAGATTTATTGTTCCTTTCCTGATGCATTTTTTTATATCTTCAATTGTTGGTTCTTCGCCTTCAAGATATTTCTCTAAGAGATCATCATCTTGTTCAAGAGCTGTTTCGATAAGTTTTTCTCTCCATTCTTCAACATCAGCCATCATTTCTTCGGGAGGATCGGTTACATCAAACTTTGTGGGATCCTCAGAGTCTTCCCATATCCATGCTTTTCTTGTTAGCAAGTCAACAATTCCTTTGAAATTGTCTTCAATGCCAATTGGAAGCACCATTACAAGTGGATTNGCNCCCAAAATATCTTCTATTTGTTTAACTACTCTTAAAAAGTCAGCACCAACTCGATCTAATTTATTTACTAGAATTATTCTGGCTACCCCAGAATCATTGGCATATCGCCAGTTTGTTTCTGACTGAGGCTCAACTCCACCAGAGCCACAAAATACACCTACACCACCGTCTAGAACTTTTAGAGAACGATATACTTCAATTGTGAAATCAACGTGTCCTGGCGTATCGATTATGTTTAATCTGTGNTTATCCCACTCACAACTCGTAGCTGCAGATTGAATAGTTATTCCTCTCTCTTGNTCTTGATCCATGAAGTCAGTCGTGGCATCGCCGTCATGCACTTCACCGATTTTGTGTATTTTTCCGGTAAGTTTTAAAATTCTCTCTGTAGTTGTTGTTTTACCAGCATCTACGTGGGCAAAAATACCAATATTTCTATATAGATTTAGATCTTTCATCTTAGCTACATCTCTATTGTTGTTTTAATAATATTAAATAATTTGTTTCTGGGCGCGAATATTATCAGCGTTATGCCCGCTAAACCACCGAAAAATTGGAAAATTTACAAAATATTTCTTGTTATNTATTTTTTGAATTCTAATTGATGTTGTGGATTTTAATAAAAATTCATCCAAGGCTTTATATTTCAGTATTATTATGTGCATTTTTAGCAGGTTATTAGNTATAATAATTTCTTATTTACTTGAATCTTCAANGGTTTGAATCATGCAAAATATCAACCGAAGACANCTTTTGGCGTCAGGTGGCGCAATCTTGGGGGCGACGGTTGCCAATCCGTTCAGCTCATTAACCAGTTCAGCTTTAGCTGCGATAGACACAGAGAAAAGCTTTGATCTCGTTCGAGCAGATAAAAATGAGAATCCTTATGGCCCATCAAGAGTTGCACTTCAGGCTATAAATCGAGCGATGAATCTGACAAACAGATACGGAGGAGGCAACAGAAGAAACCTCGTGAAACTCATCGCAGAACAAAATGGAGTTGCAACTGAAAATGTTGTTCTTGGATCCGGGTCAGGTGAGATTCTCAAATTAGGCGGGTTAATTGCAAGCTGGGAAACAGGATCAGTTGTTTGCGTAGATCCAACATATCAGGATCTAGTGAGGTACGCCTCTCGAGTTCGTTCTCAGATTGTCAGAGTTCCAGTTGATGAAAATCTTGCTTGTGATTTGGAGGCAGTTGCCAATGCAATCAAAAAAGACACCAGAATGGTCTACTTAGTCAACCCAAACAATCCTGTTCCTAATATAATAAATAAGAACAAACTCAGGGATTTTGTTATTGAGGTGTCAAAAGATAGACTGGTCTTTATAGATGAGGCCTATCATGAGTATGTAACTGATCCGGATTATTCATCTATGATGGATCTGATTGCTGATGGACACAATAACATCATAATCACTAGGACAGCTTCAAAAATACATGGCCTAGCAGGTCTTGCTGTTGGTTTTGGTTTTGCTCATCCAGACTTAATTGAAAATATTAGGGAATTGAAGACTGGAAAAAATAATGTCCTTGGAATT
>PBVS01000010.1 GCA_002728725.1 Woeseiaceae bacterium
TTAACAAATATTTTCATTCCCATATATCTAAATTAAGTAACATTGCACGATACAAATTTTGATTGTGCAATATGTTTAGAAAAATTGTCTTTTGGTCGCACCTCACTGTTGGAGTTTCCCTTGGTGTGCTGATTATGTTGCTGTCTATTACAGGCGCAATGCTAGCCTTTGATAATCAATTTCGTGAGCATGCATATAAAAATGAATACAGTGTTATTCCTCAAGCAAATAAATTATCACTGAATACTATATATAATTTGCCAGATATTAGTCTTGATAACAGAAAGCCGAAATCCATCATTATCTATCCTGATCAAGAAGACGCATTAAGATTTGCTTTTGGACATGGGAGTTTTCTTTTTGTAGACCCATATACAGGAGAAGTAATGGGTAACCACAGAATCAAAACGGTCAATTTTATGAATAGTATTTTCTTGCTTCATGGTAGCTTAGTTCCATTCTTTTCAATGGAAACAAGAAGTGATGGGCAAAATTTAGCAGGCATTACAAATCTAAGTGTACTTTTTTTACTTATCAGTGGCATGTATCTATGGATACCTAAAATATTCAAATGGAAATTTATAAAAAGAAATATTTTTTTTAATAAATCAGTATTGAAAGATAGTAAAAAAAGAGATTATAACTGGCATTTGGTATTGGGCTTTTGGTCATCTATCCCGTTACTTGTGATCGTTGTGACCGCAACATTTATGGAATATGACTGGGCACTCGATATGAAAAACTCTTTCGCTGAGTATTTTATTGGAGCAGAAAAGATAGAAAAAACTATCATTATAAATCCTAACGAAAATCAGTCTAACCCCAATAAAGAAATTAATTTAGATAGCATAACTGAGATTGCAAAGAATCAATACCCTGAATGGAAAAGCATCATGATAGGTTTACCTATTCTTGATATCAAACCAATAAAGTTAACTGTGGATGAGGGAAATGGCAGGCAACCTCAAAAAAGAACAGTGTTACAGATTAATCAATATACTTCGGAAGTGCTAAGAGTAACCCCCTTTTCAGCGAAGTCAAAATCTGATCAGAATTTATTTTTAAGATTCCTGCATACTGGAGAAGTTTTTGGTTTTGCATCACAGATCATAGCGTTCATTAGCTCCTTGTTTTGTATCGTAGTGATTTGGTGCGGACTGGCACTAGCTTATCGCAGATTAGTATTATCCAGATAATTTATTCAGGACAGATATCTAGAAACCAGTCTTGACAGCACTAGCTTCCATCATTTGTTAAAGCAATCAACCAACACCTAACCTTCACAAGAGTTCGTTGATTGTGTAGGCTTTGTTTATGAATAAAAGCATCTTCTCTATGAACAGTCTTTCCAAATACAGTGAGCTTTTTCAGATCATTGGTGTGATTGGTCTAATAGCTTCTTTGATATTCGTAGGTCTAGAGTTGAGACAAACACAAAAAATAGCAATAGCAGGTCAACAGCAAGCTAGGACAATACTAAGAACAAATCAAATATTATCTACTTATGATTTTAGTCCTGAAGAAATTGGAGTAGAAAACATTCCTTGGAGTCAACAATCCGATCTTCAGAGATATAATAGAGAACAAAGACAAGTTTATTATTGGACTGTAAACGAGAATAACTTCTATCAATATACACAAGGAATGATGGATCAAGTTATTTGGGATAAAGAGAAACAATATACTGAGTTACAATGGAATCATTGTCATTTGCGTCATGTCTTTGAGGCATAGAATTTTATAAAGCCATTTGAAGATTATGTAAGAAGTCTTCCCGACCTATGCAATGATAAAAATAATTCAGATGGTTTAATAAAAAGATTTGAATAGACAGAACTTCGGATTAGAGTTGAAAAATTAGGTGGAACTGAATGGAGTGAGTTTTTGTTTGATAAAGATGCTGCTTAGACAATGAAGTATAAAGAAATTATGTGGGGAAGATGGATATTATTAGCAATGGTAATATATGGTGTTCTTCAACCGAGAGAGTTCATCGATTTCTTTTCAGATGGAACTGGTTTATTCCTTGCATACGCAATAACCTTCTCTGTCCTAACCTATGCTTTTGTTTTATTTAATGATGATTATTGGACAAGAGGTGCAAATCTTTTCGTTCTCTTTCTCTTATTTTTTCTATGTAAATTTTTCTTTTCTGAGAACATTAACGAAATAATAAACCTCTATTTTTTTTCTGATCTAACCATTTATAGTATTTTAATTGTATTAATTTCTTTTTATCACCTAGTAATGTGGTCATATCGTAAGAAGTAAATTCAAACCAATCTACTTAACAGCCAAATCTGACTAAAAATGTTTAAGGATTAGATTATATCCCTACCTACCGGTATGGCGCTTGCCTACCCTTTAACAGACATAGCTTCATACAGATTACAGACAAGCTGACGCTTGAAAAAAATGTGCTATATTAAGAAAAGAACAAGAGATATATAGGAAAAAATTCAGCAATCTACACCTCCCATATACCTCCCAAACAAATCAATATTTGCGAAACGCAATAGAATAAAGGGATACAAGCTATCTATGATTAATGATCCACAATGGTATTCAGTGCTTCCTCCAATCATTGCAATTATCTTAGCAATTAAGACAAAACAAGTTATCCCTTCTCTATTTGCTGGAATTTGGATTGGATGCACACTCTTATATGAATTCAACCCCTTGAGAGGTTTGGCTGAAAGTTTTGAGGGAATAATTAATGTCTTCAGCGATTCTGGAGATACCAAAGTTCTCATATTCACGCTGCTAATNGGAGCTTTAATTAACACCATAGAGAAGTCTGGCGGTGTTGGCGGATTCGTTAAATTTTTAGAAAATCGCAAATGGGTGCATACAAAAATCAGAGCACAATTGCTTGCTTGGGTTACAGGTATCGTTATTTTTATTGAGTCTAATATTACTCTATTGGTTGCTGGTTCTGTAAGTAGACCTTTATTTGATCGTTACAAAATATCCAGAGAAAAACTGGCCTATCTTATTGACGCTACATCGGCACCTGTTTGTGTCATGGTTCCATTGAATGCCTGGACAGCAGTAATCATTGGATTAATAGCCTCAACTGGCATTGAGAATGCCTTCGGTGTCTTTGTAAAATCCATTCCTTATAACCTTTATGCTATCTTCGCAATCATTCTGGCTTTTGTTGTTATTTTAAAGAAAATAGATATTGGTCCNATGAAACCAGCTGAAATNAGAACATCNAATGGAAAGTTAAGCTGGCAAGAAAATGAGGGGAAAGAAGCTCTGAATGCTATGGAGGAAAAAAATTCTTATAGCCAAAAAGATGCTGTCTTCATGATTTTTCCTATTATGACCATGACGTTTGCCATGCCAGCCGGATTATTTTTGACTGGAGACGGAAATTTAATGAAGGGCAGTGGCTCTACAGCAATATTCTGGTCTATATGTGCGGCTCTTTTTGTTTGCTGGTGCATGTTGCTCTCCCAAAAAAGAAGCAATGTGAATGAATTAATGAAATTATTTATGGAAGGAGCTGGAAATTTATTGCCTATTGCTGCAATCCTCTTAATGGCGCTTGCTTTAGGTGATGTTGCCAAACTTCTTGGAACCGGACCTTATGTTGCGGATGTCGCTGGAGCGAATGTGCCGTATATTTTTCTCGCGCCACTTGTTTTCCTTGTATCTGGATTTATCGCATTTTCTGTTGGTTCAAGTTGGGGTACTTTTGCCATTATGATACCGATCGCACTTTCTATTGCTTCAAACTTGGATTTATCAACTTCATTGATGCTCGGCGCTGCATTATCGGGGGGAATTTTCGGTGATCATGCCTCACCCATCAGCGACACAACGGTCGTGGCATCAATGGCCGCTGGCACTGATCATATTGAGCATGTGAGAACGCAATTACCTTATGCTTTAATTGCTGGCTTTATTTCAATAATTGGCTTTATTTTACTCAGTATTATCCCATAATCCGCTGTATAAGTACTTTACTGGGCCAGACATAGAAACTTTTTGTTCGGCCTGTAACTCAATAATCATTTTACCTGCAGACATAAGCACATTGATTTTCTTATTTGATGTTAGGCCTTTTTTGTATGCAGCATATACTGCAACGCATGCACCAGTTCCACAAGCGGCAGTCAACCCTGCCCCTCTTTCAAAAACCTTTAACCTTATGTTTTCACTGTCCAGAATCTCGGCAATTCCGACATTAACTTGTTTTGGAAAAAGTTTGTCTTCTTGTATCACTGGCGCCCACTTTTCTATATCAATAGCATCGATCTGGTCAACGAAAAAAGTAATATGAGGATTTCCTATATTGGTTATTACGCCATCCTTTAATGGTCCAATCTCAATTTCGGGTTGCAGGGTATTTATGTTCATAGAGAGTGGGATATTTTCTGGTTTTACTGTTATACGACCCATTTCACATTTCACCCAATCATCATCGAGTAAGTAGCATTTTAAAATACCGGCAAGTGTCTCGATTTTTATTTTTTTTCTATTGAATTCTTTCATTAGTAACCAAGCAATGCATCTGGTTGCATTTCCACATGCCTCAGCCTCAAAGCCATCAACGTTAATAATTCTCATGAATGCATCTGCATGACTGGATGAATTCTCAATGATGATTACCTGATCGACACCAATACCCAATTTAGAGTCGCATATTCTCATAATTTCATTTTTTTCTGGCACAAACGGTTCTTGGCGAGCATCAAAAATTGCAAAATGATTCTCTAAGCCATGCATCTTGATGAAGCTTCTGCCTTTATTTTTCTGATCACTCTTTGGGTGCCAGAGTAAATTCATTTTTTCTTCGTTCATTTTTAAATGAGTATTTTTATTTAAAAAGTTTTATTATTTTTAGTTGTTTGATATAAATCAATACTACATTAGAAACCTCAATTGGGTGAGATGTGACTGAAAAATTGTTCATTGAAAATGCTTATACAAACTCTGAGACGTCTATTGTCAAGGAGTGCTATCAGAATGAAGTCATTCTCGATAAAACCATCTTCTATCCCATAGGGGGAGGTCAGCCTGGTGATACAGGTACATTTAAATGGGGAAATAAAGAAGCAAAAATTATCAATACTTACTCTAATCAAGATAACTCAATAGTTCATATTGTTGATGAGAGTGACCCTATTCCAACCTCAGGTGAGAGTATTGATATTTCCATTGATTGGGAAAAAAGATACCTCCACATGAGAATGCACACAGGTTTGCACCTTCTTGGCTCGATTCTTAAATATGGGGTGACTGGAGGCAACATTTCAGCATCGAAAAGTCGTCTAGATTTTGATATGGAAGACGCAGTCGATAAAGAGTATGTGAACGCCGAATTAGAAAAACTTGTAGATGCTGATCACCCAATTTCTTCTTCCTGGATCACTCAAGAAGACCTTCAAAATAATCCAGAAATGATCAGAACAATGTCGGTTAGACCCCCAAGCAATGCAGAAAAAATTAGGTTAGTTAAAATTGGAAATATTGATCTTCAGCCATGTGGTGGCACACATGTTAATTCTACAGCTGAAGTGGGTAAAATTAGATTAGGGAAAGTGGAAAAGAAAGGCAAAAGAAACCGTCGTGTTAATATAGAATTAGGTGATTAACAAGATTCATAGGTTAACCACTGATAACTGGAGAAAATAATGGCAATTAAAATGACAAGACGATTGGTTCTGGGTGGTTTGGCAGGAAGTCTTGCATCAATCTCGATGCCATCTATAACAAATGCAAGAGTCGGACCCCTAGAAAATATAGTGCGTCTTAGCTCCAATGAAAATCCTTACGGTCCAAGTAAAAAAGCATTAATGGCGGCTTCTCAAGCATCGTCCATGGGAGCGTATTATCCTGGAAAAATTGCAATGGAGTTAAAAAAAGCAATCGCGGAGAAAAATAATTTAAATATGGATCAAGTGGCTCTTAGCTCTGGCTCTAACGAAGTGCTGTCCGCTGCTGTTGTTGCATGGGGAAAAGAAGGTAAAATTTTGAGCCCAGATTTTACTTATGACTTACATCTTCGCTACGCTGAGGGAACTGGAACTGAAGTAGTTCGCTTGCCTTTAGCTTCTGACATGTCCATTGATTTGGATGCTTTGGAAAATGCCATCGACGATTCAATCAGTATGGTTTATGTGTGCAATCCAAACAATCCCACTGGAAAAACAATAGATGGAAATACTCTTCGTGATTTCTGTATGCGAGTGGGGAAAAAAACAACGGTGATAATTGACGAGGCATACAATGAGCTCACACAAAACCCTGAATACTCATCGATGGTAGACTTAGTAAGAGAAAATCAAAATATTATTGTGACCAGAACATTCTCAAAGTTGTATGGTATGGCAGGCATGCGAGTCGGTTATGCTCTGGGAAGATCTGATCTAATTAATATTGTTGGAAATCATGTAATGGCGTGGCCCAATATTGTTGGACTGGCAGCTGCTCATGCAACATATGCAGAGGATGATTTTATAGAATTCTCACTAGAAAAGATCAATCAGGGAAGAGAGATATTGAACTCCACTTTTAAAATGCATGACATCAAACCCCTCCCTTCTGAAACAAATTTCGTTTTTGCTGATATTGGAAGATCAGTGAATAAGTTTGAGCCAAAACTCCGCGAAAGAAATATTCAAGTGCATCGTGCTTATCCTCTGTATCCAAACCACCTCAGAGTAAGCCTAGGAAAAATTGAAGATCTTATGAAATTTAGGAAAGTTTTTTCAGAAGTCTATAATAGTTAGTTTATCTGATCTTTGGTGAGTAGAGCTCTGCCTCACTCGGACTGACTTGTGAAACCTTAAAATTCCAATTTGTAAAAGAAGAGCTGATTCTTAGACGGTATCTTCCGCTCTCATTAAATAACTTAACACCATTACCAGCGTACTTTGTCTTGAAAATTCTTCCAACCATAAACCCTGTTCTAGCATCTACCAAAGAAATTTCTAATCCCATGTTCTCGCGATAATTACTATTTATTCGCCAATCAAGAATCCAGGGCGCTTTTACTTCAAATTCAGAAGTGGTCATTGAACGACTTCCTGAGAACTCTCGTATAAGAGTTTCTGCATTCACTTCAATAGAAAAACACATCAAACAAAACATGAAAATCATCAATGATTCTCTTTTATTTCGAGATGGAGTTGTTTTAATTTTTCTCATTGCATCTATTTCTATTTTACTTATTGTAAAATTATATAGACTTCGCATAATAAAATTAACAATTTAGTTTATTTCAGGCATAATTCCCGAACCTTATTGCACCAGTATGCTCAAATAAATATGACTAATCTGAATCTTCAATATATAGATAGAATTTTGCCAAAGTGTATATTGATTTTGGTTTTTTTATTGCTGACCATAGGAACATCTTTTGCTCAAGATAATGGCAAAAAAATACTCTTGGTAGTAGATGATTCTATACCAATTGAAATGCAGAAGATGCCTGATGATGTTGATATTAAAATTGATGGAAAAATTGATGAAAATGTATGGAAAGAGCTTGGTGTTTATGATCCATACAAAGTGACCAATCCTGATACATTAGAAGAGACAATATACGAAACAAAAACCCGTTTTTTTTATACTGCTGAAGGTTTATATTTTTCCTTGGAAATGGAACAACCAAAGCATACGCATGTGAAACGTTATTTATCTAGAGATGACTGGCAAACCAAATCAGACAAAGTCGGATTAACCATAGACACCTCTGGTGATGGAAAATATGGATACTGGTTCTCACTTGCTTTAGGTGATTCAGAAGGTGATGGAACGCTTATGCCAGAAAAAATCTATTCTTCAGATTGGGATGGTGCTTGGTATGGAGCGACATCAGATTCAGATGATGGATGGTCAGCAGAGTATTACATTCCTTGGTCACAAGTTGCAATGCCAAAAGATGCTGATGATAGAATAATCAATATTCACGTCACCAGAGAAGTTGCTCATCTTAATGAAGAGTGGTCATGGCCTCCACTACCAGACTCAGTTCCACAATTCATTAGTTTATTTCAACCAGCCAGAGTAAATGATGTTAATCTAAAACAACAATGGAGTGTGTTCCCTTATGCGTCATCCTCTTATGATAGAATTGATAGTGACCCGCTCACAAAAGTGGGTGCCGACTTCTTTTGGCGCCCTTCAACAAACGCTCAATTCACTGCCACAATAAATCCTGATTTTGGTGCCGTTGAAGCTGACAATGTTGTTGTCAATTTATCGGCGAATGAAACGTTTTTTCCCGAAAAAAGACTTTTTTTTCAGGAAGGCAATGAGGTTTTTGTTGCAACGCCAAGAGCTAGCGATTATATCTGGGGTGGAAGAAGCAAAGTCACCGTCTTAAATACTAGACGCATTGGCAGTAGGCCGATTCTTCCAGATGTACCAGATGGTGTTGGATTTTCGAAAAGAGTGAAAAAAACCACAAAAGCAGATTTAAATGGGGCAATCAAGACTACAGGGCAAATTGACAAATTTCGCTATGGAATTCTATTAGCATCAGAAGATGATACTGATCTCTTAGCAGACAACAATCAGATTTATAATCAGGTTGGTCGAGACTTTGGTGCTTTCAGATTGCTCTATGAGAATACAGATAATGGTGATACCAGAGGTCTGGGTTTTATTTCAACAACAGTATCCAAACCGGGAAAAGATTCAGTCGTCAATGCTGCTGATTTTCATTATTTGAGTGAGTCTGGTGCATGGAAGGCAGATGGGCAATATATTCACACGAACACTGAAAAATACGATTCAGGTAAGGGTGGATTCTTGGATATTGTTTATGCCCCAAAACAAGGCATCAGGAATCAGCTCAAAATGAGTGTTTTCGATGAAAATATGGAAATAAATGATTTTGGATTTAATCAAAGAAAAAATATTAAAGATGTTCAATACAACTTTACTTCAATAAATTCAGATTTAAAAAGATTCCGAAATACTCAGATTGGCACATACATGAGATATGGTGAAAATTTCAGTGGCCATCGAATATCAAACGCTATCGGAGGAAATATTGATATTACTCTTAATAATCTCAATCAAATAAAAGCATCATTTGCTCATTGGCCAACTCGCTTCGAGGACAGAGAGAGCTACGGTAACGGTACTTTCAAACTCAGGCCAAGACAAAGATTGCGATTTGAGTACCAAACAAACCCGTCTGAATCTTTCTCTTATGGTGGAACTTTAACTTATCAAGCTGAGGATATGAAAGGTAGAAAGGCAGAAGGTGAGCTTGAATTTACCTGGTACCCACAAAGCAACATTAGTTTTGAGACCGAATTAAAATATGTAGATGGAAGTGGTGGCTGGCTGCTCCACCAACAAGAAAAAGATTTTACTTCATTTTTTCACCAGAAATGGGAAACTGAATTCAAGTTTAATTATTTTATAAATGCTAAACAGCAATTAAGCGTTAATCTCCAATGGGTTGGGATTCAAGCACATGAAAACAAATTTTATGAAATTGACGCTGAAAACTATAGATTAAATGAGATAAATAAACCTTACGAGGACAGTGATAATTTTAGTATTTCGGACTTAAGTGTTCAGCTCCGTTATCGCTGGCAAATAGCCCCACTATCTGATGTTTACTTCGTTGCTACAAAATCAGGATCTAACACGGCGAAATATACCTCATTCAGTGATTTGGCCGAGGATACTATTGATAGACCTCTTAGCGATGAAATTATCTTAAAGTTGAGATATAGATTTGGCTCTTAATTCTTGTATTCTATTTCAAACATAATTTCATTCCGCCTCAAAAACCAGGGAGTAAATGGAGCGTTATAACGCGCATAGATTGCTTCACTTGCAACTCCAATTCCTTCATTCTTTAGATCATTCACTAAAATTTGTTCATGTTTCTCGAAGTTTTTTTGTGACCATCGACCAGAGAAACTTATAACAGCCATGACTCTATCTTTAATTTCAGTAATCCTAATTTTTGAATTATTAGGCACAGGTAGTGTTTCCTGAGTATATTTGCTTTCCATTACAAATCTGTATGTGTATCCATTGACATTTTTATTAGAAAAGACTGGTGCGGTCATATTCATTCTTTCAGAAGGTTGAATGGCTTCTGATTCCACTGGAGCAGTCATATTCATTTTTGTTGAGGATTGATTGTCGCCAAAAATATATCCTGCAAGAATTCTAAATGCTTCATTACCAGTTTTATTGTAGGATCCTTCTATGTCTACCTCTGCAACCAAGTATGAATCATAATTTCTAATTTCAAAATTTTCATATTCTTTGAGAACTGAATATTTTGGCTCTTCGAGTGCGCTCAAATTCGTTCCCCAAAAAATAAAAATTAATAGAGAAAATATATTAACTCTTGGTTTTCGTAACAAGTAATTTTTCTCTCTGCTAATAATCAATCTGTTTTCCATCCCATGCAAAAATTCCACCTGAATCTTTAGCCTCTAAATTATTAATCACTGAAAGTAACTTCTCAACAGAATAATTTGGTGAAAACAACTTTTCTTTAGAAATGTTTTTTTGGAATGGTTTCGATAAATTTGTATCTACGGTTCCGGGATGTAAGCCTACAATAATTGCGTTTGGTATTGTTCTTGCTGTTTCTATAGAGATTGTCTTGATTATCATATTGAGTGCTGCTTTTGACGCCCTGTATGAAGTCCATCCTCCAAGTGAGTTGTCTTTAATTGAGCCAACCCTAGCACTCAAAACGGCAAAAACGGATTTTTCAGTAGAATCCAATAAGGGAATAAAATATTTTGCGATCATGGCTGGTCCAATAGTATTTACCTCATACAGCTTTTGCATATTCATTGGGTTTAGATCGGATATGCGTTTTTCTGGAACAATTCCATCATCATGCAATATGCCAGTTGCGACTACAATAAGGTCTATTGATTGATTCGTAATATGGCTTGACGCCTTTTTTACCGAATCTTCTGAAGTGATATCAATATGAAAAGTTTTGACTTTATTACTTATGGGGCTAATTTCCTTTCTAGAAAAAGTATATATTGATTTAACACTTTGATCATTATCAAGTTTTTTCAGGAGACAGCGACCTATCCCACCGCTGGCGCCAATAACACAAATTTGCAAATCATTTTTAAATGAGCTGAGCATTAATTATTAAGATATTTTAAAGTTTCAGGGTTAAAATTCTTCAGCTCTCTACCTATCAATTCAGTTAACGTTTTTGGATCTGCAGTATTGCCTTGCTCAAGCATTACTATCTGATCATATGAAACTGGCAGTATTTTTAACCAAGAAAAGAGCAAAGTTGTAATTTTCATAATGATGGTTGGGACCGGTATCATGATTTTCTTTTTATTCGTTGCAGACATAAGAAGTTCGATTATTCTGCCCCAGGTTAATGCATCTGGGCCACCTAATGCATAAAGCTGGTTATTGGTAGCTTCAGATTTCAATGCCACAAAAAAAGCTTCAATTACATCCTCAATGTGAACTGGTGACAATTTCACAGAATTTAATTTGGGACTTAAGCTTGATATGAAATTGACCGCGGGTATGGGTGTTTTTATCATTTCATTGAAAAGTTGAGTTGCAAACTCCATCCTTCCGTGAGGATCTCCAAAAATCACAGATGGGCGAAAAATAGTATAGGTTAAACCACTATTTATTAGATGAGTTTCTGCTGCGAGCTTTGTCTTTTGATACTTAGTGCAATTTTTATCGATACCATTCGCGCTCATCAGTATAAATTTTTTTATCGATCTTGCTCTTGATATATCAATAATTCTCTTGGCAGATTGATACTGAAGCTCTTCAAATGTTGCCCCTTCTTTTGGTGATTCTTCTAGAATGCCGATATTGTAAATAACAAAGTCAGAATCTTTTATGGTTTCTTTGATCGCCTTTTCTGAATCAACTGAGCCAGAGACTATTTTTACCTCACCCTCAAAATCGACATTGTTTTTACTCGCTGGTCTCACTAAAAGCGAAAGCTCAAATTCCTTTTTCAGGAGAAACTTAACCAGTTGATATCCAACAAAACCCGTGCCGCCAAAAACTGCAATTCGCATAAATAGCTCCGTTCTAAAAATGATTTTTATTTGGTAAAATCTTTTGCAATTTTATTGATATTTTTTTCCCTTTAAAAGTCATAATTCACGATGCGAATGAATATAATTTGGTTCAGACAAGATTTACGTTTAAAAGATAATCCAGCATTAAATTATGCGGCAAGGAGTGATGCTAATGTTCTCCCTATCTATATTTTAGACGATGAAAATGCAAAAAGTTGGAAGATGGGTTCTGCAGGAAGATGGTGGCTTCATCGAAGCCTTGAGTCTCTGGACGAAGCGCTCGATGGAAATTTGAAATTATTTTCTGGAAAGGCAAATGAAATTTTAAAGCATCTAACAGAGTTGATAAATATTGATGGTGTTTATTGGAATCGATGTTATGAACCATGGCGCATAGATAGAGATAAACAGATTAAATTAGAACTTCAAGAGATGGGAATTGATGTAAAAAGTTTCAATGCATCACTTCTGTTTGAACCGCCCAAAATTAAAAAAAGCCACGGCACTCCTTATAAAGTATTCACCCCATTCTATAGAAAAGGATGTTTAGGTGAGGAATCGCTTCCAAGGAAGCCAGAAAAAAGCTCTAAGATTATATACTCAAAGGAAGATCTGACATTAGATTGCAAACTGGATGATCTTAAACTGTTACCCAAGATACAATGGTATAGCACGTTTGAGGATGAGTGGGCACCTGGAGAAAAAGGCGCTTCCGATCGTCTAGATAAATTCATTGAAAATGGAATTTGNAATTANAAAGTNGGAAGNAANCGNCCAGATCANGAATTTGTTTCAAGATTATCNCCTCANATTCACTTTGGTGAAATATCNCCNCATCAAATTTGGCATCAAATNAATNAAATTAACNANACAGAAATCAATGNTAAAAGTATCGATCATTTTNTGAGNGANCTNGGNTGGCGTGAATTNTCACACAACTTGCTTTTTTANTGGAAGGAATTACCTGANAAAAATTTACAGGAAAAATTTGATCNATTTACTTGGAGTTCAGATGAGATAAAACTGNAAGCNTGGCAAAAAGGANAAACTGGTTATCCAATAGTTGATGCCGGTATGAGAGAGCTATGGAAAACTGGTTATATGCATAATAGAACAAGAATGATCACGGCCTCATTTCTTGTCAAAAATNTAATGATTCATTGGCATCATGGAGAGAGATGGTTTTGGGATACACTTCTTGATGCAGATCTGGCAAACAACAGTGCTTCATGGCAATGGGTTGCTGGATGCGGTGCTGACGCGGCCCCCTATTTTCGGATATTTAATCCGATAATTCAGGGAGAAAAATTTGACCCCAATGGAGAATACGTAAAAAAATATGTGCCNGAGCTAAGCAATATTCCCAATAANTTCATACATAAACCTTGGGAGGCTTCACCAGAAATTCTATCTGATTCTGGAGTAGAGCTGGGCAAAAATTATCCTCATCCAATTGTAGATTTAAAACAATCTAGAGATCATGCCCTCTCTGAGTTCAAAAAACTCTCCGGGTGAAGATGATTGAGCGGAAGATTTTTATTCTAAGTCATGTTAGATTATCTCTAATAACCCAAAGGAGGTATTGGCTTGCAGGAACCAAATAAACTGAAATCGATGCTGATCAATTACGCATCAGCACACCAAAACAAAATAAACGTTCTGCTCCACTTTATAGGCATCCCAACTATTATGCTNGGCATATGCATACCGCTAAGCTGGTATGATTTTGATATTCTTGGTCAATCAATAACACCAGCTCACGGAATAATATTTGCATTGTTTATCTTCTATCTAACGCTTGATCTAAGTTTCTCCATAGCTTTTCTTTTTTTCGGTCTCCTTATTAATGATTTTGCAATCACCATGAGCACACTAGAAAATTCCGGGATTATAGCCGCCGTTGCTTTCTTTGGTGGATATGCATTGCAGTTCATTGGGCATGCTATTGAAAAATCGATGCCTGTNCTTGTAAAACATCCAATACAAGCAAATATAGCCGCGCCATTTTTTGTAATTGTCGAAATATTTGGTCTCTTGAAACTGAGAAAGGATCTTTTTCACGAAATAAACACTCTCGTTGATGAATACAGAGTCAAAGAAAATCAATTAGAAAAGAAATAATATTGGGAATTAAGCGTCGAAATTTCATCAAGGGTCTGTCAGGCTCAGTTGTCGGAAGCCTTTTAAAAATCAATCCAGTTTCTGCTAAAAACAACTACGATGTTGCGATCATTGGTGCCGGCTTAGCTGGCTTGAATGCAGCAATTTTGTTGGAAAAATTTGGATTAAAAGTAATCGTTCTTGAGGCGAACAGTCGTGTGGGTGGAAAACTCTTGTCTGAAAAAAACTTAGATGGGACACAAGAGATTGGAGGCACCAGCATAGGNAGTGGTTACACTAGACTTAATAGAATAATTGATGAATTAAACTTGGATTATTATGTTCCATCAGCTAATAGTCCTTATTTTGATAATCGAAGCCTGCTTATAAGCATTAAAGGCAGCTCTATCTTAAGTCGATCAGATTGGATAAATAGCGAACACAATCCTTTCAAANATGAATGGAGAGAGAAGTATCCATGGGAGTCTTTACGGGCATTTATTAACAATTCAAACCCACTTGAGTCAGTAAANGANTGGTATAACCCNAATTTTTACCAACATGATATATCTTTNTATGAGGCNNTAAGCAAATTTGGTTTCAATAAAGANCAGATNACTATGATGTCTGGAATTAATCCTGCTCACGGAGATAATGCAAAGTCTATCTCTGTCTTGCAACATTACTTCAGCTCAACATGGGTTAAAAATCAGAGATTAAAAATGGACCCAAATAAACCGCCAATATTTCAAATTGTTGGGGGTAATGATCGCATTCCTAAACGTATGTCAAAATTACTCAGAGGTGACTTG
>PBVS01000011.1 GCA_002728725.1 Woeseiaceae bacterium
AATTTGATTGACGAAGTAAAATTTATTTTAGATTTAATCGCGGAAAATGACATTGTTCTATCATCAGGCCATTTGCACATTTCAGAAATTTGGGTTCTGTTTGAAGAGGCCATAAAACGTGGCGTAAAAAGATTATTGTGTAATCATCCGACTTATGTAATTGGTGCCACTCTTGAAGACATCAAAGTTTTATCAAGCATGGGCGTATATATTGAACATTCAATGTGCATGTTCGTGCAAAGATCAAAATATAAGTTTTATGAACCGGATGAACTTAACGATATGATAATTGCAGCTGGTATTGATCAAACAATTCTTGGATCAGATCTCGGACAAGTTGGAAACCCATCTCCTGTTGATGGTTTTAGGGGTGTTATAAATATTTGCTTGGATTTAGGTTATGCTGAAGAAGATATAAGAAAATTAATCTCAACGAATGCCGCCAAATTGATTGGTTTGGATTATTAACCTCTTTTTGCAGAAATAAAGTAAAAAATTATCCCTGATAAGACTATTGCGGCACTAAAGATTACTTCCATAGGTCTGTTAGCTACAACAAAATAAAGAGTCCAACCTGTTAATGATAGATAAATTAAAGGTGGTAATGGAAACATAGATGCCTTATAAGGTCTTTCAATATCTGGCATTAAAAATCTTAAAACAAAAACTCCTGATACCGTTATGAAAGAATTTAAAGCCAATGTAAATCCAGCAAAAACAAGGATCGATTCAAAACTCGAAGTAATTATAAATGCAATAGCAAGTAGAGATTGGATTTGTATTGCTATTGTTGGTATTCCATTTTTATTGACATTGGATAAAAAGCTTAACATTTTAAAATCTTCCCCAATCACATGAAGCACCCTCGGTCCTGCGAGAGTCATTGCACTGACAGTTGAGATCAAAAGCAAAGCAAGCACTAAACCAGTGAAATTTGCTGCAGTTTCCCCAAAAGCTGACTTTGAGGCAATATATCCAATTTCAATTTTTCCTTGCATATCCTCAATTGGCGCGACACTTAAAAATACAAAGTTTAGGAGTATGTATAAGACGGTTACTACTAAGGTGCCAGATAACAAAATCCAGGGAAGCGTTTTTTGTGGGCTCTGGAGCTCACTGCTTAAATAGGTTGCCGCATTCCAGCCAGTATAGGCATAACTGACATAAATCAGTGATATTGCAAACGAACCACTGAAGATCGTATTGATATCATCTTTTGCTGGATAAAATGATATTGGTTGAATGTTTTTTGAAAAGATAAAAGCACCAATGCAGAACAACAGTATTACACTTATCTTCAAGAGAGTGAATGACATCTGTAATCCTCCACTTCGCTCTCTGTTACTGGAGTGAATCTGAGCCAAGATGATTATAAGAGTGCAAGCAATTGCCTTTCTGATCCAATCTGTATCTGCCTCTGGAAAAATAGACATTAAGTATGATGAGAATGTAATAGCTGCTAAGGCTGTCGGTGCAGAGAAACCGATTGTAGCAGAGACCCAACCGGATACAAAACCAGCACATGGATGATAAATTTTTGCTAGGAAGTTGTATTCACCGCCTGATCTTGGTAGCGCTGCCCCCAGTTCTGCATAGGTCATTGATCCAGAAACAGCAATCAGACCTCCTAATGCCCAAAGCATCAAAATGGCAAATCCAGATTGTATTTCTAATAGCTGAAAACCAAGACTCGTGAATACTCCTGTGCCAATCATATTGGCTATNACTACTGCGGTNAGGGTNCTGTGGTGAAATTTAGACTTCATNATTANTTGGGAGNTATAGACTGCACAATTTTTTNGCAGCNTCTTCTATTACAGAGTCTTCTTTAGCAAAACAAAACCTCAGTTTTTGTTCATTTGGNGGATTGCCNTAAAAAACTGATATTGGGATTGAGGCAACACCAATCTCTTTNGTAAGTTTTTCGGCAAATATTACNTCNTTTTCTTTNCTTATTTGGCTNTAGTCAAGNAGNTGATAGAACGAGCCTGCAGANGGACGNAAATCAAAGTTGGATTNTTTAAGNAAACTGCAAAACAAATCTCTCTTTGATTCATAAAAGTTANACAAAGTATCAATATATTCTGGATAAGTATGCATGAANTTTGCGATTGCTAGTTGAATTGGTGTGACAACAGAATAGCAAGACCATTGATGAATTAATCTCATTTCATCCGTTAATTTTTTTGGCGCGATGCAATATCCAATTTTCCATCCAGTGGCATGAAATGTTTTTCCAAAAGACGAAATTACAAATGATCTTGACCAAAGATCATCATGACTCGCAAGACTATGGTGTCTGTTTCCATCAAAAACAATATGTTCATACACTTCATCCGACATTAAATATACATCATATTTAGTTATTACTTCTGTTAGTTCATCTAGATCACTTTCACTTAATATTGCTCCAGTTGGGTTATGTGGAAAATTAAGTATTATTAGTTTCGTTTTTTTATTGATCCTGTCTTTGAGAATCTGCCAATCGATGTGGTAGTCAGGATTGTCTTGACTCTTGATCAAAGGCACATGCTTGGTTATTCCTCCTGCAAGAATTACTGCCGGTTCATAATTATCATAGGCGGGGTCAAAAACAATCACCTCATCACCTGGATGTACAACTGTCATTATCACACTAAATAGTGCNTCAGTGGCTCCATCNGTTACTGTNACTTCATTATCAGAATGGATTTTTCTGCCNTAGTATTTCTCTATTTTTTTCGAGATGCTTGNTCTNAATTCGGGNACACCTGACATTGGTGCATATTGATTATTCTCACCATGNACAAAATCACTTACCATATTAAGNAANCGCTTATCNGGGTTAAAGCCAGGAAAGCCTTGAGATAAATTAATTGCTTNATGCTTATTAGCAAGNTCAGTCATTGTATGAAANATTGTCGTACTTGCTTTAAGTTTGCTTTTCATGTTCTGATTGGAATTCTTAATTAGTGTCCTGAAAGTATAACTAAAACTANACTCAATAGCCGATATTTTCATGAAAACAATTGAGAAAGTTAACGTTCNGAGAGATAATTTAAATTGTCCGCGCTGGTCTTCCTGCGGCGATTATTTGTAAATTCCGTCAGGCCTGGAAGGGAGCAGCGGTAGCAATGAAATCGGGTGCCTGGTTTTGGCTAGCGCGGATCATTTGATTGAATCTTTTTCNCCAAAAGTNTATTTTGTACACTAAATTGAAATATTAAATTTTTNACACTGAATGGATAGTAAATGAGTTATCTCGCTCTCGCTCGCAAATGGCGACCAAAGCACTTTAAGGATATAGTAGGTCAAGAACATGTTGTTCAGGCTCTNAGTAATGCCTTAAATTCAAAGAAAATGCATCATGCTTATCTNTTNTCAGGAACGAGAGGGATAGGAAAAACAACAATTGCTAGAATTTTGGCTAAAGCATTTAATTGNCAANAAGGAATGTCTGCAGATANATGCGGTGAATGTGGAAATTGCTGCAGTGTTGATGAGGGAAGATTTGTTGATTTAATTGAAGTTGANGGAGCATCAAAAACAAAAGTAGATGATACNAGAGAGCTGCTTGATAATGTTCAGTNNGCTCCTTCTATGAGTGAGTACAAGATATACATAATTGATGAGGTTCATATGTTATCTACNCATTCGTTCAATGCACTNCTAAAAACACTTGAAGAACCTCCACCNCATGTNAGATTCTTTTTGGCNACGACCGATCCAGANAAATTNCCCATAACNGTNNTATCACGCTGCTTNCAATTTAATCTGAAGCGTATTTCACCAAAATTGATTATGGAGAGATTAAAGTTTATTTGTNATGAAGAGCAANTAAAATATGAAGATAAAGCATTGGCNAAAATTGCGCGGGCAGCCGATGGAAGTNTACGTGATGCNTTNAGCCTTTTAGATCAAGCAATAGCATTTTCAGNTGAGNAATTAACCGAAGTAAGTATTTCAGATATGCTGGGNTCAATTGATAGAAGNTATGTNGANCAATTAATGCAAGCNCTGATANNAGGTGATTCTGGTTTGCTTATAGATACTATCGAAGAGATAGATCAATATTTTCCTAATTACGATAACTTNTTGGTCGATATGGCAGCCATTTTTCAAAAATTAGCTGTAGTAAAAATGACTGGTGATATTAAAAATAATATTTATCAGGAACATGACTTATCAGGTTACAAGGACAGATTTGATCCAGAAGAAATTCAGTTAAATTATCAAATATTAATTTTGGGAAGAAGAGATTTGGATTTGGCTCCAAGTCACAAAATAGGTTTTGAAATGTGCTTATTGAGAATGATTGCATTTAAGCCTGAGTTAGATTTACATAGAAAGAACCAAGTAACAAAAATAGAGCAAAATATTGAGCCAGATGGGAGATCAAAAGAGACAAATAAAAACGTTAACAAGGAAGAGGGAGAAAGAGAGAAAGAACCATCAAATAAAAATTTAGGTAATGTAATTTGGTCAGACTTAGTTACTGAGCTTGAATTGAAAGGAACCTCAAGAATGCTAGCAGACAATTGTGCTCTTATTAAACGGGAGGACAATAAATTCTTTTTGATGTTGGATGAAAAATCTCAATCATATAATAACAAAGAGAGACAATTGGCATTATCAGAGGCTCTTTCAGCTTATTATGACGAGAGGATTGATGTTGATATCAGTGTTGGTGAATCTGAAAATGAAACACCAAATCAAGAAAAGATAAGAAGGGAAGATGAGATATTAAAAAAAGCGAAGGAAGATCTCGAAGACGATCCAGGTATTAGGGATATAAAGAATATATTTTCTGGTGCATCATTCGATTCAGACTCTGTGAAACTAAAAAAATGAGAAATATCTAGGAGAAGAAATGAAAGGTGGAATTGGTCAACTTATGAAGCAAGCNCAGCAAATGCAAGAAAAAATGCAAAAAGCACAAGAAGAGCTTCAAAATATAATTGTTCATGGTGAATCTGGTGGTGGAATGGTGAAAATATCCATTACTTGCAAAAATGAAATAAAGAAAATAGATATAGATGACAGTCTGTTTTCAGAAGAAAGGGATATGCTTGAAGACTTGCTTATCGCCGCTTTTAATGACGCAATCCGTAAAGCAGATAAAAAAACCCAGGAAAGCATGTCAGGCATGACATCAGGACTGAATCTCCCGCCNGGCATGAAGCTTCCATTTTGAGTAGTCGATGTCATATTCTCCGGTAATTCTTAATTTGATTCAGGCCCTATGCGCCATGCCTGGTATAGGAAAGAAATCCGCTCAAAGAATAGCGTTTTATCTCCTAGAAAAAGACAGAGAAGGNGCACAAACATTATCAATGTCATTATCACAAGCNGTGCTAAAGATAAAAAATTGCCAGGAGTGTCGAATGCTTACAGATGATGACCTATGTGTAATTTGTAGCTCAGATAGCAGAGATGAGAACACCATCTGTGTAGTTGAATCACCGTCGGATGTTATGGCTATTGAGGATGCTACTGGTTTTAAAGGAAAGTATTTTATTTTGATGGGGCATCTTTCCCCAATTGATGGTATTGGTCCGGAGGAGCTTGGTCTACCAAAACTTGAGAATAAGTTAGCGAATGGTTCCATTTCTGAGTTGATAGTTGCAACAAACTCCACAGTGGAAGGTGATGCAACAGCACACCTAATATCAGGAATAGCTGCTAAGCATCAAATTAGTTGCTCACGTATTGCGCATGGTATTCCCCTTGGTGGGGAACTGGAATATGTTGATGGTGGCACGATATCTCATGCATTTTTTGGAAGAAGGAAGATGGAGTGATTATATGAATGAGGTAGAGGAGAATAATGATTGTTTATTTTGCAATATAGTAGAAAAAAAAATACCAGCTGACATTGTTTATGAGTCAGAAGATATAATTGCTTTCAAAGATATTGAGCCAAAAGCCCCTATCCACTGTTTAATTATTCCAAAAAAACATATTTCTACAATAAATGATATTGATGGATCAAATAGTAATATCATAGGGTTGATGTATGAAGCAGCAGCTCAACTTGCTAGAANTNTCAATGTAGANAAAGANGGTTATAGGGTTGTCATGAATTGCAATAGTAACGGAGGGCAAACTGTATATCATATACATCTTCACTTTTTGGCTGGGAGACAACTTAGNTGGCCACCTGGCTAGTAATTTTTTTTATTTTCTGAAGATTTNATTTTGTTAACAAGTCTTTTGTAGCTCTCGTATCNTCTTTCATTAATNTTTCCTTCAGATACCGCAAATTTAACAANACATTCTTGTTCTTTTATATGCATGCAGTCATTATATTTGCANTNTAATCCAAAATTATGAATNTCTTTGAATGAAATAGAGGCTTCATTTTCATGNTTAAAATCAGGTAAATAATCACGTACTCCTGGTGAATCAATAACATACCCGTCATTAGGGAGNTCAATTAAATTGGAATTAACAGTTGTATGTTTTCCTTCTTTNTTNGNNAGCGATATNGATTGTGTTTTTAAATTAGAATATTCAGATAAACTATTGATAATACTGGATTTACCNACTCCNGANTGNCCAACAANTATNGNNGTTTTTTTGCTTAAATANTCCTTTATTTCTNCAAGATTTTTATNTTGTGTTGTACTGCATTCAATTATTTNNTAGCCAATTTTTGAGTAAACANCCAGATTAGATCGAATNGAATCATCAATCCAATTCANATCACTTTTATTNCAAATGATNGANGCATNNATTTGCATTTTTTCTGCTGANCCAATGTATNTGTCAATAAGAAACCAATCNGGAGATGGTGGCTTNCCNATNACAACAACTATTTCAGATAAATTGGATGCAAGNATCTCCTTGTTTTCATATTTGTTTTTTCTNNCAAGNNAGTTTTTTCTNGGCAATATCTTAGTAATTATNAATTCTGGTTCATTATGTTTTTTTTNAATTTCAACAATATCGCCACAAACAGGTTTTAATAGCTTACCTTCGATTTTAGCTGGAAATAGTTCATTCCTATCTGTTCGAACAATCATTCTTCTGCTGTATGTGCTTATGATCTGTGCTTCGTTTTTATTTTTTGAATTCATTTAATTTAATCTATACACCCATGAAAATCACATATAGTTTATTATAATAGGTATGCAGATATTTATTGTTATTTAAATGCACCCAATAATATAGAGAATATATAAATGAGTAATAAATTAACAAATTTGATATGGATAGATCTTGAGATGACCGGTTTAAACACTCAANANGACGATATCATTGAAATTGCGACTGTAGTAACAAATCAACAANTAGAAATNATAGCAGAAGGNCCTGAATTAGTTATTCACCATGCAGAAGAGGTGATGAAAAAAATGGATNANTGGAATACANAGCATCATGGAAAATCCGGATTAACTCAAAAAGTAATAATGAGTAAGACNTCAATGAGAGANGCAGAAAAACAAACTTTGGCATTTCTCTCAGCGCATGTTNAAGCCGGAACATCACCTATGTGCGGGAATAGTATCTGTCAAGATCGTAGATTTTTNGCGAGGCAAATGCCTGAACTAGAGAATTTCTTTCATTATCGAAATTTAGACGTTAGTACAATCAATATTCTCTCTAGCATTTGGAATCCGAAAGTTGCAAAAGGAGTTAAAAAGTCTTCAACACACCGAGCTCTGGATGACGTAAAAGAGTCAATTAGCGAGTTGGTTCATTATAGAGAGACATTTTTAGATATCATTGAAGATTAAATATATGGATAAATATCATGCTGAATCAACCATAAGGAATCGTAATCCAATCCTTGGAATTTTAAAAAAAGAAATCGAAGGATCAAAAAAATTATTAGAAATTGGCTCTGGTACTGGTCAACATGCTGCGTATTTTTCAAAAAAAATGCCACAAATTTTATGGCAAACAAGTGATCGCTCAATGAATCATGAATCTATTATTTATTGGATAAAAAGATATAACTTAAAAAATCTTTTACCCCCTCTAGATATAGAGATAGGAGTAAATGAAAAGAATATTAATGTTATATTTGATTGTGTTTTTTCCTCAAATACTTCGCACATCATGAGTTTGGAAAATGTAAAAAGACTGTTCGCACTTGTAGGTAAAATTCTAAATAAAAACGGTAAGTTTTTTCTTTATGGCCCCTTCAAGATCAATCTTGAATTCACAACAAAAAGCAATGAAGATTTTCATGAAAAGTTAAAAGCAGAAAACAAATTGATGGGTTTAAGAGATATCGAGGAGCTTGATAANTTCGCTACAGAGAACAATATGCAAAATCATGCTTTTTATGAAATGCCTGCCAATAATTACTTGTCTATTTGGAAAAAATTGCCTGTNTAACTAATTTCNTAGAGCTNTTTTCCGGCTATTGCCATCCATGTTTCAATTACTGTGTCNGGATTAAGGGACATGCTTTCTATATTTTTTTCCACTAGCCAAGCTGCAAGATCAGGATAATCTGATGGTCCCTGACCGCATATGCCAATNTACTTTTCATTCTTTTGGCATGCATCGATTGACATTTCNAGCATTTTTTTAACAGCTTGATCTCTTTCGTCAAAGATATCTGAAACAAGACTGGAGTCCCTATCAAGTCCCAGTGTAAGTTGAGTCATATCATTCGATCCTATTGACATTCCATCAAAAAATTCTAGGAACTCTTCTGCTAATATAGAATTTGATGGTAATTCNGACATCATGATAATTTTTAAATCACCATCACGTTTCAATCCATTTTCAGCCAAAAGATNAATTACTTCACTGGCTTGTTTTACCGTCCTTACAAAAGGGATCATGAGTTGCACATTTTTCAATCTCATTTCATTTCTAACTTTTTTTATTGCCTCGCATTCAAGATCAAAGCAATCTCGCCAATTTTCTGCAACATATCTCCCGGCACCCCTAAAACCAATCATTGGNTTTTCTTCATTNGGCTCGAAGTTTTCGCCACCGATTAAATTNGCATATTCATTTGATTTGAAATCTGACATTCTCACAATAACAGGTTTAGGTGCAAAAGCTGCGGCAATTGTTGAGACACCTTCAGCAAGTTTATCAACAAAAAATGATACGGGATCATGATATCCTGCCATTTGTTCATCAATTTGTTTTTTTAGTGATTTATTCATGCTGTCGTATTCAATTAAAGCCTTAGGATGAATCCCTATCATTCGATTAATTATGAACTCTAGTCTAGCCAAACCAACCCCATGATTAGGTATTGATGAGAAGCTAAATGCTCTATCGGGGTTGCCAACATTCATCATTATTTTTACTGGAATATCCGGCAATGAACTGACATTGATATGGGTCTCTTCAAAATCAAGTATTCCTTCATATATGAAGCCTTCGTCACCTTCAGCACAACTGACTGTTACCGCACTGTTATCAATTATATTNTCAGTNGCATTATTGCATCCTACAACGGCNGGGATACCNANTTCTCTTGCNATTATTGCGGCGTGACAGGTTCTTCCGCCACGATTTGTAACTATAGCGGATGCTTTTTTCATAACTGGCTCCCAGTCAGGATCAGTCATGTCTGATACCAATACATCGCCAGACTGAATGCGATGCATTTCATTTACATTTGAAATTATTTTTGCAGTCCCGCTACCGATTTTCTGTCCAATACTCCTGCCAGAAGTGAGCACAGTAGATTTTGTCTTGAGGGTAAATCTATTTACTGTATTTCCTGATCTACTTTGAACTGTTTCGGGCCTTGCTTGAAGAATGTATATTTCACCATCAGTTCCATCTTTTCCCCATTCAATATCCATAGGCCTATCATAGTGCTTTTCGATAATTAGAGCTGATTCTGCAAGTTTTGTTATATCTTTGTCNGAGATAGAGAATTNCTTAGTATCCTCTTCATCTACATCGACTATCTTAACAGTCTCTCCCAATGAATCACCCTCACCAAGAACCATTTTTATGGATTTATCACCAAGTGACTTTCTTAGAATAGGATAATTACCATTTTTAATAGCTGGTTTATAAACATAGAATTCATCGGGATTTACCGAGCCTTGAACCACTGTCTCCCCAAGACCATAAGAGGATGTAATAAAAATGGCATCCCGAAATCCTGATTCCGTATCCAGTGTAAACATTACACCAGAAGCTCCAACATCACTTTTTACCATTTGCTGAAAACCTACTGATAGAGATACGTCAGAGTGTTTAAACCCATGATGTATTCGGTAGGAAATAGCTCTGTCTGTATAAAGTGAAGCATAGACATGATGCAAGGCATCAATTAGATTGTCTAATCCGACAATATTGAGATAAGTCTCTTGTTGACCTGCAAAAGACGCATCTGGAAGGTCTTCAGCAGTAGCAGATGATCTAACAGCGAACGCTATTTCCTTACCATTTGTTATCTCGGACCATTCATTTTCAATTTCTGNTCTTAATTTGTTAGATATCTCAGTTTCAAGAATCCATTCTCTTATGAGATTTCCTGTATTTGAGAGATTTTCTATATTTTCAACATCAAGATCTTTAAGGGAATTATCTATTCTTTCACCTAAGTTCTCTTGAGCCAGAAAATCCTGAAATGCATACGATGTAGTTGCAAAACCTCCTGGAACCTTAATATTTAATTTTGATAAGTTACCTATCATTTCTCCAAGCGAGGCATTTTTCCCGCCGACGAGTTCAATGTCTCCCATCTTTAAATTTTTAAGTTTTTTTACGTAAGGTTTAGACATATTTATCTTGAGTTAATAGGTTGGTAATTAGACAATATATTTAGTTAAAAAACTTGAGTCATCTTATGCGATATATATATTTTCTCTCAGATCAAACTGGCGTCACTGTTGAAACATTAGGTCACAGCCTGATCACCCAATTTGATTATCATGATTTTCAACAAGTGACTTTGCCATTTATAGACAGTGAAGACAAGGCAAAAGAGGCTGTTTTAAGAATAAATTCTGAAAATCAGAATTCTGAATACAAGCCAATCATATTTTCAACACTTGTAAAAGAANACCTCCGCCAAATAGTAAGAGAAATTGATGGCTTAATATTGGATATATTCGACGTCTTTATTGGGCCCCTCGAAANAGAACTCAATCAAAAGTCAGTCAGAAAAACTGGCCTCGCTCATGGTATGAGTGATACAAAAAATTATATGAAAAGNATTGAAGCAACAAATTATGCGCTATCAAATGATGATGGCGGTGTTATTAAGCATTATGATATGGCTGATATCATTCTCACCGGTGTATCAAGATCTGGAAAAACACCAACATGCTTATATCTAGCTATGCAGTATGGGNTATATGCTGCAAATTTNCCCTTAACTGAATATGAACTTGAAGATGTTGTAATCCCAAAATCACTANAGAGCGTTAAAGAAAAATTATTTGGTNTGACAATTGCGCCTGANAGGCTAAGGCAAATTAGAAAAGAGAGACGNTCCNTAGGNAGTTATTCTTCAATAAAGCAAATAAGTTACGAAGTGAGACAAGCTGAGAGAATATTTAAAAAAAATAATATCAAGTTCATAGATACGACAGAGTTATCGATTGAGGAGATTTCAGGAAAGATTCTTGAAAAAACTGGTATCGAGAGAAGATTCAGACAATGATTTTTGATCATGAGATTGTTCCTCAATCTATCGCTGAGCCTAATTCTTTTGTTGGGTTAATGACGTTGTATGAAAGTAATTATGCAAAACTAAATCACCTCTTTCCTAACATTAAACAATACGATGACGATAGGTCAATTAAATCACCCTTCGGCAATGATATTCAACTAGGTGTAAATAAAAAAACAAAATACACAATGATTATCTCTATGACGTATTCTTTTGAGGAAAGTGAAATCATTGAATACGAGCCAAATCTGACAATAAAAATTTATTTTGATTCTCGCTCAGCTGAAGTAATTGGTATTGGCAAATTAAGCAAAAAAAACAAATTAAGAGACATCACTTATCAAAATAAAGACATAATAAATCAGTTATGGAGAAGAAATATCATACTGAATAAGTGGCTAGATTATATAATTGATTGCGACTATTCCGTTTAGGTGAGTTCATTCAACCCTTTTGGCCATTTGATTTGATTTATTATCTGAGTAATACAATTTAACAAGATCGGTGGCAATGGCGGCAGTTTCATTAAGGTTGATATCGCGGTCCTCACTTTCCTCCTGAGTTTCATCATTGTTATTTGCTTTAACTCTTAAATTATCGATTACCTCTTTTCTTTCCTCTCTTTCTTCTCTCTCAGATATTCGTTTATTTAAGTTTAATGACACAGTAGTTTGTTTTCTATATAAGAATGATTCTTCTATATCTTTTTGAAGAAATATTAGTTCTGGATCTGTTTTTCTTCGCTCTATGTGAAGTTCTCTTAGCTGATTAATTGGGTCTTCCATTGATTGATTTTTCTTATATCTCGAGGGTTTTATCTTGTCCCATGGGAGCGCTGTATCTCTAGAGCTTTCACCGGTATTATCAATATCGATATATGACGGCAATTCAATATCTGGTATTACTCCCCGATTTTGTGTGCTCTCACCAGTTACTCGATAGTATTTACCTATAGTTAAAGTTAATTGTCCCAATTCATCTTGATTTCTTCTTACATATTGATCCAGGGCATAAAGATTTTGAACCGTGCCTTTCCCATAGGTTTGCTGTCCAACAACTATACCTCTTTCATAATCTTGAATAGCGGCAGCGAAGATTTCGGAAGCAGAAGCACTGTAGCGATTTACAAGCACTATCAAAGGTCCATTGTATGCTGATCTCGGAACTGGATCAGGATCATCAAGTCTACTGATTCTTCCGTTAGCATTTCTAAGTTGAACTACCGGACCATTGTCGATGAATAAACCTGTTAAAGCAGTCGCCTCTGTTAAATGCCCACCTCCATTATTTCTAAGATCAATTACCAGTGCATCAATATTATCATTTTCAAGATTACCCAGCAGTCTCTTGACATCACTTGTTGTGCTGGTGAATTCTTCATCGCCACTTTTTAATGCTCGAAAATCTCTATAGAAGCTAGGTATATCAATTACTCCTATTTTAAACTGTTCCTGTTCTCTCTGGGTTTCTATAATTTTACTTTTTGCAGCTGACTCTTCTAGTTTAATCTGCTCTCTCGTAAGCTCAATAATGTTCTCTGTTTCGCCCGGATTGGAATCTCCTGGAAGAATTTGTAGTTTAACGACAGTATTTTCAGGCCCTCTTATTAATTGGACAACATCGTCCAGGCGCCACCCAATTACATCAGTCATCATCTTATCTTCACCTTGAGATATTGCTGTTATTCTGTCCTTGGGTTTTAATCTCCCGTCAATAGCTGCGGGGCCACCTGGGATAATATTTACAATCGATACATAATCATCCTCAATAGAAAGTGATGCTCCAATTCCAAAATAAGAGAGGCTCATTTGAATCTGGTATTCTTCTGAGTTTCTCGGTGAAAAATAACTCGAATGCGGATCAAGCGAATGCACCGCTGAATTCATAAAAGTTTCAAATATATCATCACTGTTTATTTGATTAAGCTGCTTGGAAAATCTCTCATATCTTTTTGTTAGTATTTCTTTTGCTTCATCCCAAGTCTTATCATTAAGGATTAAGCTAAGCGCATCATTTTTTACTCTTTTTCTCCATATTTCATCAAGCTCAACCGATGTTGATGGCCAATCAATGTCAGATCGATCAAATTTAAATGATTCTTGTAGAGTAAAATCAGGTTCTTTCTCCAAAAGTGCGAGTGCAAANNCCATTCTTTCTGAAGCTCTTTTTCTGTATGTATTGAAAATATCATAAATAGGATCAATNGCNTCAGAGCCNAGCATATCGTCTATTTTAAAGCGATATATCTCAAAGGCATTGATTTCATCTTGAGTGAAATANGATCGATTTTCATCGAGACTTTCNATGAATTTTGAGAAAATTAAAGAAGATAGTTTGTCATCAACTTTAGTGTGATTATAATGCGATCTCTCTATGAACCTTTCTACCAGAGCACCTATTTTTTCATGTTTTTTCTCGGGTTGAATAGCTTGTTCTGTTATGTTTTGCGCGCTTAAAAGCGATGAACTCAAGAAACTCATGATNATAAGCATCAATGCTTTGTTTACTGAACTTAGGTTTGTATTTATTTTTTTCAAGCTACTACTCTTCTTATTATTTGAGAATTTTAAAAGTAAATTTGGCGATAAGAAACACTAGATAAGGCATTATTAAGATAAACCAAGATTGAGGATTACCACCGAGGAGAAGTTCATAATATCTGCTATAAAAACCCATGAAGCCGTTTCCTGAGTATTTTCCAAAAATAAAATCATTAACTGCGAACAGAGCTAATGGTTGAATGAATAAACCAAAAGATAGCAAAACAAGAAGCATTATTACATTAAATTTCATCTCTCATCCTAATAAGAAAAATTCTAGCTTCAGATAATACTCTTTTATTAAAATCATAAGCTAACCTGCCAAAAATATCTTAAGTTGATCAGATAGACCTTTGCATGCTTTGGATTGTGTCCTCGCAAATAATGGGATTGGCACAACTATGGCTGGCAAAAAAGATGTGCCACTATAATCTGCACTAATATTGCCTTCATTTCTTGAATTCTCGATATCCCAGACAGTTGCCTCATATTTCGAATCATTTTGCCACCATGCAAAACCAAAACATCCAGCTCCACCCGGACCTAGGGCGCACGACATAGTTCCACCACCACCAGCTCTGTCAGTGTTTCCATCAAGCCAAACAATATATTTAATACCTTCATTTGAAATCATATTAGAAACTTTACTTCTTGCCAGAAGTCTTGCTAGACCATCAGTATCTGATGGTGCCGTTCTAGGCTCAAACCATGGAAATAGGGTATTTTTGAACTCATTCGTTGGAACTACCCTGACGGATGATGAGCCTGAACTTACATTTGAGCTTACACATTTGATAAAATCAGTTTCAGTATCATTACCAAGATGATAGCTTTTGGCCAAAATTACTATTCCTTCTCCTTCTGAGATACCCGTATTACCAATCCTATTGTCTTCGATTCTCGCGGTCACACAACCTGAAAGATTCATTAGAGTGACTAGGAATATAATTTTTATTACTAATAGAATAAGATTTTTAAAATTTATTATATGCATATACAATTTATTGAGATGAATTAAGGAGTTTCAATTACAGGCCTAAATTTCCCGATTTTTCCATTTGCAAGATTATCAATGCTGCCGCATCACGCATGGCCAGGACTGCAGCTCTTCCCAAATCTTGTTCGTCAGCGAAAATCGAAGTAGAAGTTTTGCCGTAAGAACTTATTGGCCAGTTAATAATTTCAGAGCCAGAGTTATCGTAGATTTTCATACGGTAACGAATCCAAACAGCAAATGTTTCGTCTTGGCTTTGCTCAGGAACGGAAAACTCGATTGTGTCAATACTGGGCCTTATAACAAAATCATAGCTCATTAGTGAGTTGTCCTGTTCTTCTCTTTCATCAACATTTTCAAAGTAAGAGGTTAATACTTTATTAAAGAGCGTTTTATTTGAATCTGAAAAATCAATTTTCCATGATTTTCTTCCAATAACTTTTTCCTCATGGATGAAGTTATCAAAATTCTCTGGATATATCACTGCAACATTGTAAGGAGATCTGTCTATCAGAAGCTCTGGAATTTCTGGATTCTTGATAACAATCTGCGAAGAACAACTCTGAAGAAGCAGGATTATAAAAAATGATCTAAGGAAATGTTTTTTTTTCATAGCGACTCATCAACCTTGAATTTCAATCCAGCATTTTCCTCCAGTCGTTTTAATAATTTTTCGCCTAATGCAGATGCAGGCGTCCAGAAACCTCCCGAGATATTTATTTTATCAACTGCAAGACAGAGTGCCGTTTCAGAAATCATTTTGCTAGTTGAGCCATAACCAGGATCTTGGTCGCCAGTAATTGTCATACTTAACTGCCCAGAAGACTCGGCCTCTCCATATACTTTGAGTTTAAAAAATCCATTGATACGATTTTTTCTATCAGGCCCCTCACCAGGTTTAGGAAGAAATCTTTGCACAATGTGTTTTTTTGTAGTTCTGAATGAACTAAATAAAAAAAATAAACCTAATGAACTGGTAATTAATATAGCCCTGAGCCTTCCTTTTGTATTTTTTCCGCAATCAGTGAACTCCGTGTATGAAAAATTATCGCCATACATATATTCAAGTAATGCATTACTTCGTCTAACAATACGAGTATTAATCCCTGCCATGATGAAAGGGGCAACCCATGTTTTTAATTGACTATGATATTTATAAGTCTTTTCGTCTCTCTTATCTGGACCTGTTTTTTTATCTGGAGGATTGAGCGCATAAGGATCAGACACTGACCTTGCCATATCACGATTGTTCTTAGTTTCATCGATAATATTAAGAATGCTCGCAATAGTTCCTCCACTGGCTCCACCACGCATTGCCCTAACAAGGGTTGTAATTTTTTTAAGTGGAGCGCCAAGTTTCTCAATTGCATGCTTCTGAAGAGCAAATACGCCGATATCAAACGGTATAGAATCAAAGCCGCAAGCATGAATAATTCTTGCTCCAGTTTGTTCAGCGATTTGTTGATTTTTATTAATCATTTTTTGGATCCACTGTGATTCACCAGCGAGGTCACAATAGTCGGTGCCATTTTTAGCGCAAGCTGAAACAAGTTCACTGCCATACTTAGCATAAGGGCCTACAGTCGATAGGATCACGTCAGTACTCATTGTTAATTCATCAAGTGATGCTCTATCTTTGCTATCTGCAATGATTATCGGAATTTCATTATCAAGTGACTTGTCACCGATGATCTTTTTGAGTGATGCATCTAATTTGTCATAATTTCTTCCAGAAATAGCCCACTTTAATCTCTCATTTGGAGGGTAATTTTCAAGAAAGTATTCGAGGATAATCTTACCAGTAAAACTTGAAGCACCGTGTATGACAACATTATATTTTTTGTTTTTGTGTGTATTTTCGGGATTCATAAGCAATAGAGTATGACAACAATTGATCGCTATCAATAAATAACTGTTGTATCGTAATATAAGAATATTTTAAAAAAATAATTATCAGATTATTCTTGGGTCAATGGAAATATCACTTAAAAGAGAAGCGCTAGAAACATACAAGAGGTTATGGGGTTATGTTAAGCCATACAAACTAATTGGTTTTATAGCTCTGATGGCTATGATTGGAACAGCATTAATTGAAATGACAATGGTTGCTCTTATTGAGCCACTTATGGATGAGGCTTTGGTAGCAAAAAATATAGAAGCCACAAGATGGCTTCCTATTGCTTTCATTGCTGTTTTTTTGTTGAGAGGTATATCAGGTTTTGCTACAGAGGCCTCTCTAGGCTGGATAGGAAGAGGTGTGATCAGCTCGCTTAGAAGAGAGGTTTTTGAAAAATTTTTGAAACTCCCCGTAAAATTTTTCGAAAAAAATTCTAATGGCCGCATTCTTTCTAAGATGACATATAACGTTGAGATGATTTCTGAATCAGTTACCAACGTTGTTACGATTCTTATTCGAGATATCCTTACCGTGATTGCTGCGATCGGTCTCATGATATATCAGAGCCCAAGACTCTTTGTATCTGTAGTCGTTATTTTTCCTATCATAACCATACTAATAAATTTTCTCGGAAAAGTATTTAGAAGATACAGCGAGAGGATTCAAGATTCTGTTGGAGAGGTCACACAAGTAACACAAGAAGTATTGAGTGGTCAGAGAATAGTTAAAATTTTTGATGGTTATGATTTTGAAATGAATAGAATTAATGAAGTCGATGAAAAAAATAGACTTCAAAACATTAAATTAATCAGATCGCGCTCACTTGGAGTCGCGATAACACAAGTAGTTTTTGGGGTTGGCGTTGCAGCCGTAATTTATTTTGCTGGAAATGAATCTATAAATGGAAATTTGAGTCCAGGCAGTTTTATGTCGTTTTTTGGTGCAATGATGCTTATGCTTCAACCAATAAGGAGAATAACCAATGTTAATGCTGTTCTTCAGAGGGGGATAGCTGCAAGTGAGAGTTTATTTTCTGTTTTAGATGAACCTGCTGAGAAAGATCAAGGAGTTCTTGAAAGATTATCATCAAAAGGAACCTTGGAGTTTAAGAAAGTAACTTTTTCCTATGATGATAAAGCTAATAAAGATGTTATTTCAGGAGTATCTTTCATAGCAAAAAAAGGGCAATCT
>PBVS01000012.1 GCA_002728725.1 Woeseiaceae bacterium
TGTGCACTTGGCGCAATGACTGGAAATCAGGCAATTCAGGAGATACAAGCAGGACTTAAAGCGATTTATTGTTCAGGCTGGCAGGTTGCTGGAGACGGAAACAGTGGCGGTGAAATGTATCCTGATCAGAGTCTGTATGCAGTTGACTCAGTGCCAAAAATGATAAATAGAATTAATAATGCTCTTATCAGAACAGATCAAATTCATTCAATGAATAACGACTTTGACATTGACTGGTTTGCACCAATAGTTGCTGATGCCGAAGCCGGTTTTGGCGGAAATCTAAATGCATTTGAGCTCATGAAAAATATGATAAAAGCAGGTGCTTCAGGTGTGCACTTCGAAGACCAACTGTCTTCAGCAAAGAAATGCGGTCACATGGGTGGAAAAGTATTAGTTCCCACAGGCGAAGCAATAGCAAAACTTATCTCAGCAAGATTGGCCGCAGATGTTATGGATATTCCTACTGTATTGATAGCGAGAACTGANGCGGATGCTGCAAATTTAATAACATCAGACATCGATGAGCGTGATCACGAGTTTCTAACAGGAGAAAGAACATCAGAAGGATTCTTTAGAACAAAAGCGGGAATGGATCAAGCCATATCGAGAGGGCTAGCATACGCTCCTTATGTAGATATGTTGTGGTGTGAAACATCAAAACCAGANCTTGAGCAAGCACAAATATTCGCTGACGCTATTCATGCTGAATATCCTGATCAGCTTCTTTCTTATAACTGCTCGCCTTCATTTAATTGGAAGTCTAATTTAGACGAAGACACAATGAAGCATTTTCGCGAGAAGCTCGGTGAGATGGGATATAAGTTCCAATTCATTACTCTTGCAGGATGGCATGCTCTCAATACAAGCATGTTTGAATTAAGNAAAGCATATAAGAAAAACGGAATGTACGCCTATTCTCAATTACAAGAACGNGAATTTAAATATGAAAGTGATGGNTTTCGTGCAGCNAAACACCAGTCNTTTGTGGGTGCTGGTTATTTTGATGCTGTCCAAAATACAATCATGGCTGGTCATTCTTCAACAACAGCAATGGATGGCAGTACTGAAGAAGAACAATTTGATGACAAGGAGTAAATAAATTATGGAAATCAACGAAAATATGAGCACATCTGAAAAATCAAGAGATAAGATCGTATCTGATTCAGATTTTTTTTCACTTCAAAGACAACTCGTGGATCTGAATGCAGATGGACAATATCAAACNTCTCCGATCGAGGAAGAATAATCTNTCAGATTATAAGGAGCTAAATAATCTCTTCGTTGAAAAACAATTNTTCGAATTCATAGAGAGCGAGCTTCTTCCGAGCATATCAATAAGTTCAGAAAAATTCTGGATAGAACTNAATCAAATAATTGAAAAATTTTCCCCGTGNAACACATCTCTCCTAGCANAGAGAGATGTGTTNCAGAGAAAGATTGATGCTTGGTATGCGAGTAAAAAAGACAACCAATTTNACATGGATAGNTACATCAATTTCCTTAAGGAAATTGGGTATATNGCTCCAGAAGTAGAGCCATTCANGATAAAAACCCAGAACGTTGACGATGAAGTTTCAAANATTGCAGCTCCTCAGTTAGTTGTTCCTGTCAGTAATGCAAGATTTGCAGTAAATGCTTGTAATGCGCGTTGGGGAAGTTTGTATGATGCGGTTTATGGTTCAGATTTGATTCCAAAAAAGGGTGGCAAAGATAGTGGGCAAGGATATGATTNAGAAAGAGGCGCNTTGGTTATTAANTATTCNTNTGATTTTTTNGATAGANNCATTCCTCTNGAACAANCAAGTCATAANAATGTTGAAAATTATTTTTTAGAATCCTCATCNNANGAACTAANTTTTAANGCCCGATTAAAAAANGGAAAAATAGTNTCCCTGAAGNATAGNNATAAATTCATTGGTTTTGCTGAATTTGGTGANNNNACATCNTATCTNTTTAAGAATAATGATCTTCACATTGAAATTACTGTTAATGCNTGTCACNCGGTCGGGAGGACTGCACCAGGAAATNTNTCTGATATTAATATTGAGTCTGCTGTATCNATNATTCTTGATTGTGAGGATTCTGTAGCAGCAGTTGATTCTGAAGATAAAATAAACNTNTATCATAATTGCCTTGAACTTATGAAGGGTTCCCTNTCTTCAACATTCATAAAATCTGGNAAAAATTATACTCGAACNCTTAATGAGGACAGAAGTTATANATCAAAAAACAATGAATCATTTTTNCTGAAAAGTNGAGCATTAATGTTTATAAGGAATGTTGGTTGTCATATGAAGACCGANATTGTTTTGGATAAACAAAAAGAATCTGTATACGANGGTCTTNTNGATGCGATAGTNACAGTTGGATGTTCAATTGCNGGAATGAANAGNTCTACAAAATTGGTCAANAGCAGANACAACAGCNTATATATTGTGAAACCAAAATTACATGGTCCTGAGGAGTGTGCATTTTTTAATAGCTTNTTAGACGATGTAGAGTCTATGTTTAATCTTCCTAATNANACAATNAAGNTCGGATTNATGGATGANGAAAGNAGAACGAGCTGNAATTTNAAGAAATGTATATATGAGCTTAAGGACAGAATTGTATTTCTTAATACAGGTTTTCTCGATAGAACGGGAGATGAAATTCATACAAATATGAAATTAGGGCCCGTGAATTACAAGGAGAGAATTAAAGAAGATGTCTGGTATGAGAGCTATGAAAAAAATAATGTCAAAGCAGGAATAGAATGTGGCTTCATTGGCAAAGCTCAGATTGGAAAGGGTATGTGGGCAAAGCCTGATGAATATAAAGAGATGATGAGTATGAAGTACAACCAGCTTAAATCAGGCGCAAGTTGTGCTTGGGTTCCTTCACCAACCGCGGCCACTCTTCATGCAATTCATTACCATGATTACGCAGTAAGAGATTATCAAGAGCGTCTTAAAGAAGATAATGATGAAGGTTTTATAAGGAATATTCTTACTCCCTCAGTAACCTCAAAGAGTAAGTTGACGACAAAAATGATCCAAGAAGAACTGGATGCAAATATTCAGAGTATTCTTGGTTATGTTGTGCACTGGATAAACTCCGGAACAGGATGTTCAAAAGTTGCTGATATAAACAATATTTTTCTAATGGAGGATAGGGCAACGCTTAGGATTTCATCTCAACATGTTGCAAACTGGCTATTGCATGATATCTGTTCAAAAAATGATGTTATCCAGTCATTGAATAAGATGGCAGCATATGTCGACAAACAAAATGAAAATAATATTAAATATATGAATTTAAAATCAAAAAATAATTCGAGTATTGCCATGCAAGCGGCTGATGAGTTAATTTTTAATGGTGTAGATTCTTCCAATGGTTATACCGAGGAGGTATTGCATAAATATAGGAAGTTGCTGAAAATTAATTCATAAAATAATTGCATAAATATGCAAATTAAATATATAATATGCGCATATTAATAGATTTACAGTTTTATGCCGCAAGCAATACACAATCAGACATCAAGACATGAAGCTATTCGTGAGTTGTTGCTTTCTGGGTCAGCTTCGACTCAAAAATCCCTTGTTGAACAACTCAATAAAAAAGGTTTTTCTGTTACCCAGTCTTCTGTAAGTAGAGATTTAAGAGAAATAGGTGCCGTTAAGTCTAATCATGGATACTCATTAATTTTATCTGAGAAAACTAATAATCAAATTAAAAATAATGTGCTTGGATTGATAGAAAAAATTCAGGAGGTTGGGACAAATCTTCTCGTGATAAAAACAGCTATTGGTTCTGCTCAGCAAGTTGCTCTCTATTTAGATAATTGTGATTGGTCTGGAATCGTTGGAAACATTGGTGGTGATGATACAGTCTTCACTGCTGTATCCAATAAGACAGCTCAAAGAGCTCTTCTCAATAAAATAAACTATCTGGCTACATCAAGCCGCTAAAAACTCTCAAAGATATTCTAATCATGGATAACACTCCTATAGTTCTTGCGTATTCTGGTGGTTTAGACACAAGTTTTTGTATACCTTGGATAAAAGAAAATTACAGTAAAGATGTGATCACTCTCACTGTAGATACTGGCGGTTTAAGTGAAGAAAAAAAAAGGAAGATTAAAAAAAGAGCATTATATCTAGGGGCCAAAGAACATTATCTAATAGACTCAAAAGATGAATACTTCGAAAAAATTATCAAATATCTTATTGCAGGTAACATAAAAAAAGGACAACTTTATCCTTTGTGTGTTGGTGCAGAAAGGGGCTTGCAAGCTGAGAAGCTTGCTTCATTCATGTTGGAGAAAAATCTTCAAACTGTTGCGCATGGATGTACTGCCGCCGGCAATGATCAGATTAGATTTGATGTTGCACTGAAAACAATCAATCCAAAAATAAAAATAATTGCTCCAGTCAGAGATAACAACTGGCTAAGGGAAGAGCAAATTGATTTTCTGAAAAAGAGAAAGTTATATTTAGATGAATCAGAAACTTCTTATTCGATCAACCACGGATTGTGGGGTGTGACAATTGGAGGGATTGAAACCTTAGATTCGTGTGAGACTATACCTGAAGATGCCTGGCCTCTCTCAAAATCTGCTTTCAGCTCACCAAGAAAACCTTCACAGCATAAATTAATTTTTGATCAAGGTATTCCAAAAAAATTAAACGGAAAATCTTATAACCCTGTTCAGCTAATCGAGAAGTTAGAAAAAATAGCTTGTGAATATGCAATAGGAAGGGGTATACATCTTGGCGATACAATTTTAGGAACCAAAGGAAGAGTTGCTTTTGAGGCACCTGCAGCAATAATTTTAATTGAAGCTCATCGTGAATTAGAGAAACTTGTTCTCTCATCTCATCAAATTAAGGCCAAAGAAATACTTAGCTCTATATATGGTGATCTCATTCACGAAGGAAAGCAATTAGATCTTGTTTGTGAAGATATAGAGACTTTCTTCTCTTCTTCTCAGAGACGAGTCACCGGTGAGGTAAGTTTCTCATTAAAACCAGGAAATTTATTTATTTCAGGTGTTAAATCTAAACATTCTCTTCTCTCTGCGTCATCTGGAAAGTATGGCGAAAAGATAGGTGATTGGTCCGCTGAAGATGCCAGAGGTTTCTCAAATATATTGTCGATATCAGGTTCGCTTCAATCAATTGCATCTGGAGATTAATGATATGAAAACAATACTTGCAGATAAAATTGCTTCAGTGGCTCTCAATAAAGATCTACATAATGAAGTCAGATTATCAAATAATATTCCATGTGAAGAGGGGGTCTTAATAGCGGTTAAGATTCTTAATAATAAATCAAGATACAATCGTCTTGAGCTTATAAGTGGACGAATGTCTTCAATTCAAGAGGGCGACGTAATTGTTGGTTCACTTGGACACAGGGATGCGTTATTGGGATATTCGGGTTCCCTGCCAAATCACTTGGAAGTTGGTTCCATAGTTCAGATTTTAAATATGGGTGGGGTAATGGGTATTTGTAAATCATATAACCCAGATGTTGGACCCCCGTTTGATTGTGAGGTGCTAGGGTCAGTTTTATCCTTTCCATACTTAGGTGAGAGAGTCGGTATTACCTCTCGAGTTGGACTTTATCCTTATCAAGATAGCATTAAGATAAAAAAATTTAATATTCCAGTTATAGCAATTGCTGGAACATGTATGGATTCAGGTAAAACGGTAGCGGCTTGCTCATTGATAAGTCGTTTAAGAAAAATGAATTTATCAGTAAATGCATGCAAAGCAACAGGAATATCTTTGAGAAGAGATATTTTGGCTATGGAAGACGCAGGAGCTATTAGAACAATGATATTTTCTGATTTTGGTATAGTCTCAACTTCAGTAAATAATGCTTCATCACTTACAAAATTATTATTAAACCACCTCTCCGAGGACAGCCCCGATATTATAGTAATTGAATTGGGTGACGGTCTAATGGGATCTTATGGAGTTGAATCGATTCTTAAGGACAAAGCAATTAAGGATATATTAAGTTCTGTTATTCTTTGTGCAAATGATCCTGTTGCAGCCTGGGGCGGAACAAAACTCCTAAGAGAAAGATACAATATTGAGCCCTCTCTTATCACGGGCCCGGCAACTGATAATACAGCAGGTTCTGAGATAATTAATAAAACCCTTAATTTGAAAGCTATAAACGCCTTATCAGATGGCCAAAATTTTGGTGCTGCAGCTGCCGAATCAATTAAATTGATAAGCAAGGGTCAATAATTTGAAAATTAAATCCATAATTTTAGGTTCTAGCGGTTATGTTGGTTGTGAGTTAATCAGATTAATTGAGATGCATCCTGATTTTGAGCTTACATCGATGATCTCAGAAAGTCATTCCTGTAGGAAGATCTCTGATGTATTTCCTCACCTAAGTTTGACTAATAAAGAACAAACCTTTGATAGCTTTGACAGCTATCTAAAGAATATTGATGTTGATGACAATATAGCTTTATTCAGTGCTGCACCGCATGGGAAATCGGCTTTATTGATATCAAGAGTATTATCTGAATTATCTAATCATGAATGTGAAATAAGAGTTGTGGACTCATCCGCAGATTTTCGTTTTCCTATCAAAGAGGATTTCAAGAATGTTTACGGTTTTGATCATCCAAAGCCAGACCTACTAAAGCATTTCATTTCTGGTGTTCCAGAGCTCATAAATATTAAACAAGAGAAGTATGCCGCTCATCCAGGCTGTTTCGCTACAGCAGTTATCCTCTCGATAGCACCTCTAGTCACTTCAAATATAGTGAAAAATGAATTTAGTATCAATGCTGTAACTGGAAGTACTGGTTCTGGAAAGCGACCCAAGGAGAATACTCATCATCCAGAGAGACACAGTAATTATTTTTCATACAATGCTTTGACTCATAGACATGCCCCTGAGATAGAGAGCCTAATAAAGAAAAGAGCAATGCAAGATGTAAAAGTAAATTTTGTGCCATGCTCCGGACCCTTTTCACGAGGCATTTATTCCACCTGTTTTGCTAAATTAGTTCAACCTCTCTCAATAGGTCAAATAACTAGTTTATATAAAGATTTTTACTCTAAAAATATTTTCATTCGAATAAAAAGTGAGCCACCAAGAATTAAAGATGTTATCGCTTCAAATCATTGTGATATGTCCTTTTCTATAGATGGTCGTAATCTTGTTGTAATGACGGCTATTGATAATTTAATCAAAGGAGCTGCAGGTGGCTCAATTCAATTAATGAATAAATTATGGAATCTTAGTGATTGTCAAGGCTTGCAATCAAATTCAGTACCTTGGATATAGTTATGAATAGAGATTTTTTAAAAAAAGAAGAAAAATCACTCATACAAGCATATTCGCAGTTACCAATTTCTGTGGCTGAAGGATATGAATGCGAATTGATAACAAATGATGGTGAAAGAATAATTGATTTTTATGGAGGACATGCTGTTGTTCCTCTCGGTTATGGACATAAAGGATATATTGATGCAGTTCAAACTCAAATGAAGAAACTATTATTTCAAAGTAATTTATTACCATTAGATATTCGCGCAAATACTGCATCTCAGCTATTATCAATCTCACCAAAAAATCTAAAAAAAGTTTTTTTTGTCAATTCTGGCTCTGAGGCAAATGAAAACGCATTAAAAATTGCCTGTCATTACACAAAGAGAAAAAAAATATTATCAATTTCACATGCTTTTCACGGTAGGACTGCAGCCGCTGCCGCTGTAACGTGGGGCTCTGAGTCTTGGTATGGTTTTCCATCAAAACCATTTGAGGTTGAATTTATTCCCAGAAACAACTCAGACCTTGCTAGAAAAATGATTAATAGTGATATTGCAGCGGTAATAGTTGAGCCTATTCAGGGTGTAGCTGGCGCCTTCGATCTATCAGAAGAATTTTTGAAATCAATCAGAGATGCTTGTAATGATCACTCAGTATTAATGATAGTAGATGAGGTCCAAAGTGGTATGGGAAGATCTGGCAAATACTTTGCTATACAAAATTTTAATATTGAGCCTGACATAATGACTGCAGCAAAATCACTGGGGGGCGGTTTACCGTGTTCAGTAATTTTTATAAATAGCCTCCTAGATGAGAATATTAAAAAAGGCGAACTAGGATCAACATTTGGAGGTAATCCAGTTATTTGTTCAGCAATAGAATTCGTAATTCAACTTATCAAAGAGAAAAATATTCTGAAAAATGTTATCGAAAGAGAGAAAGAAATTCGTGAGTTTTGTATCACAGGTCCTGTCAATGAGATTCAGGGTAAAGGTCTGTTATTGGGCCTGCATACAGAACTGCCCGCCCAGGAGATTCAAAAAAAATTATTAAAAAAGAACATCTTAACCGGTTTAAGTTCTGACCCAAATATTCTCAGACTTCTTCCACCCTTAGTTCTTAGATCAGAGCATATAGAGAGATTGAGCGAGGCTCTCTCAGCGATTTAGAAATTGACTGTCACATAAAATAAAGATGAATTATTATAATGATATAACTGAATTAACCTCAGATGAGATTAATTTTCTTTTGGATCTCGCTAAAAGACTAGAGCTTAATCCTGAACCATCCGCACTTAAAGGCAAGGTGCTTGGTCTTTTATTTCTAAATCCCTCATTAAGGACAATGACGTCATTTCAATCTGCAATGATTAGACTTGGGGGAGGCTCTTTTGTTGTATCTCCGGATATGTCGATACATGGCCTTGAGACGCGAGATGGTGTAATTATGGATGGAAAATCCGCTGAACATATNAAAGANGCTATACCAGTGATGTCTTCCTACTCTGATGTTATTGGGATACGTTCTTTCGCCAAAATGAATAATTTGAATGATGATATCGAGGATTGTGAGTATAAAAAATTAATAAATCTCGTTGATAAACCATACATAAATATGGAGTCAGCTATTAGACATCCGTGCCAGAATCTGGCTGATTGGAAGACTTTAAATGATTTTGATATTCCCAGACAAAATGGAAAATTTGTTTTGAGCTGGGCTTATCACCCAAAAGCACTTCCATTGGCTGTNCCAGCATCAACTTTGAATATGGCGGTTCTCAGAGGTATGCATGTAACTATTTTGAGNCCCAATGAATTNCAATTACCTGAATCTGTTATGGATAAAGCCAGATTAATTGCCAGTGACACTGGGGCTAAAATAGAAGAGACCTCAAATATTCATGAGGCTATGTCTGATGCAAACATTATTTATGCTAAATCATGGGTCTCCCCAAGCTATTATGAAAATCTTGAGGAAGAAAATAAAATACGGTCTAAATATAAAAACTGGTGTATTTCAGAATCATGGTTTAAAGAAGCTAAAAAATCATGCCGTTTTATGCACTGTCTACCTGTTAGAAGGGGAGTCGTGGTAGATGATTCTGTTTTGGATGGCTCAAGAAGTATAGTTATTTCAGAAGCAAAGAATCGATTATTAGTACAAATGGCAATTCTTCACACACTTTTAAAATAATATGGCGATAATTTATGAGTAAATACAATAATACAATTTCTGCTCTCAACAATGCAGCACCATATATCAAGTTATACAAAGACAAGATTTTTATAATAAAAATTGGAGGCGAATTATTAAGAGATATTTCATCGGCAAGAAAATTATTAAAACAAATAGCCACAATTCATCAGTTTGGGATAAAGGTCATTTTAGTTCATGGAGGAGGACCACAATTGACAGAAATGATTGAAAAATCTGGACAGGTGAGTGAATTTAATAATGGTAGAAGAGTGACTGATCAAAGTACTATCAGTCTTGCTGTTATGGTATTGAATGGAGAAGTTAATACAAAATTATTAGCAATTTCCGTTGAATTGGGTATACCTGCAATCGGCATCAGTGGCATTGATGGTGGCATGATAGTGACAAAAAAAAGGGAAAAAATTAAAGATGAAACAGGAGATTTAATTGACTATGGGTATGTAGGAGATATTTCTTCTGTGAATATGGATATATTAAATACTCAATTAGACGCTGGTTATATTCCCATTATAAGCTCTTTGACTGCAAATGCTGATGGCGTGATACTTAATGTTAATGCAGATACTATTGCCGCAACAATCGCTTATGAGTTGAGCGCTGAAAAATTAATTCTTATGACTTCAGTTCCCGGTATTTTAATGGATACAAATGATAAGACTTCATTAATTTCCTACATAAATCATGACAGTTTGAAAAAAATGAAATCAAACGGAAAACTCACAGATGGAATGCTCCCAAAGGTAGATGCCATAGGACTAGCACTTGATAATGGAGTATCAAGGGTTCATATTATATCTTCAAATAGTGAAGATAGCCTCTTGACGGAGATATTTACAAATCATGGAACTGGCACTTTAATCGTAAAAGACCTAACAAATCTCACTACTAAGGAACAATTAGGAGAATCAAATGAAGCGACTGTGGGATAAAGGTCTTCCCTTAGATGAAAAAATCCTAAAATATACTGCTGGGGAAGATCATATCCTCGATCATAGATTGGTATTTTATGACATAAAGGCAAGCATTGCCCATGTCGAAATGCTTTCAAACTGCAAGCTGTTAGAGATTGATGACTCAAAAATAATTATCAAGGGTTTGAATGCTCTTTTGAAAGATTACCAAGATCAGAAATGGTCAATTCATCTCGAAGATGAGGATGTGCATACTGCTATTGAAAAAAATTTGATTGAAAAAATAGGAGAGGTAGGCGGAAGAATCCATTTAGGTCGATCCAGGAATGATCAAGTTCTCACTGCTTTAAGATTGTATTACCTTGATGCAATTGACGAAATCATTATCAGTGCAGAAAAATTATGTGAGGAAATACGAGTATTAGATGGTAGACAGGGCTCGATTAAATTACCTGGAACAACACACATGCAACATGCAATGCCCTCATCGGTATCACTATGGTGTGGAGCTTATATAGAAGCCTTTGAAGACAATATAGAAGGAATGATTCAGGCTAAACGTCGCTCGAATAAAAACCCACTTGGTAGTGCTGCTGGATATGGAACACCAGGATTACCAATTGATCGAAAATTCACAACAAATAAACTTGGTTTTGAGGTGACACATGAGCCTGTTACAGCACCTCAGTTGTCTCGCGGGAAGGCAGAATCGCACCTTTTATTTGAGCTTTCACTATTAATGCAAGATTTAGGAAGACTTTCCAGTGATCTTCTGCTCTATTACACCCAAGAGTATCGTTATATTGACCTCGCCGTTGAGGTTACAACCGGGTCGTCAATAATGCCTCAAAAGAGAAATCCCGATGTACTAGAATTAATAAGAGCTTCTTCAGCTACAGTATTATCATGTTTGAATGAGAGTATGATGGTAATGTCAAAACTTCCATCTGGTTTTCAGCGTGATCTACAGAAAATTAAAGCTCCTCTCTTTAAAGCTATTGATAATACAATAGAGAGTGTTGATATTATGACTTACGTAATATCAACCATGAAATTTTTACCGGAAAATATCAAGCTCGACGATGACCTATTCGCTGCGGAAGAAGCGTACAAGCTTGTTCTAAATAAAGGCCTCACATTCAGAAAAGCTTACCAACAAATAGCCAGTAAGTATAAAAAATAAAGTTATTCAGAATCTGTCTCGTATTCACTGGATTCATAAAATTGTGATGCAGTATGGGTAGCATTAAGTGCATCATTAAACGGAATATGCTCTTCTAATGGTTTGCTCTCTCGATAAGCCACCCTAGTAGACAGATAAATTGCAAGGATCAAATGAGTGATTCCTGTAAATACGAACAAACCGCTAGATTTGGTATAGGCCATTAATCCGGAAGATATGATAGGTCCGATAATCGCGCCAATTCCATACATCAGAAGAAGGCTGCTAGATACCATAACAAATTCATTTGGATTAGCATTGTCATTGGCGTGAGCAACAGTCACTGCGTATAAGGGGAATGTCAGTCCCCCCCAAAACAAACCTGTAATTATGAGTCCCGATAGGTTCAAATCATCAATTATTGAAACAATCAGGAAAGATATGGTTGCACTTAGTGCAGCTGTTACAATTGTTATTTTTCTTCTACCGATTCTGTCTGACAAGTATCCAACAGGCCACTGAAAAATTGCACCTCCAACTATCACCGCAGTCATAAAATAAGCTGTAAAGGAGATATCAACATAAACATCGGATATAAAAATTGGTGCAAGTGACCAAAAAGAACCATTCGCAAATCCAATAAACAAGCAACCAATGACAGCCGCCGGAGATATTTTGTAGAGTTTTTTCAGATTAAAGGAGACATCTTGATCAACATATGGTGCTGGAGAAGTTGATAAAGCTATTGGGATAGCAGCTATAGTGACTAGAATAGATACAATAGCAAATAGTTCAATTCCATCGGTCTCATACAATAACATTAAAAATTGTCCAACCGCCTGAACTGATAAGGTAATCATTACATAAACAGAGAAAATTACTCCACGGTTTTCATTAGAAGAGCGATTGTTGACCCAACTTTCAATCACCACAAAGAGAACAGCAAAGCAAAATCCAGTTAGCATCCTCATAATGATCCAAAACCATGGATATAAAACCAGAGCATGAATGAGGGCTGTAGTCGAAGCGATTGCTGTCATTGCAAGAAAGACTCTTATATGACCAACTCTCTTTACAAGATAAACACCCAGTAAACATCCAATAGTAAAACCAAGAAAATAAGCAGCACCCATAAGTCCAATTGAGGTAGTGGAGAATGACTCAACACTTGCTCTTATTGGCAGTAATGTTCCCTGCAGTCCTTGACCTGTAAGAAGGATTGCTACACTGACCAAGAGTGCGTAAACAGGTTTAAGAGCTTCTTTCATTTTTATTTTAAATGTTTGATTGGATTATGAATTTCTATCAACAGAGAATTGAGCGATAGATATTAATGCCTCTTTATATGTAGAGTTTTTTAGATTGGATATGGATTCAATAGCTCTATTTGAAAATTCTACTGCTTTTTTTGTCGTATACTCAATGGCACCTGTTTTTGAAATAATATTCTGGATCACCTCTAACTTACCAATATCTCCCATTTCAATTGCTGACTGTAACATCTTTTTTTCATCGCCTTCGCTCATCTTAATGGCGTGAATTATGGGGAGGGTGGGTTTACCTTCAGAAAGATCATCACCAAGATTTTTTCCAATTTCTTCTACCGAAGCCATATAATCCATTGCGTCATCTATTATTTGGAAAGCAGTTCCTAGATTTTTCCCATACTCAATCATCATTGATAAATCATTAGCATGATCACAATTTGCAAGAATAGCTGAAACATGACAACCAGCTTCAAATAGACATGATGTTTTTCTGTAAATAACTTCGAAATATTGTTCCTCTGTAATTGAGGCATCATACACATTTGTTAATTGCATTACCTCGCCTGTAGCAATCATATTTGTGGCATTCGCAAAGACTCCCATAACATTCATATTGTCCAGTGTTACCATCATCTGAAAAGCTCTTGAATATAAGAAGTCTCCAATCAAAACACTCGCTTGATTTCCAAAAACTGTATTTGCAGTTTGTTGACCTCTCCTTTTTTTTGAATCATCCACAACATCATCATGGAGTAATGTAGCTGTATGAATGAATTCTATAATTGCAGCAGCAGTGATGTGCTCCTCTTTTTCATAGTTAAGCGCACGAGCTGCAAGTAACACAATTAGAGGTCTGATTCTTTTTCCGCCGCTATTGATAATGTACTCTGAAACTTTTGAAATTAGCATCACATCGCTGTGTAGATTTTTTCGAATCAAGAGATCAACCTGTTCCGCATCATTCTGGATAATTGATTTGATTTGATTGAAATCGTTCAGAGATTTATTCTTCTTTGTAGTTTTCATGAATTTCACAAGAATTAAACTCTAATTATAAGATGAAAATAGAAAAAAGAATTAATTAATTTCTATTAATCGGTAGTTAGGTGGACCTTAATTTATTCACAATGACATTGACCTGAAGTGATTCTATCTATACTATTTCCGATTCTTTATTTAAATCGAAAAATGAAATTAGAAAAATAAACTCATTTTATCTGATTGAACATATTTTCGATGTATGAATATCACTTATAGTTGATGACGGAGAGGCAGAAATGTACGCAGTATTTCGTTCAGGTGGCAAGCAGTATCGTGCACAAAAGGGCGACAGAATCAAATTAGAAAAAATTAATGCTAATGAGGGTTCGAACATTAATTTTGATGAAGTAATGATGCTAGGAGAGGGTTCTGATGTAAAAGTCGGTTCTCCATTTTTACCGAAGATATCAGTCGTTGCTAAGGTCATTAAACAAGGCAAAAGTAAAAAGGTGCCTGTAGTCAAATTTAAACGAAGAAAAAATTATTTACGTCAAGGGACGCACAGACAGTTTTTTACAGAAATCGAAATTGTATCGATTGGCTCGGAATCAACAGAAAAAGTAGCGAAGAAAAAAGTTGCNAAAAAAACAGCNGCAAANAAAGTAGNNAAGAANNTAGCNAAGAAAAAAGTNNCTAAAAANACAGCTGCAAAAAAAGTAGCNAAGAANGTAGCNAAGAAAAAAGTNNCTAAAAANACAGCTGCAAAAAAAGTAGCGAAGAAGAAAACATAAAANATTAAGCATTCTATTTGAATCTGATATAATTCAGGGACTGATTGGGAGAACAAAATGGCACACAANAAAGCGGGNGGAAGCACAAGAAATGGAAGAGATTCCGAAAGTAAGAGACTCGGTGTAAAGCTCTTCGGCGGTCANTCTGTGTCAGCGGGTAACATCATTGTCCGGCAAAGAGGGACAAAATTTCATCCCGGAAAAAATGTTGGCTTGGGGCGTGATCACACTCTGTTTGCAAAGTCTGCTGGACAAGTAAAATTTGAGAAAAAAGGAATTAAAAACAGACAATACGTCAGTGTGGTCTAATTTTTATTCAAATTAACTCTTTCTCCCCGCTATTGCGGGGTTTTTTTTAGCTGATTAAAATGATTTATTATGAATTTTGTAGATGACATTGATGTTCGTGTTGCCGCTGGATCAGGTGGGCATGGCTGCCTGAGTTTCAGACGTGAAAAATATATTCCAAGAGGAGGTCCAGACGGTGGTGATGGAGGAGATGGAGGTAGCGTATTTTTCATTGCTAGTGACGCAACAAATACACTGGTAGATTTTAGGATCTCAAAAATTTATCGCGCTGAGAATGGCGCTCAGGGATCTGGTAAAAATATGACAGGAAAATCTGGTGCAGATCTCGAGATCATTGTACCCGTTGGCACAACAATTTCTGATTTGGATACCCAGGAAGAGATTGGTGATTTAAAGAAGCACGGCGACCGCATTAAGGTAGCACAGGGCGGCGAGGGAGGCCTCGGAAACGCTCGCTTTAAAAGCAGTACAAATCGTGCTCCAAGAAAAATCACAAAAGGCCAAGAAGGTGAATCTCGTCATCTTCAGCTTGAATTAAAATTGATTGCCGACATAGGTTTGCTTGGGATGCCAAATGCAGGCAAGTCTTCACTCATAAGAAAAATGTCCAGTGCTAAACCCAAGGTTGCGGATTATCCTTTTACTACACTTTATCCCAACCTAGGTGTTGTGTCAGTTGGGATGTTACAAAGCTTTGTTATGGCCGATATTCCAGGTTTAATTCAAGGTGCAGCTGAAGGTTCTGGTTTAGGTTTGGAGTTTTTGAGGCATCTTGAAAGAACAAAGATACTTCTTCATATATTGGACCTAAGTTCCGATAATGTTGAGATGGAGCCTATCAATGCGTTCAAAGATATCGATAGTGAGCTCAAAAAATATTCTGAAGCACTTTATAAAAAACCTCGCTGGCTGGTCTTTAACAAAATAGATTTGGTTGCACCTTCAGATCTTGATTTGATGTGTGAAAAAATTATAGATGCTATTGGTTGGCAAGGAAAAGTTTTAAGGGTGAGTGCATTGTCTGGTGAAGGTTGCGATATTATTGCGAAGAATGTTATGGAAGAGCTTGATAAAATGGCTTCTGAAGAGGTATCAAGCTAAGTTTTTAATTTTTTTATTGAGCCTGCTTTTGTGTCTTGCAGCTTTATTTTTCTTGATTATCCCTTTGTTTACCATTGAATCAATAACTGGCACGGCACTTTTGAAAGCTTCATTGGCCTCTTCTTTGTTGCTTTGATCGATAAGATTGATAACATTTTTTATTTTCGTTCTGAGTTTTGAACGAAGATCCATGTTATGAGCACGCAGCTTTACTGCTTGCCTTGCTCTTTTCTGTGCTGATTTTATGTTCGCCACAATAATCCCAATTTTTCAATAATGAATTCTTTTAATTGCTTCAATCTATTTATATTCAATAGAGCGCCGTATTATTCTTTTATAATCCTAAATTGTCAATGAGATATTCAAAAAATATTAAAACTTTAAGCTACTTATTATCAGTGTTTGAGATAACATAACGAGATATGCCGACTAAAAATAGTAAATCTAGTGCAACAATTTTGAATTCGACGATAGTGGTTAGTTTGATGACCTTTGTTTCTCGAATTTTTGGAATGATTCGAGATATTATTTTTGCAAGGTTTTTTGGGGTATCTCTCGCAATGGATGCGTTTATTGTAGCCAATAGAATTCCAAATATGTTACGTCGTTTTTTTGCAGAAGGTGCATTCAATCAGGGATTTGTTCCAGTTGTGTCAGACTTCAAAGAAGGCAAAAGTCACGAAGAAGTTAAATATCTTGTCGATTCTGTCGCAGGAACACTCGGTCTTATTCTTTTTGTCATTACTTTAATAGGCGTTATCATGTCACCAATACTCATTTCCTTTGTTGCTCCTGGTTTTATAGGCGATGATGACCGTTTTGAGCTAGCGACAGCCATGCTGAGATATACTTTTCCATATTTGTTGTTTATTTCCTTAACGGCTTTTGCGGGAAGTTTACTCAATACCTATGGAAGATTCGCTGTACCAGCATTTACACCAGTAATATTGAACATTGTTTTGATTTTTTTCGTATTATTTATTTCACCGTCTCTTGAAAATCCAGGAATGGCACTTGCGTATGGAGTCTTTTTTGCCGGATTAATACAATTGATATTTCAACTTCCATTTTTATCTAAGATCAAATTGTTACCAAAACCCAGATGGAATATAGCTCATAAAGGCATAAAGAAAATCATGAAGCTTATGGGTCCAGCTGTTTTTGGTTCTTCCATTGCTCAGGTGAATATTCTTGTGAGTGGAATTATTGCCTCTCTTATTGGTACCGGAAAAATAAGTTTGCTGTATTATTCAGACAGAATCATGGAGCTTCCTCTCAGTTTATTTGGAATTGCAATTGCAACAGTTACCTTACCTTATCTCTCGAGACTATATTCAAATAACTCTATGGGTAAATTTTCCGATGCTATGAATTGGTCTATAAGAATTGCGTGCACGCTCATCATCCCAGCTGCAATTGGATTATTCGTTCTTGCTGAGCCTATAATTGCTGCGATTTTCTATGGCGGTATGTTTGATTCACATGATGTCTTCTTAACAGCGCTGAGTTTAAAGGCATTTTCAATTGGTTTAATTGGCTTTTCTTTTGTCAAGATTCTTTCTCCTGCATATTTTGCTAGAAAAGATACCCTAACACCCGTAAAAATTGGAATATACTGCTTGCTGCTCAATACTATTCTGGGTTCATCCTCGGCATATTACCTCAATAAAATTGACTATGAAGGAACCCATCTTGGATTGGCTCTATCCATTTCAGTAGCAGCAATTTTAAATGCAGGATTATTATTCTCAGGATTAAAAAAGAAAAATATAATTAAGAGATTTTCAGGCTTTAAAGAGTTCATAGTTAAATTATTGATCGCCAATTCATTTATGTTGATATTTTTAACGTATACAATTCAGCCTCTAGAATGGTGGCTTGGTTTGGGAGTCTTGAAAAGATTTTCCTGGTTGGCATTTTTTATTTTAGTTAGCGTTGGTATCTATGTTTTAATTCTGTCGCTATTAGGTATAAAAATTAAAGAATTACGTTTTCAGGAAGAATAGAAAATGAGATTCATAAGAAAAATAAATGATTTTCCATATTCTATTTTTGAGTCTGGAA
>PBVS01000013.1 GCA_002728725.1 Woeseiaceae bacterium
ATTCAGAGCGCCATACAAGCCTGTTGCACTTGGAACGCTTGCAGGACGAAACATCGGTAATCATTATAAAGCCAAAAGAGTCACACCAATGCATGATTGGCACATAGATCACGGTGCAGAAATGATCGAAGCCGGCATTTGGTATCGTCCAAGGGTATACAAAAAGCCAGGTGAAACACTGGAAGAGGCCTATGTTCGTGAAGCAACAGCCGTTAGAAATTCGGTAGGCATAGTTGACGTGACCAGTCTTGGCAAAATTGATGTACAAGGACCAGATGCAGCAGAATTTTTAAATCGTGTTTACGCCAATCCGTTTCTCAAAGTTCCGGTGGGTAAAACTCGTTATGGAATTATGCTTCGTGAAGATGGTTATTTGTTTGATGATGGGACGTCTTGGCGTCTCAGTGAAACTCAATTTTTGATGACAACCACAACCGCCAATGCTGCAAGTGTTTTGTCGGAACTTGAACGTTTGCTCACACTTGTTTGGCCAAATTTAAAAGTCCATGTCAGCTCGGTTACTGATCAATGGGCAGGTATGGCGGTTGCTGGACCAAATAGTAGAGATGTCTTAGTAAAAATTATTGACGATATAGACTTTTCTGAAAAAGGATTACCACAAATGGCTGTTGCCGATGGGCGAATCAATAACATTCCAGTTAAAGTAGCTCGACTTTCATTTTCAGGAGAACGTGCCTATGAAATCTATACAGGGACTTCTCATGGCGAAGCTGTATGGAAAGCAGTCATAGAGGCTGGTAAATCCTATGACATCGTGCCATATGGCACTGAGGCACTCGGTACTTTACGCATCGAAAAAGGACATATAAGTGGCCCAGAACTTGATGGTCGTAACACAATGAATGATTTAGGTCTTGGAAAAATGGCCTCTGAAAACAAACAATATATTGGATCAGTATTGAGTAAACGTGATGGATTAGTGGCGACTAACCGAAAAAAAATGGTTGGTCTAATTTCTAAAGACCAAAAACCGCTAAAGGCTGGATCACATGTCATGGATAATGAAAAAAACGTCGGTCATATAACCTCAACCACATTCAGCCCCGCAATGAAAAAATATATTGCTCTTGCCCTGATTGATTGTGACGACAGCATGATCAATCGCGAGCTAATTGCNGCGTANCCATTGAATAAAGAGCAAAANAATGTATTGGTTGTCGATCCCCATTTTTACGATAAAGAGGGAGATAAACTTTATGCCTAATGATCTTTCAATCAATAAAATAAGATTTAAATCGACAGTACTAATAAAAAGCTGGNCCGATACCATAGANAANACAACCTCAATTATTAGCAGNCATTTTGAACTNCAATCGCTACCNAAAGTGGGNGCATTTCTGATTCAAAAANATATGTATATTGCCGCCCTCTCGCCTGGACACTATATGATCATTTCTGATCATCAAGACTTGTACTTAAAACTGTCAAAAATACTTTCGTCAGAGAACGCAGCTGTCATTGATATATCAGAATCCAGACGAGGANTGCATCTGAAAGGAGCGNATGCTCCGCTTATTCTAAATAAAGAAATAGCCATCGATCTATCAAATAAAACAACATCAGATTTTGCAGTTATACAATCTGAAATACATTCAATTGGGGTTATTGTATTTAAACTTTCAGCCGAAGATTTCCTTATATTCAGCTACAGNAGTNTCTTCGAAAGCTTTTATGAATGGATAATTGACGCCAAAAAAGAATATGAATAATTATTTAATAATAAAACTTTTATTTTGATTTTATTNATCTTGCTTTTTAGATTTTTTGAAAATACTAAAATCCCTAATCGTCCTCTATCTGACCTTATCGTCTATTCTTTTCATCCAATTAAGCAATTGATTTTCTAGATCAGATTTTTTTTGTTCGTAATCATTATTTTTGATGAGATTATTCTTTTCTTCAGGGTCACTCTTTAAATCGTATAACTCATCAACTAAGTGGTCTTTCGCTTTTAAATTAAACCGCTTCACTAGCTTAATCTGGTCTTTTATGACCATTCTGAGATCAGAATTACCAAAATTTCTCATACTATATTGGGCATAAATAGATCGATGCATTGATTCAGCCTCATTTTCAATTAACTCTAAAATATCTCGTCCCTCAATTTCCAGATTGCTTGGAACATCAAAGCCGAGATAAGATAAAATGGTAGGGAAAACATCAATATTTGACACTGGGACTTCACTGACAAGACGGCTTCTTTCTTCCTCAGGGAGATGAACAATAAATGGAATCTTTATGGCCTCCTCATAAAGATTTGCTATGCCTTCATAACCTACTATCTTATTTCCTGAGATCACTCCAATTGCACCTCTTCCAAATGCATTATGGTGACCAATAAGCATNCCGTGATCACCAACATAAAATATCACAGTCTTTTTCAATAAATCATTTTGTGAAAGATGATCGTATATTTCGCCGATGGACCTATCAAGAGCATGGACAGCGGCATAATTATTTCGAGTGATCTTCTTTAACCACTCCTTATCTGTACCCTCATAATCTGGTACTTCAGGATCTATATCTTTAACTGCCTGAAGATCAATATCTGGCACCTTCTCCCATGGCATCTGTGGTTCGCGAAATGCTACAACCAATGCAAATTTATTATCTTTATTTTCAGAGATAAAATTCTTAGCATAGGTTGTGAATATTTCGGAAGTATGCCCCTTTATTACCATTTCTTTACCCCGAACACTCAGCTTGGGGTCATAAGGAGAGAGATCCTGATCATAACCAATGAAATGCTCAAATCCCATATTGGTTGGTTGTCTATTTCCATCTGTACCGAGGTGCCATTTTCCGATTAGGCCGGTNACATAACCATGATCTTTCAGAAGCTTTGGCCACAAGACTGTATTTGGATCTATGCCTTGATTTTCATAATTGTCATTCAACATCAAAAAATCTTTGAGACCCACTTGTGAAGGATATTTCCCACTCAGCATTGCCGCTCTACTTGGCGAGCAAACTGGTGCGGCTGCATAAGCATTGTCAAACCTTATGCCATGTCTGGCGATTTTGTCTAGATTTGGAGTAATCGCTGCTTTATTTCCATAAACACCAATTGTCCTTCTCGCGTGATCATCTGGAACAATCAAGATGACATTATAATCGTTGGCAGAATAAACAAAATTACTGTGAGTGAGTAAAATATTAATTGCAAATAGAAGAAGTGTTTTTTTCATGAAATCTAAAAAATTTCTTCTCTCGAGTAAGCTTCCTCATTCAAACCATTATCATCCATAGTTACTAAATAAGCATTCTTACTCTCCTCAAAAACTACAGATCTTATGGGTTGCTCATCAATAAAATGAAGCGCACAGCCTCCCTCAATAGAAAAACAAGCATCAAGATCCTCCGAAGATAGAGATTTCCTTACAAAAGGCTTTCTCTCTGGCTCTTCATCATAATGTGGGCAGCAAGCACCATCGATGAACCCAAGACAATCCATTACTCTTAAATCCTCTGCCCANGAATCCGTAATACCTCTTTCAAACCAGCATATCGCTCCAGCACTGACACCACAGAGGATCACGCCTGAGTTATACGCTTTTTTCAGTATGCTATCCAGACCCCAATCTTTCCAGACAGCGAGCATGCTTTTTGTGTTTCCTCCGCCAACAAAAATAATATCCTGATCACTTATGAGTTTTTTTAAATCGGGCGTTCTTTTGAAGAAATCCAGGTGAGTTGGATTGCAACTCAGTTTTTCAAATGTTGAATAATAGCTNTCTTTATAAGACGCATCATCNCCGGTGGCNGTTGGAATAAAACATATATTGGGATTGCNTTTTTTAGATTGATCGAGGATGTATTTTTCTATTATTCCNACACCAGGATTTCGTCCNAATCCTCCGCCCCCTATGGCTATTATTTGTCTATTCATAACTCTTAGGTCCAAAAAAAAATTAATGAATGTATAATAACATTAAGTATTTACTATGAATCCATAAAATCAAGGAAGAGCGATGATCAAAAAAACAGGCGTAACTTTTTTAGCTACATTAGTTCTAATTATTTCAGGAGGGTGCTCTCAAGAAAATACCAGCCCCCAGAGTAAATCCAACTCTGATGTCAAAGCAATTCTAGTTGAGGGAACAGGAACATACAGTCGTAAAATTTCCACTAAATCTGAAATGGCTCAGAAATTTTTTGATCAAGGTTTAAGATACGCATGGGCATTTCATTTCCCAGAATCTATCGCCTCATACCAACAAGCTGCTATTNATGATCCAGATCATCCAATGATCTACTGGGGAATGGCACACGCNATAGGTCCAAATCCAAATAGTCGGTATTCTGGAATGCCAGACGATCCAAAGGGAGAAGGCCTCAAAGCAATCAATAAAGCAATGGCGTTAATAGAAAATGCAACGCCGCAAGAAAAAGAAATCATTTCTGCACTTCATGTTCTCTATGATAAGGAGTCTATTCCTGACGATAATGATAGAGATATTGCCTACATGAAAGCATCAGAAAAACTGCAAGAAAAATACCCTAATGATCCAGATATTGTCACAATTTATGCTGAGTCATATATGAACATTGGCCGATGGGACTACTGGGAAAAAGACGGCACACCAAAATCGATTACTACAAAGGTAGCCGATGCATTGGAAAATGTTCTTTTAACAAATCCCGATCATACAGGTGCTAACCATTTGCATATACACCTATTAGAGGCATCTCAAGAACCAGAGAGAGCCCTGGCATCTGCTGACAGATTAGAAGCAACAATGCCAATAGTTGGACACGTAGTCCATATGCCTGCTCATATATATGTTCGTGTTGGCCAATACGATAAAGCAATCGACAGTAACCTTCGTTCTGTTGATGTTGACAGAGAGTTTCTAGAAATATGGGGTGACCTACCATTTCCAAATATTGGCACATATCCACTATCAGCAAAAATACATCCACCGCATGCGATTGATTTTATCAAGTATGCAGCGACTGTTCAGGGTAACTATGAAGTTGCAATAAAGGCAGCTAAAGACATGGAAGCACTGATGGATCCGAATAATCTTGGAGCTGTGAGAGCACAGACTGGATTTGCAGGACCGTGGCTAATAAATAAAATTTTTGGAAAATGGGATGCACTCCTTAATACCGAAAGAGCAGCTCAAGGAACACCCTACCTCGATGGAATATGGAGTTACGTCATTGGAAGTGCTCACCTTGCAAATGGGGAGCTTTCAAAAGCTGAGATTGAGCTTGAAAAAATAAAACTCATTTTATCGATGGATAATGTTGATGAATATCGCGTTGGTGCGAACCCTGTCTCAACCGTGTTAAGTATGGCCGTACTTGCACTGACCGGAGAAATTCATGAAGCACGAGGAAATCTCGAAAAAGCAATTGAAGTATACTCCGATGCCGTAAAGATAGAAGATCAAAATAATTACACGGAACCTCCAAGCTGGCTCCAACCCATGCGACATTATTTAGGATCTGCGCTTCTTGACGCTGGGAGAGCATCTGAAGCAGAAGCCGTGTATAGAAGAGATCTAAAATGGCATAAAAATAATGGCTGGTCGTTGTTTGGCCTCTGGAAGAGTCTCGAAAAACAGGGAAAAATAAATGAGGCCGATCAAACATATCAAGATTTCAAAAAATCTTGGGCAGATTCTGACATCACTTTAACTCGATCAAGAATCTAAATAAGCTTAACGGGATACTTACCTCGAACGGAATTAATCAGATAAATTTCAGAATAAAGATTAATCTCTGCTTTAGGAATGATTCTTTCCTTAAGATGACCCTGACTTATCAAATGAGCACGATATGTTCCAGACAATAATCCACAGCTTACCGGAGGAGTATAGTATTCGCTGTCTTTTTTAAATATTACGTTGGATATGGTTGATTCTGTAATATTGCCAGCTTCATTCCAAAGCAAAATATCATCACAATCTGGATTTTCGCCTATGGCATTCTCATAAACACTTCTATTGGTCGTTTTATGATAAAGAGATCGATCTTCAGAATTAACTGGTCGCATTGCGAGCGAAATATAATGAGATTTATCCTTATTCTGTTCTTTGTAGGCCGAAGAAGTGAGGCGAATTTCTCCGTCTTTAGCCAAAAACAATCGAATTATCTTTTCTGATTCAGACTCTAGATTTTTAAGATAATCTTGAAGCTTGTAATTTATTTTTTCATGATGGAATTTAAAATTGTAAAATTCTGCTGAATCCTTTAGTCGATCTAAATGCAATTTTTCAAGAAATATCCTCTTGTTTGAGTCCCGACGCATAGTCTCAAATAACTCAAAATTCTGACTATTGGCTGACAAAATTGCTGATTTATTTTGACACTCATCCCATTCTTTCTGGCTCTCCGAATCCCAAACGATACCACTACCTGTCCCATACACTGATCTACAGGCTTTCTTATCAGAGAGAATTGTTCTTATAGGAACACTAAATTGCGCCTCATTATTCGGCGCTATATAGCCAATTGCTCCCGTATAAATTTCTCTTGGCTGTTCTTCAATTTCTGAAATAATTTTCATGCTTGACACTTTGGGAGCTCCGGTTACTGATGCACACGGAAAAAGTGCTTCAAAAATTTCAGCTACACTTGCGCTTGTTTGTGATTCAATTGAAGAAGTCATTTGCCATACTGTAGGGTATTTTTCGATATCAAATTCAGAAAGAACTTCAACAGATCCAGTATTCGAAATTTTTCCCATATCATTCCTCAACATATCTGTAATCATTATATTTTCTGCTTTATCCTTTTCAGAATTTTTCAACTCCTCCATTAATGCAATGTCCTCATGTAAGTTTTTTCCTCTTTTTGAGGTTCCTTTCATAGGTTTACATATGAGAGACTCTCCGCTCAATTTGAAGAAGAGCTCCGGGGACATTGAAATAATTGCATGTTCATTAGAATCAATGAGTGCAGCATATGGAGCATCCTGTGCTTTTTCAAGAAAGAAGCCATATGGATTAGAAATGGTGTTAGTGTGCTTTCTCAGTGTGTAGTTTACCTGATATGTATTACCCAGTTTAATTTGATCTTTTATGTATTTAAGGTGATTTTCATAAAGAGTGCGATCAGTCGTAATTTCCCAATCTATGACTTCTGCAGATTCAAGTTTCTGAGGTTCCAAGGTTCTCTCAATTTTATAATCTTTAAACAATCCAAAACAGATCAGAGGCAAACTGCCTTTTTCATTCACTCTATAAGCATTATCAAAAGCAGGGGCCGCCTCATAGCTTAAATAACCAGCTGCAATTAACTTTTTTTTCTCGACTTTATTTTGCACTTCATTCAACACATTCTTCACGTGATTGAGATCATGTGTGTACAGAACTTCGAGTGGAGATGAAAATATTCTCCATGAATCATCTTTTTTATTTCTAAGAATAATTTTTTCAAGCATAATTTACTGAGGAAGAATCAAAATAGTTAATTTTTTTATTATTCTAATATATCGAAATACAGGAATGTCAGAAATTGAGCTTTAATTCATACAGAACAAACTCAAGCAACATGCCAGATGTTATATTTTTGCTCTTAGTAGCAAACTGCCTGGTATTCGCTCTTCAATTGCTTTTACCTGGCGTTTTTGAAAGGTATTTTGCACTCTGGCCAATGGACTCATCCCGGAACTTTTTTTCTGTATGGCAATTATTAACTTATGGCTTTCTTCATGGTGATTTCTACCATATTTTATTTAATATGTTCATGCTTTGGATGTTTGGCAGAGAATTGGCAATCATAATGGGCGCTGAACGTTTTCTATTTTACTATTTAACATGTGTCATGGGTGCTGGAATGATTCAGCTTCTCATCGCTGGTATGCAAGGTCTTTATTATCCAACTCTTGGTGCATCAGGAGGAGTATTTGGTTTGCTTCTGGCTTTTGGATTGGCTTTTCCGAATAGAATGGTTATGTTGATGTTTCCACCGATACCGATGAAGGCAAAGTACCTTGTAATTTTGGCTGGCGCAATGGAGCTTTATTTCGGGGTTTCTGGAAATGCACCAGGTATTGCAAACTTTGCTCACCTTGGGGGCATGATATTTGGGTTTTTACTACTGAAATATTGGGGTGTCGTTCGTTTCTAGTTTAGACGAGTATTTTTACAATGCTTCCAAGCTTTACATCGCCACCCTTCTTTACATTACAACAAACACCTCCTCTCCAGTTTGACATCAATGCCTCTGTAAGACCATCAAATTGTTCATCCATTCTAGGGCATGGGTCCGTCTCTCTGGTAACCTCCAAAATGACTTCGCCAACTTGTATTTCATAGCCAGATCGATGTAGGAAATCAATATTCTCAATAAGTATGTTTGCTCTTCGGTATGTCCAGGGTATTTGTGCATTAAGTTCATGACAAACATCATTCCATGAATTTTGCGACAATAACGTAACTTGTCTATTCAAAGCTGTTCCGCGAATATCCCCTGCCAATCCTGTCTTTTCATCTATGTATACAGAATCTATTGTTTCAATTTCCCCGCGAAGTTTCTCTCTTCTTGCAATACCAGTTACTTTTGCCATATTTGTCTCTATATAATTTTATAAATAATCAATCTTACTAGTGGTAATCTTTAATTATGAAATATATCAGAACGCCTGAAAAATATTTTAAAAATTTAAAAGATTATTCTTTTCGACCGAACTACATCGATGTTGATGGTCTGAGAATGCATTATGTTGATGAGGGGCCAAAAACAGCACCCATTGTATTGCTCTTGCATGGAGAACCAACATGGTCTTATTTGTATCGTTTTATGATAATGGATATACAAAAAGCAGGTTTTCGTGTAATTGCCCCAGATCTCATAGGTTTTGGTAAATCAGATAAATTATTGTCAGCTGAAGATTATACTTATGCCAATCATATTAGATGGATGACATTATTCATTGTCAATCTAGATTTGTTTGAAATAAGTGTTTTTTTTCAGGATTGGGGTTCATTGATAGGCTTGAGGGTTTTGGTTGATGAAGAAGATCGATTCGCTAGAGCAATATTGTCTAACGGCGCCTTACCCTCCGGAAGACAAAGGGTATCCAAAGCCTTTAAATATTGGAGAGCCTTTGCAAAATATAGTCCATGGTTTCCGATTGGACGTATCGTGAAGATGGGTTGTGCACGAAATTTAAGCAGTAGTGCTATGGATGCCTATGATGCCCCATTTCCTCAATCAAAATATAAAATTGGAGCCAGAAAATTCCCGAGGCTTGTTCCAATAAATCCTAATGATATTGAATCAAAAAATAATTATGAGGCATTTAAAAAACTTACTTCATGGAAAAAACCTTTTCTAACTCTATTTGGAGACCGCGATCCAATAACGAGAGGAGCTGAAAAAATATTCCAAAAGGAAATTCCGGGATGCAAAGGTCAAGAACATAGAATTATAAAAAAAGCTGGTCACTTCATTCAGGAAGATCAGAGTGAAAAATTAAGCGAACTAATTATTGAGTTTATAAGGAAGAATTAATTTTTTAGCGTTCAAGAAGATGTAATTTATCTTTCACTTCTCGCCAATCATCGGCATCTTCTGGCGGGTCTTTCATCTCAACTATCACGGGCCACTTAGCTGACAACTCTTCATTAATTTGAAGGAATTTTTCCTGATCTTCTGAAAGATCGTCTTCTGACAATATAGCATCGACGGGGCATTCTGGTTCGCATAAAGTACAATCGATGCATTCATCAGGATCAATCACAAGCATATTCGGTCCCTCATGAAAACAATCAACGGGGCAAACCTCAACACAATCAGTAAGTTTGCATTTTATGCATGCTTCAGTAACAACAAATGTCATATTGGCTCTATCGCTTAATTTATAATTAATGTTAGCTTAAATACGTTTAAAGTAGATCAAAAGAAAGGCTTATTCTCATAACACAAGACACCATTTATTTTCATCCATTATAACAATATTTTCTTTTTTCAGTTTCAGTAAATGCGCAAGCAGTGATCTCTCAGCCAAGAAGTGAATCTCGGTAACTGTATCATCATAAGCATATTTCACTAAATCCGATAACTTTATCTTGGGGTGCAATCGAAGACATTCAATGATCTTTTTTTCTCTTTCTAGTCGATGATTTACAGTTTGCTTTATTACTTCATAAGGGTTGTCGATGATCCCTCCATGAGCCGGTGCGATATAATTGATATCAAATGTTTCTATTTTTTTCATTGAGTTTAGGTAGCTCTTCATATCACCATCAGGTGGGTTTATAAGAACAGAAGACCCTTCAATTATATGATCTCCAGAAAATAAACAGCGATGTCCGGCATCATACAAACAAATATGATTGGAAGCATGACCAGGAGTACTGACCGCTTGCAAGATCTTATCTTCAATGGTTACAGTATCCCCATCCTCTAATTCATAATCTGGTACGAAAGTCAGATCCTGATCTGGAAGATTTGGTGGAAGCCTTCCAATAACTGAAGCATCTGTAGCTTTTTTTAGAATCTTTGCTGCAGGAGAGTGATCTGGGTGAGTGTGCGTAGCCAGAATTAAATCAATATCCCCATTTGTAAAATTTAATATATTTTCTATGTGTTCAGGTATATCTGGACCAGGATCAATGATCAGGAATTTTTTTTCTCCGATAATGTATGTATTTGTTCCAGGTCCCGTCATCAAACCAGGGTTTGGTGCAGTAATTCTATGGACAGAACTGTTTATTTGATGGAATTTTCCAGGTAACGGGGCTTTTATTTGCATTTTTTTTGATGATGTTTTATTTGATTACTCCAGTGGTGCATCACCGCGAAGTTCAGCTGCAGTGAGCTCAGGAAAATAGCATGGAATTCCTTCATCACACTTTTTTGAGGCCCATTTTAGTATATCTTGGGTATATTTAAATTCTCTAATTTGCATTAAAGAAATGGCCGTGGGGTGAGGAATATTAATTTCTTTTTTTCTCCTCATTATGAGCGCCTCTCTCGGAGACACCCATTTAGTATCAATTAACTCATTTCCGCAATGATTTGCAGACTGATTGGCTGGCATTTCTGTCATAAAGAACCGCGTTGTGAAACGATGCGTCAATCTCAAAGGCGTGATCCAAAAAGAAAAATAAATTAACCTCTCATGATTTAGGGTTAATTCAGTTTCCTTTAAAAATTGATTCCAATTCATCTCACCATAGTTCAATTTGTTTCTATAATCTTTTATATCAAGATAGTCAGGAAAGTTTCCTTTTTTATCCTTAGCAAGAAGAATCCCGGCTTCCTCATACAGCTCGCGAATTGCGGCGCTGTAATATGCAAAACCGCCTGTTTTTAGATTCAATTTTTCATTGAATAGATTTCGCTCTTTTAAAGAAAGCGCTTCCTCCTCTCTCGTATCTGTTTTTTCAAGCACACCGCCTGGAAAAACATAGCTTGATCCGAAGGATGTATTTTTTTTCCTAAGCATCATCAATACCTCAAGCTCAGCTTTACCTTGCCTCACGAGCAAGACCGTTGATGACGGTAAAGGCTCGATATGCTTATCTGTAATTTTCATAGGAATTTTGGATTGGTGGAATCAAAAATTATTTTCTAAATATATAAAGAATAAAGATCAATCTATAAAAAGATTTAATATAATCTATTTTTTTATCCTCTGGCATAAAATATTCTTATGTTTATTGCTTTATCCTACATACTGGTCGTTTTGATTTGGGGTTCTTCTTGGATCGCAATCACATATCAATACGGTATCGTTCCTGATGAACTTTCAGTGAGTTATCGTTTTTTTATAGCCTCAATGTGTTTATTTATAACATGCAAAGCTAAAAAGGAATCTATCGGAATTAATTTAAAAAATTACCCAATGATAATTTTAATGGGAAGCACAATGTTTTGTTTCAATTATCTCTTTACGTATTACGGTATGCATGATGTTGTGAGTGGATTAGCTGCAATTTTATTTAGCTTGATGGTTGTAAGTAATGCTTTCTTTGAAAAGTTATTTTTTGGAAGAAGGATCGAAAATAGAATCATCGCGGCGGCAATCATTGGGATAATTGGACTTGTATATATTTTTTTTACGGAAATCAATGAGCAAGCAAATAATGCAGATACAATCTATGGGGTGAGTTGGCTTCTAGTTGCTGTACTCATTTCTTCTCTTGGAAATATGACTGCTATTGTGAATATTAATCGGGGTATACCTATAATTATAGCAAATGCGCATGCGATGCTGTGGGGCTCAATAATTTCTTTTGCAGTTGCGATAATTTTAGGAAAGCCGATTGTTTTTGATAGTAATCCAAGCTACATATTCTCGCTTATCTATCTTGCGGTGGCGGCTTCAGCAATAACTTTTGTTTGTTATTTGATTTTGATTAGAGAGATTGGATCAACTAGAACTGCTTATACGTCTTTATTGTTTCCTGTAGTGGCGCTATTTATTTCAACTATGACGGGTGAGTATTCTTGGTCACTTTATTCGCTCATTGGAGTAATTTTTATCTTATTTGGGACTTGGTTGGCTTTACCTAAAATAACTAAGTAATCTTATTATTAAATGAAAGCTGAGATATAATTTAAATACATTTAATTCATATTTATAACGATGAAAAGACCAAATACTCTTAGACAGCTGAATCAATTTTATGTGATGGTCATTTTGTTTTCTGTGATTTTTAAAGTTGCGAATTCACAAGAAAATGATTCTCTTTCAGTGATTTATCTGGATGCAATTGCCAATCAGATGTATTCAGAGGCGGATCAGATTGCAAAGCAGAGGATAGAGCAAGCAATTAGGGATTATGGTTTAAACAGCCATGAGTCAGCCAATGCGATGATTGATCTGGCCATAGCGCAACTCGGATTAGAAGACTTTGAATCATCAATAACAAATTATGAAACCGCAATAAATATAATTGAGAGAGTGGAAAATCAACTTGATAAGAGGCTCATCAATCCGTTAAAAGGGCTTGCTGAGGCACAATTAAAAATCAACAGAGCTGATCTGGCTGAAGTCACATTTAATCGAGCCCTTCACATAAGCCACGTGAATGATGGGCCGCATAATCTAGAACAAATGGAGAGTCTAAATTCATTGGCAGATTTATACATCAACTCCAATGAGAACAAAAAAGCGGCCGACATAGAGAAACGAATATATTATCTGCAGTCTAGGAATGTTGATCCTGATAGCCTTGAAATGATCCCAGCGCTGGAAACTCTGGCGAACTCACAAAGAAAATCAAATCAATTTGAAAGAGAAAGAAGAACCTGGAGAAAGGTAATAAAGATAATTCAAAACCAAAAAGGCAAAGACAGTCTTGATCTTCTGAAACCATTAACTGAGCTAGGAAGATCGTATTTATACATTGATTTTGCCGCTATGAGTTACGATGACCCCCCAGTTGCATCCAAAGGAGACAGTTTTCTCAGAAAAGCAATCCAGATCAGTGAAAATCACCCTGAAGCTACCTGGTTGCAACAAGTAGAGGCAAAAATCAACTTGGCAGACTATTATGTTCTAAGTGACAGAGCCAGTCGCTCATATGCAGTTTATAGAGAGGTGTGGGATCAGTTATCAGAAGATGATCTAAAACTTCAATACCGTGCAGCATCACTTGAAGAACCCGTGATAATAGAAAAAATAAATCCTCCAACATATTTTGATGAGACCTCAAAAGCAGACGAAAAAAATCTTCCAGAGAACTACCGGGAAGCCTATGTAAGCTTCAACTTTAATGTAAGTAAGAGAGGATTGGCTAAAAATATAAATCGAGCTTCTTTTAATCCAGATGGGCTTGACGCAATGCATAAAGTCATTGGGAATCAACTTCGATACCTGGTGTACCGTCCAATTTTTAGAGATCGCGAACCAATAATTGCAAATAATGTTAACTATGAACACAGATTCTTCTATAAACAAAGAATTTCAGAGTCGCCTCAAAACAGGGACGAAAGCTAGAAATAGGAAAATTTATGGCTGATCATTTTGTAAATGGTAATTCTATAACTCCACCTTATCCTGAAGGAATGGAAAAAGCGGTATTTGGTATGGGGTGTTTTTGGGGGCCAGAAAGATTGTTCTGGCAAACGCCTGGTGTTTATTCAACCGCCGTCGGCTATGCAGGAGGCACTACAGACAATCCAACATATACTGAAGTATGCAAAGATATTACGGGTCATACCGAAGTCGTTCTAATTGTATTTGATAAAGATCACATCAGTTATGAAGAACTTCTCACAATTTTTTGGGAATCACATAATCCTACACAGGGAATGAGGCAGCAGAGTGATGTCGGTTCACAATATCGTTCTGCAATATATGCAGATTCTGATGCTCATTTAGAGTTAGCGATTAATTCTATGAATAACTATCAAATAAAGCTTGCATCAGCAGAAAAAGATGAAAAAATAACTTTAAAATCACGAATTCTGGGCAACATAACAACAGAAATAAAGCTATTAGATAAATTCTATTATGCTGAGGAATACCACCAACAATATCTAGCTAAAAATCCAAATGGATACTGCTCTATGAAAGGGACTGGTGTGACCTGCATCCTGTGATAATAAGATCGTAAAATGCTAGTTAATTAATGGAAAAATAAGTTAAAAGAGAGACAAATGGCCTTCAACAAAATAAAAACTGATCCTGATCTTGGGAAAAAAGTACATGAACATTTAGTATCAGTAGGAGTGGAAACTCCGGTTATTAATAATGGCTTATCCAGCACTGAAAAAATCGATAAGATTCAAGATAACTTTAGTCAAATTTTAGATACATTAGGATTAGATCTAAGTGATGACAGTCTCATTAATAGCCCCAAGCGTATTGCGAAAATGTACATTAATGAAATCTTCTGGGGTCTTGATTATGAAGCATTCCCTAAAGCGACTGTAGTTGAAAATAAAATGAGATACAATGAAATGGTTGTCGTAAAAAACATTTCGGTGCAGTCATATTGTGAACATCACTTCGTTGTCATTGACGGGCTTGCAGCTGTTGCATACGTTCCCAAAGGAAAAGTATTAGGCTTGTCAAAGATCAATCGTATTGTCGAGTACTTTTCAAAAAGACCTCAGATACAAGAACGTTTAACTGAACAAATATATCATGCGTTGTCTTTCATTTTAGAAACAGAGGATGTGGCAGTAATGATTGATGGAGATCATTATTGTGTAAAATCAAGAGGCGTGGAAGACACAGGCAGCTCGACAATTACAAGCAGACTAGGTGGTGGCTTCAAATCTGACCATAAGGCAAGAGCGGAATTTTTAGCACTAGCCAAATCTTAAGTTATGTCTTCTAGAAGGCCTTGCTCACCTAATTAATCCTGTTTTTTTACTTTTGGTTTTTTAAAATTTCAATCGTCCAAGACGCATCATCTAAATTATTGTCTTCCTTGAAAGTTGGGTTTTTTATCTCAGTTCTCCATTCAATGGTCAATGTTTCGGTCATAATAAATTCTTTGTAATCATTGATCACTGATTCAACAATTTCTGAGCCACTGATACCAAGCACTATACGATCAGATACATCGAAACCTGATTTTTTTCTTGCTTCTTGAACTGATCTAACCAATTCTCTTGCCAATCCTTCTTTAATCAAATCATTATTTAATTTGGTATCTATGGCTGTTAAAAAGCCTCCCTCTTCACCACATGCATACCCTTCAGCTGATTTTGTTTCTATCAAAATATCATCTTGATCAAAAGTTATCTTTTCTCCATCGCATTCAATTTCAAAAGTCTCGCCTTTAGTGACTTTTGATGCGATTTCACTGCTGTCAGCATCTTCCAATGCTTTTTTTATTTTTGGTACTAATTTACCGTAGACTTTTCCAATTTTTGGTAGATTGGGTTTAATGATATATGTCACTAGGTTTGCATCGCGGGCGATGAATTCAATTTTCTTAATATTCAGTTCTTCCAAGATTTGAATTTGATGTTTTTCAACAGCAGCTGCAGAAAGATCGTCAGGAGTCCTAATTAAAAGCCTTGAGAGTGGTTGTCTTACTCTAACTCCAGACTGAGATCTGGCTGCTCTTGCAAGACCTACAACCTTTTGCACAACATCGATTTCCATTATTAATTGATCATCCTCCCAACCTTTGTTGGGATGTGGCCACTCAGTCATATGGACACTCAAAGGCGCATCTTTATTATTATTTCTTACTAAATTTTGATAAACATTCTCTGCAATAAAGGGCACGAAAGGAGCCATTAATCTGTGGATGACATCTAAGCATTCATATAATGTTAAATATGCCGAACGTTTATCCTCAATATCTGTAGATTTCCAGAACCTTCTGCGATTTCTCCTGATATACCAATTACTTAATTGGTCTATAAAGTGCTCAATCGCTTCACCTGCTGATTTAGCATCAAAGCTGTCCATAGCAGATGTTGTTTCTTTAATTGTCCTGTTAATTAGGGCTAAGGCCCATCTGTCGGTTTCAGGTCTTTTTTCAACTGGTATTGGTGTACTGAGATCCAATTTATCGAGTCTTGCATACAAAACGAAAAATCCATAAGTGTTCCAAAAAGTATTCATAAAAGAGCTGGCAACATCTGAAATGATCTCTACAGAAACTCTCTTTTGAATATCTGGAGAAATTCTAGATAAAAAGTGCCATCTGAGAGAATCTGCACCAACACTGTCAAACACCTCATACGGATCAATTATATTACCCAGTGATTTGGACATTTTTTTTCCATCTTGATCAACAATATGACTTAAGCAAATACAGTTCCTGTAGGCAATTGAATCCGACACTAAAGTTGAGATTGCATGAAGCGTGTAGAACCATCCTCTTGTTTGATCGATCGCCTCACAGATATAATCGACAGGAAATTGTTGATCGAAATTTTCCTGATTTTCGAAAGGATAATGATACTGTGCATATGACATTGCTCCAGAATCAAACCAACAATCTATAACTTCCGGAACTCTGGACCACGATTTTCCATCTTTTTCAAAGGTTATTTCATCAATACTCGGTCTATGAAGATCAAGATCACTCAGTTTTTTTCCAGAGAGTGCTTCTAACTCTTCTAATGAACCTATACATAGATAATTACTATTACCATCGGTCCAAACAGGCAGCGGTGTTCCCCAGAAACGCTCTCTCGATAATGCCCAGTCAATGTTATTCTCAAGCCATTTTCCAAAACGGCCATCGCGAATATGCTCTGGCACCCAATTGATGGTTCGATTAAGCTCTGACATTCTCTCACTGAATTGAGAGGTTTTGATGTACCAAGCATTTTTTGCATAATAAATAATTGGATCGCCAGTTCTCCAGCCAAATGGATAGTTATGCAAATATTTCTCTGACCTAAAAAGATTGCCATTTTTTTTGAGAATTTGTATTAATTTTTCATCAGCATCCTTAAAGAATTGACCAGCAACTGGCTTAACATCATCGATGAAGTTTCCATCCATTCCAACACCATGAACCACTGGTAATCCATGAGCCTGACCAAGTGCTAAGTCATCAACACCGTAGGCGGGAGCACAATGAACAATCCCTGTTCCATCTTCTGTGCTCACAAAGTCAGCACCGTATACCTTAAATACACCAATATGATCTTCGATGTCTATATAATCAAACAAACGAACGTATTCTTTTCCTACCAGATCGCTTCCTTTAACCGATTTTATAATTTCATATTCAGCATCTTGAAAAACAGAGCTTAATAAATCCTTCGCAATAATTAGTATTTCGTCTGCAACCGAGACATACACGTAATCAATTTGTTCACCAACAGCAAGCATTAAGTTTGAAGGTAAGGTCCATGGAGTAGTCGTCCAAACCAGAAAAGAGCAATTTTCCTCTTCGGCTAACTTAAACCGAACAAATACTGATGGATCCTCTACTTCTTTGTACCCCTGAGCAAGCTCATGAGAAGATAATGTCGCTCCAATACGAGGATCATATGGAACTACCTTGTAACCTCTATATATTAGATCCTTATCCCAAATTTCTTTCAATAAATGCCAAACACTCTCAATAAAGTTATTATCTAAGGTGTAATATGCGTCCTCAGTATTGACCCAAAAGCCCATTCTCTCGGTCATTTTTTCCCAATCTTTTATATATCGCATTACTGATTCGCGACAACGCTTTGTAAATTCAGCTATCCCTATTTTTGATTCGATTTCTTTTTTATCAAAGATACCTAGCTCTTTTTCAATTTCATGCTCAACTGGTAATCCATGTGTATCCCATCCGGCCTTTCTTGGCACATGGTACCCCTGCATTGTTTTGTATCTTGGAAAAGCATCCTTGAAAGATCTCGCCAATACATGGTGTATTCCAGGTTTTCCATTTGCAGTTGGTGGGCCTTCATTAAATGTGAATAATGGTCTCTCTTTTGAGAGATCAAGTGTCGCTTTAAAGACGTCATTTTTCTCCCAAAAAAGTAGAACCTCTTCTTCAATTTTGGGTCCTTCGTATCTTGTATTCACCACATCAAATTTCATAAATATTCACCAAAAAAAACCCCGAACGTATAATAACGTCCGGGGCAATATTTCCTATCGCGGTACCACCCGGGTTCACGAAAAACGATACGCTTCTCGCCTCATTGAATCCTTTACGAGGACTAGTCGATCATTCTTAATCTGCACTGGCATTTCAGATGATAACTCAGGGGTGATTTTAGGTTAAATATTGATCTGGAGCTTCCACCGTCCCCCAGTCTCTATAATCAAGATAATAACTTACTCGTCCCCATCGCAGTCTTATGGCAAAATTAGCTCTAGTTAGAGAAAAATACAAGTATTATCTAAAAATAAATTCATTTAGTTAAACATTTGAATTTTCTTGAATGGATTCGAATATCCTGAGAATATCAATATCTGGTTATCAATTTTCATAGAAAAAATGGAAATACATTCAAATAACATAAAAAAAATTTTTATCATCATGTTTATGATGTCAAATGTTTCAGTGGCTCAAAGCAATGCAGATAACGATAGCTTTATAAATCAACAAAACACCACAGAAATATTTAATTTTGGTAGACCAGCCTCAGAAAAAGAAATTGCTGAATGGGACCTTGATGTAAGGCCGGATGGAACAGGCTTACCAAAAGGAAAAGGCACAGTTAAAAAAGGTGAGATTATCTATGCATCAAAATGCGGTTTCTGTCATGGACAAAAAGGTGAGGGAGGAATAAACGATAGGTTAGTTGCAAGAATAGGAGAAGAATTTCCAAATGAGGATCAAGCTTGTGGCTTTCAGTGTCGCACGATCGGAAATTACTGGCCTTATGCGACGACACTCTTTGATTATATATTAAGATCAATGCCAATGAATGCACCAGGGTCATTGACAAACGATGAAGTATATTCATTGTCAGCATACCTGCTATATTTAAATAAGATTGTCAGCGAAGAGATCGAATTAAATTCAGAAAACTTAAAAAATATAGTCATGCCAGCTCATGATAAATTTGTGGTTGATGATCGCCTAGATTACTTAGTGGCTCATTAATATGAAGAATAAAAAAAATAACTCAAATAAAAAAAATATATCCAGAAGAAGCGTGCTTGCCGGTATGGCAGGAGCAGCGGGGACGATTATCTCAAGAGCCTCCAACGGTCAAGAGATCCAAACATCCGAAAATAGACCAATTGCGCCGGACGATCCAACAAAAGTTACTGCCAATCAATGGTCCACAAAAGTTGGGAAAAGGTCAGTTTACGAAAAATATGAGAGAGATGTAAGATACACAGGGACAAGTTCTAGATCACCACTTCATAGGCTAACAGGTACCATCACACCGTCTGATTTACATTTTGAAAGACACCACGCTGGTGTGCCAATAATAGACCCAAAAAAACATAAGTTAATTATTCATGGCATGGTCGAGAGACCAATGGTTTTTTCTATTGATGATTTAAAACGTTTTCCTGCTGTAAGTAGAATTTGCTTTATTGAATGCTCAGGTAATCTTGCTAGAGAAGCTGATGAATATACTACACCTCAAAATATTTGTGGCATGACAAGCCAAAGTGAGTGGACAGGTGTAATGCTATCAACATTGATGAAACAGGTTGGTGTGAATCCCGCATCTTCATGGTTTCTGGCAGAAGGAGCGGATGCCGCAGTACTCACCAGAAGTATACCCAAAGACATATGGAATGAGACTATGATTGCATACGCTCAAAATGGCGAAGCTGTCAGACCAGAAAATGGGTATCCCATCAGATTGCTCAACCCCGGGTATGAAGGAAACTCGTCAGTCAAGTGGTTAAGAAGAATAGAGTTTTCCGATCGACCATTTATGACAAGAGAAGAAACCTCGAAATACACTGAAACCATTAAAGGTGGTAAGGCAAGGCAGTTCAGTTTAACGATGGATGCTCGCTCAATAATAACTTATCCCGCTTATCCAAATGTAGTTGAAAAAGGATGGATTGAATTGCAAGGTATCGCTTGGAGCGGTCGAGGAAAAATTGCTAAAACTGAAGTAAGCATAGATTCTGGAAAGACATGGAAATTAGCTCAACTTCAGTCTCCAGTTCTGCCAAAAGCACATACAAGATTTAGATATCTTTTTAAGTGGGATGGAAAAGAGACTACCATCTTAAGCAGAGCCATTGACGAAACTGGATACACTCAACCAGACAGGAAAACTCTTATACAAGCAAGAGGTGCTGGATCAATTCCATACCATAGCAATCCAATCACAGGCTGGAGACTTAAAAGTGGTGGAGATGTTGTCTATAGAGTTGAAGATTGGGGATAAAACTTTTATTGAAATTATGCTAATAAAAAAGCCAAATAAAATTCGATCTTACGAGATAACCAGTGAAAGAAACTATTTAAATCGTCGTAGTTTCATTCAATCTGGATGTCTCATTGCAGGTGGAATTCTTTCTCAAGGTATCCATTCGGCTAATCTACCGGATCAGCCTTTTGATAAATTAGAAAATATCAATCAAAGCGAATACAGCACAGACGAACAAATAAATAATATTATCGATGTCACTTCATATAATAATTATTACGAATTTGGTATGGGTAAGGCTGACCCGAATAGAAATTCAAGGGAATTTCAGTCTAGACCCTGGGAAATCGAAGTGAGTGGTGAGGCAGAAATAACCGGAAATTTTGATATTGAAGATTTTATAAAACCTTATCAGCTTGAAGAACGAATCTATCGTATGAGGTGTGTGGAAGCATGGTCAATGGTGATTCCTTGGGTTGGCGTCCCTTTGGTTGATGTAATCAAAAAATTCAAACCACTCTCTTCTGCTAAATTTGTAAAATTTGAAACCTTGTATGACAAAGAGAGAATGCCTGGTCAAAAATCAAGGGTATTGAGATGGCCTTATAGGGAAGGTCTTACGATTGCTGAGGCAACCAATCCACTTCCAATTCTTGCTGTTGGAATTTATGGAAGAGCTTTACCAAATCAAAATGGAGCGCCAATTAGGCTTGTGGTTCCCTGGAAATATGGTTTTAAAGGCATAAAAGGAATTGTTAAGATCAGTTTTGAAAAATCACAACCAAAAACAAGTTGGCAAATGGCAGCCCCAAATGAATATGGATTCTATGCAAATGTTAATCCGAAGGTATCCCATCCTCGATGGAGCCAGGCAAGAGAAAGGAGAATTGGAAGCGGTGTTTTCGCTAGCAAGCAACCAACATTGTTATTCAATGGCTATGAAGAGCATGTGGCTCACCTTTACGACGGATTAAATCTCCGGAGACATTTTTAATCTCATATAAAAATGCTCGCTATAAAGACAGTAAAATATTACGTCAAACCTGCAGTATTTTTATTATGCTTGATGCCATTACTCTTGATCATCGGTGATCTTTTTGAAATAACCGGAACTCTGGGCGCCAATCCAATTGAAAATATGCAAGATAGATTTGGAATTTGGGGTTTACGATTTATCGTAGCTGTATTAATGATATCTCCACTTCGATCTATTACTGGTTTCACTTGGATAACTCAGTTTAGAAGAATGATCGGTCTGTATGCTTTCTTTTATGTTTTGATGCATTTTTTGGTATGGCTTTTATTGGAACAAAGTATACTAATGTCAGCAATTATTGAAGATATAGCTACAAGACCTTTTATTACGATTGGTTTCATAGCTTTGCTCATACTTCTTGCATTAGCCTCAACCTCCACAATGAATATAAGAAAAAAAATGGGAAATAGTTGGGTTAGACTTCATTCTAGTATTTATTTGGCAAGCATTTTGGGAGTTTGGCATTTCTGGTGGCAAGTTAAAAAAGACATAACAGAACCACTGATCTATGCAATCATCATTTCTATTTTACTTTTGTACCGTCTGAGAAAAAAATACACTTATACCTAGTAAAAAAAAACCCTGCATTGCAGGGTTTTTTGTGTATGGAAAAATGAGCTATTTTACATCATTCCGCCCATTCCGCCCATTCCGCCCATTCCGCCCATGTCTGGCATAGCTGGCGCGGCAGCTGGTGCATCTTGTGGTGCGTCTGCTACCATAGCTTCTGTTGTGAGAAGAAGCCCTGATACAGATGCTGCATTTTGAAGTGCATATCTTGTAACCTTTGTAGGATCAAGAATTCCCGACTCAATCATGTCACCATAATCATCAGTAGCTGCATTGTACCCATAGTTACCTTTACCTTCGGCAACGGCATTAAGAACCACACTAGCATCACCGCCAGCATTAGAAACTATCTGCCTGAGAGGTTCTTCAACGGCTCTTCTTAGTATTGCTATACCAACGTTCTGATCATCATTCTCTCCAGTTAGTTTATCAATACCTGAAACTGCTCTGATTAAAGCAACACCTCCACCAGGAACAACGCCTTCTTCAACTGCAGCTCGAGTTGCATGCAACGCATCTTCAACTCGTGCCTTTTTCTCCTTCATTTCGACTTCTGTAGCAGCGCCGACTTTAATCACGGCTACACCGCCAGAGAGTTTTGCAACTCTTTCTTGAAGTTTTTCTTTATCGTAGTCAGAAGTTGATTCTTCTATTTCTCGATTGATTGTATCAACTCTTCCCTTGATATCTTTAGCACTTCCAGCACCATCAATTATGGTGGTATTTTCTTTATTTATTTGAACTTTTTTGGCATCACCAAGATCTTCAATTTCAGTCTTTTCAAGAGAAAGACCTACTTCCTCGGCAATTACCTTGCCACCAGTAAGGATCGCAATATCTTCGAGCATTGCTTTTCTGCGGTCACCAAAACCTGGCGCCTTAACAGCAGCAACTTTAACAATACCTCTAATGTTGTTAACAACCAATGTCGCGAGCGCTTCACCTTCTACATCTTCCGCGATGATCAATAGTGGTCTTCCCGCTTTTGCAACACCTTCTAAAAGAGGCAGTAAATCTCGGATATTAGAAATTTTCTTATCATGCAAAAGTATAAGAGGGTTTTCTAACTCAACGGTTTGGCTGTTTTGATTGTTAATAAAGTATGGAGATAAATATCCACGATCAAATTGCATGCCTTCAACAACATCAAGCTCATTTGATAGCGCTTGACCTTCTTCAACAGTGATGACACCTTCTTTTCCAACTTTTTTCATTGCTTCAGAAATTATTTCACCAACTTCAGTATCTGAGTTAGCAGAAATACTTCCTACTTGTGCAATTGACGTATCATCTTTACAAGGTTTTGAGATTTTCTGTAACTGCTCTATGATTGCAGCAGTCGCCTTATCTATACCTCTTTTTAGATCCATTGGATTCATACCTGCAGCCACTGACTTTAGACCTTCTCTTAGAACAGCTTGTGCAAGTACTGTAGCCGTGGTGGTTCCGTCACCGGCTATATCAGATGTTTGTGATGCAACTTCTTTGACCATCTGTGCACCCATATTCTCGAATTTATCATCGAGCTCAATTTCTTTTGCGACTGAAACACCATCTTTCGTTACTGTAGGTGCCCCGAAACTCTTGTCAAGAACGACATTTCTTCCTTTCGGCCCAAGTGTAACTTTCACAGCATTTGCTAGTACATTCACACCTGTGAACATTTTCGATCTCGCGTCGTCGCTGAATTTTACTTCTTTAGCAGACATTTAACTTTCCTCTTATGTTAATTCTTAAAATTAAAATTAATGGATTAAAATTCCATTAACCTTCGAATATAGCGACGATGTCATCTTCTTTCATTACCAGAAGTTCCTCACCATCAACTTTTATTTCAGTACCGCTGTATTTACCAAAAAGGACTTGGTCACCAGCTTTTACATCTAATGCGCGTATTTCACCAGATTCCATTACTCTTCCATTACCAACGGCAAGTACTTCACCTTTGATAGGTTTTTCAGTAGCTGCATCTGGAAGAACTATTCCACCTGGTGATGTGCGCTCTTCTTCCATACGCTTTACTATAACTCTGTCATGAAGCGGACGAATATTCATCGGCTGCTCTCCTTTATATTTTATTTAACTCAAATTCATTACTCCGTGATAGAATTGCCTAGCACTCGAACACGAAGAGTGCTAATAATAAGGTCATTACGGTAAATTTCAAGTAAAAATTATAAATTCAGCAAGTTTTGAGTATTGAATTTATGGCTTATAGCAATATATTTAATAGGATATAAAGTAATAAATCATTATATAGGTCTCTTTTCTGACTTATAATAACCTCCTTTAAACAATGTCTTATTNCTTTTAAGCAAGCATAAATAGAATCAATAAATGAATAAAATTTTTANATATTTGAAANAGACAGTCCTTCTCTTATTGGCTATGTGTCTGATTGTGAGCATCANTTCCTGTGATAATAATGAATCAAATGAANAGAGNGCTTCTCCACTTCTGAGAGTTAATGAAGCTTTTAAATANGAGCTCATAAACAGTGGAACGTCAGTTTGGATTAAATGGAAAATTCANGACGGTTATTATCTTTATCGCGATAAACTTAAATTCAAAATAAACGATGCAGAAATACGNCAGACTGATCTTCCAGAGGGTTATATTCATGAAGATGAATTCTTTGGAATCCAGCAAATATATAGGGATGATGTCTCATTTGANATTCCATATAAAGACCAAAAAATAATTGGGGATAAAATCTCAATAGAAATCTTGTCTCAAGGATGTGCTGANAGAGGAATCTGTTANCCTCCNCAGAGATGGAAAAAAACAATAGAGATNGATAGCAATNATTNTATTGNAANAAATGAGACTGAAAANAAAATTTATGGAAATGAAACTTCATCCNATAATTCTTTTCGACCTTACCTATCATCTTTAGATCAGAATACAGTTGAAATTGCCTTTCAAATTGCACCCAATTACTACCTATACAAAGATAAAATTAGAGTAAAACCTGAAAATCCATTTATAAAAATGGGCTCCATTGAACTGCCCAAAGGAATTATCAAGNCAGATCAATGGTTCGGTGAAAGCGAAGTATATTATANTGAGCTATTNGGAAGGGTCTCATTTTCTAAGAGTGCCATTAGTAACAAAAATATTNGCTTTTACGTTGAGTATCAGGGATGCCTTGAAAATGAAATTTGCCTGCCCCCACAAATGAAGTTGATAGATGTTGATTTCAGTAGCGTGGAAAATAATTCATCATCAGCATTTGTTCCCAAAATTTCTGAGCAATCGAGGCTAGCATCGCTTATTACGAATTCNAGCCTTTGGATTGTCATGTTCACATTTTATTTTGCAGGAATATTGCTTTCATTTACTCCGTGTGTTCTTCCGATGATACCTATTCTCTCAGGAATTTTAGCGGGTGAAGGAAAGACAATCTCTGCCAGCAGAGGATTCACCCTCGCATTTTGTTATGTCATGGGGATGGCTTTAGTCTACACAGCCGCTGGTATAGCTAGCGCATTGATTGGAATACAGCTACAAGCATTTTTTAATGCTCCTTGGGTGATATTAATTTTTACATCACTATTTGTTCTTTTTGCATTGGCTATGTTCGATATAATCAACATCGAACTGCCNNCTTCTCTACAAAATCAATTATCAAACATNAATAGAANATTTTCATATGGTACCTATGCNGGCACTTTCTTTATTGGTGCCATTTCGTCATTGATTGTAACTGCTTGTGTAGCACCTCCATTAATTGCTTCACTGATTGTCATAAGTGAAACNGGAAATATCTACAGAGGCGGTATGGCACTGTTCTCAATGAGCATAGGTATGGGCACTCCCCTTTTGATCATTGGAACATCTGCGGGCAAACTTTTACCCAAAATTGGAAGCTGGATGGTTACTATCAAACATCTATTTGGATACATGATGCTTGGTGTTGCTATTTACATGCTCTCAAGAATTATCGATGGTTCTATCATACTCGGCCTATGGGGCACTCTAGCAATCTTAATTGGCGTNTCCTTCAACGGCTTATCTCATCTAGAAAAAAATTCAAACTACATAAAAAAACTCAAAAAAACAGCTGGCATAGTTNTAATAATATATGGCGCTTCATTACTGCTCGGATCCTTNTCTGGAAATAATAANCCATTTCAGCCGCTAGCNAAGCTCNATATACTTCAAAATGATTNGAGTCATAAAGATAATCATGTNAGTTTCAAAAGAATNAAATCACTGGAGGACCTTAAATTTGAGCTTGAAGAAGCTGTCATGGAAAATAANCCTGTAATGTTGGATTTTTATGCAGANTGGTGTGTCTCATGCAAAGAAATGGAGGTATACACCTTCACNGATGAGAGCGTACAAAGNGCTCTATCAAACTTAATTTTAATTCAGGCAGACGTTACTTTAAATGATACAATTGACCAAGCTCTAATGAGAGAATTTGATGTATTTGGNCCTCCTACAATTATATTCTTTGATCATAATGGCAGGAGACAAAAAGGATATGAAATAGTGGGCTATATGAAAGCAAAAGAATTTGCTGAACATGTCAATGAGGCAATATATGTTCCTAAAGATAAAAGTATTTAAGTAAACAGATGAAATGAAAGTCACGATTAAAATATTAATATACTTATTAAGCCTATCAATTATTTCTTGTAGCANTGAATCCAATAATCAGGATNCTGAANCAACAGTTACNCAAGNAAAAGTCTCTGAAAGGAATTTCCTNGGTGAGTTTGAACTCATTGATTTAAATAATGTGATGACACACTCCTCCAAGTGGAATGGCCAATATAAGTTAATTAATTTTTGGGCAACATGGTGTGCACCATGCAGAAGAGAGATACCATTACTGAATAATACCCAAAAAGAATACCAAGATATGTCTGTTCAAATTATTGGTATTGCAGTAGATGTTCTGGATGATGTTATTGCGTATTCAGAGGAGACACCGTTTGAATATCCTGTTTTAGTGGGAGAAGAAGAGGCAATTGCGATTGCAGAAAATGCCAATATAGAATTCATAGGACTGCCATTCACGATGTTGGTAGATGATCAAAACGAAATAATCAAAACTCATCTTGGTGAAATCAAAGAACATCATATTGATATGTTGACTGAAGTAATCAGGGGTATGCAGAGAGGAAAAATTTCTGTAGAAGAGGCAAAAATAAAGNTAGGTAAAATATAGTANCTTCAAAAAATACTCTAAAATCGCTAAAAAGTCGTCAATTAATCATAAATTTCACTAATTTCTNTTAAAATGCTATATTTATATAAGTTAATTTATATTGNCCTGTGAATATGAAAAAAATANTAGTGATAAATGGTCCCAATTTAAATCTTCTNGGCTCAAGAGAACCAGAAGTCTATGGAGCTGAAGACCTACAATCAATTGANAACGAGCTAATGAAACAAGCGTACGANGAATCAATTGATCTCAANTGTTTTCAATCTAATGCTGAACATGAAATTGTTGATAGCATCCATGATGGCAATANAAATAATGTAAATTTTATATTGATTAATCCTGGTGCATTCACACATACAAGTATCGCGATAAGAGATGCTCTTCTTGCTGTTGATATTCCTTTTTACGAGATTCACTTAAGCAACACTTTTGCGAGAGAAGATTTTCGTCACAAAAGTTACTTCAGCGATATAGCAAGGGGTTGCATCATAGGGCTGGGTTCTCAAGGCTATAAACTGGGCCTAGCTGCCGCTATAAAAGAATTAAAAAAATCTTGAGGAAAATTCATGGATTTAAGGAAAATAAAAAAATTAATTGAGTTACTGAATGAGTCTGGTGTTGGAGAAATTGAAATTACTGAAGGTGAGGACTCTGTTAGAATATCTCGTGAAGTTTCAGCCAAAAAGATGGNCACNAAAGATNAAGAAAATGCCACAAACTCAAAAGAAATAATTTCAACAGAATCCTCAAATAATCAGAATCAATCTGAAAGCACCAAACCATCACAAAAACTCGATAATGGTTTTGATGTTCTGTCTCCGATGGTTGGAACTTTCTATGCGTGCCCATCTCCAGATGAACCTCCCTATGTAAAGGTTGGTGATACTGTCAAAGAAGGNGACACNCTTTGCATTATCGAGGCAATGAAAATGATGAACCAAATAGAAGCAGACGTCAGTGGCGTCATAAAATCTATAAGAGTTCAAAATGGAGATCCTGTTGAGTTCGATCAAATAATTTTTGTAATAGATCAGAATACAAATAACTAAGAGATCCAAGCATGCTCGATAAAGTAGTCATCGCCAATAGAGGAGAAATTGCCTTAAGGATCTTGAGGGCTTGTCACGAGATTGGAATAAAAACCGTCGCAGTCCATTCCAAGGCAGATGATAACCTCAAACATGTCTTGTTAGCTGATGAAACAGTTTGTATCGGTCCAGCTGAGAGTATGAATAGCTATCTAGACATGCCGAGAATTATTTCAGCGGCAGAAGTTACTGATGCGGTTGCCATTCATCCTGGATATGGATTTCTATCAGAAAATGCNGATTTTGCAGAAAGAGTGGAATCATCAGGTTTTACCTTCATTGGCCCATCCTCAGAAGCTATTAGAATGATGGGAGACAAAGTTTCTGCAATAAAATTAATGAAAAAAGCAGGAGTGCCAACCGTTCCTGGTTCAGATGGGGCGCTCAAAGATGATCCCGATGAAAACTTAAGAATTGCCAGAGATATTGGCTATCCAGTCATCATAAAAGCCTCTGGAGGAGGAGGTGGAAAAGGNATGCGTGTCGTTCATGCAGAAGCAGCCTTACTCAATGCAATTGCACTGACTCANGCAGAATCGAGATCAGCATTTAATAATGATGAGGTTTACATGGAGAAATTTTTAGAGACTCCAAGACACATAGAGATCCAAGTTCTATGCGATGGACAAGGAAATGCCATTCATCTTGGAGAGAGAGATTGCTCAATGCAAAGACGCCATCAGAAAGTTATNGAGGAAGCGCCTGCACCAGGTATAACTGAGGATCAAAGAAACTACGTTGGTCAGAGATGTATTGATGCATGCCTAGAAATGGGTTACCGAAGTGCTGGTACATTCGAATTTTTATATCAAGACAATGAATTCTATTTCATTGAGATGAACACCAGGCTTCAAGTTGAACATCCTGTCACAGAAATGATTACAGGAATTGATATCGTTAAAGAACAATTGAAAATTGCCTCAGGAGAAAAATTAGCTATCAAACAAGAAGATGTAAAAATCAAGGGTCATGCAATTGAGTGCCGAATGAATGCAGAAGACCCAAAGACATTTATGCCTTCCCCTGGTGACATCAAGTTGTGGCATATGCCTGGTGGCCCAGGTATCAGAATTGATAGTCATATATATAGCGGATATCGTGTGCCCCCCTATTATGACTCTATGATCGGAAAAATAATTGCATTTGGAAACAATAGAAAGTCGGCTATGACTCGAATGGAAAATGCATTAAAAGAAATAGTAGTTGAAGGGAT
>PBVS01000014.1 GCA_002728725.1 Woeseiaceae bacterium
GTTTCGTTATATTTTAAATATTCCGATTCATGGGAATTTAGTGATTGTGCAAACAAAAATCTAAAGCTGCCCCCGCAACGGTAATCGAGTCAAACCTCAATAAAATCATCCGCTAGAAGATGATTTTCCACTGCGAATAATCATTAAAAAATGATTTCGTGGGAAGGAATTGAGGCAGGAAATATCCACTCGTAAGCCCGGAGACCGACTAATCATAATGAAAGTTGATACGGAGGGTATCAGGCAAACAAGTCATTACCCTCTTTTTTTTTAATAATTATTATCCGCTTGCGGGGATGCAAGAAAAGGGGCCAGAATGACTAGTAAACACACAAAAGTATTTCTTACTTTTATCACATCTTTTTTTTTACCGTCATTATTAGTTGCTCAAGCTATTGATAATATTGTAGTTACAGCAACAAGATCAGGTGTTCCAATCAATCTTGTCAGCGCACCAATTACAGTGATCGACAGGGAGCAAATTGAATTATCTCTCGCCAAAGACGTTGCGCAAATTTTGAGATTTGAAGCAGGCTTGGACATAGGGAGAAATGGTGGTCCAGGTCAAGCGACTTCAATATTTACAAGAGGCACAGAGAGCAATCATACATTGGTCCTTATTGATGGAGTCAGAATCAACCCTGGCACGATTGGTGGAGCAGCATTTCAAAACATAAGCCCCGAAATTATTGAAAGGATAGAAATTGTTAAAGGGGCAAGATCGGCTCTCTATGGAACCGAAGCAATTGGTGGTGTCGTAAACATAATCACTAGAAAAGTTCAATCCAGTCAGATAAAAACAAGCACTGGATATGGATCTTTTGGAAGCAAAACAACACATCTAGATCTGGGTCTCGCCAATCAAAATTCAGAATTTGGATTCAGTATAGATTCAAATAAGACCGATGGTTATGCCATAAGAAAAGACAGCGATATAAAAAGAGGTTATGAAAATATTACGGCGAACACCTATTTCAAACAAAATTTTAAAAATAGTGATGCCTCAATACGTCATTGGAGATCAAATGGAAAAGTGGAATATTTAGACTTCTTCTTGTCACCACTTGATCAGGATTTTGTTAATCAGAGCACCGCATTCGAATTGAATAACAACATCAATGAGACAATAAAGAGTAAGCTTCTGGTAAGTCATATGAAAGATGACATTCAACAGAATCAATCAACAGATTATGTCACTTCGAAGAGGATGATTTTTGATGGNCAGATGGAATTTAGTGCNGACAAGCATAATCTAATGGCCGGTNTATATATAAGTGATGAAGAAGCAGCGAGCTTNGCTTGGGGCTCTGGCTTCACNGAAGATACAGAGACAAAAGCTTTTTTCATTCAAGATAACATTGTAGAGGGAAAACACCGTGTATTTCTCGCTGGACGATACATTGATCANGAGACATTCGGGGATGAATTCGTTTGGAATGCAGAATATGGTATTGATATCAATGATCGCATTGCTATTTCAGGTTCATCTGGAAGCGGTTTCAGAGCACCTGATGCGACAGATCGATTTGGGTTTGGAGGCAATGTGAATCTTCTTCCTGAAAAATCACAGGATATTCAAATATCAACATCCATTAAATGGAGTGAAAACTCTTCTTATAAAATAGAGATTTTTAAAACAGAAATCAGTGATCTAATTGAATATGATCTATCTGCTAGCAAAATGCGAAATATTGGTAAAGCCTCTATGAATGGAGTCCAGCTTGGATATATGTTTACTGGAGAGAAATTTGATATCCGCTTAAATGCAATCAATCAGAAAGCAAAAAATGATGTAACAAAACAAGATCTACTGAGACGACCTAATCAGAGTATTACATTAAACATCACAAGGGGNTTCAATGATGCTCTTTTTGGTTTATCAATACTTGCCAGTGGTCAGAGAAAAGACTTCGGTGTGACACTCCCAGGGTATGCTATTGTGAATGTAATGGCTCAGTATAAGCTGAGTGATAAATTATCAATTAACACACAAATTGAGAATTTATTTGATAAAAAATATGAAACAGCTGCCAATTACAACATGCAAGGCAGCAGTGTGTTTTTTGATATAAATTATTCTTGGTAATGAAAATGGGAAATAGACTCACAAAAATATACACGAAAACTGGAGATGGCGGTTCTACAGGTCTTGGTGATGGATCCAGGGTTTCGAAGCATGACGCTCGTGTCGAAGCATATGGAACAGTTGATGAGACAAATAGTGCTATTGGCGTTGTTTTGTCATGTGAAAATGTGCCAGATTTAATAAGGGAGTACTTAGCCAATGTTCAACATGATCTATTTGATCTTGGAAGCGAGCTCTGCATTCCAGGGCATGAAGTAATANCGAGTGATTTTATTCTCCGTTTAGAATCTTATCTTGACAATCTNAATAANGAGTTACCGGCGCTNAAAGAATTTNTTCTTCCNGGNGGTAATCCTGCNGCNGCGCAGTGTCACTTGGCNAGGACAATTGCCAGAAGAGCAGAAAGACGNGTGAGCGAACTGATGCAGAAAGAAGAAATTCGCATAGAAGTATTGAGATATTTAAATCGACTCTCAGATTTGTTGTTTGTGGTTGCAAGATTTCTAAATCAGAGTTCAAACAATAATGAAGTCTTATGGGACAGAAAGAAAATCAACGATTCAAAATAATTTAATTTTTTACAGTCGTTTCCAGTTTCAATCGAGCTTCTTCTAGTTTCTTACACAATTCCTCACCAGCTGAAATAATGCGAGTGGTCGGCCTTTCAAGTGCATCTGAGTGTAAATAGTAAAAATTATCATATTTATTTGCAGACAAATTTCCAAATTTTTTCCAGTATTGAAAATCGCTCTGACTTTTTGCTTTTGCCATGCTCATAATTACCTGTGGGTCTCTTGCGATTACTGATTCGACTGAAACTGATGGCGCCAATTGTTCTAATTCTGAAAACANATTGGTGCCAGCACACACCTCTATCATNTCACTGATAAAATGATTTCCTCCAATAGTAAATAATGGTTGCTGATCTATTTGAAAGAATACCGNCACCTTCTGTTTATTTTTATATTTTTCTTTTAAATCTNTCAGTTGATCACTGTATTTTTTGATAATTACTCTTGCTTGCTCCTGTTTATCAACGATCTGACCTATTTGATTTAATGCANCACTGATCTCATTTAGATTATTTGATTTAATGATTTCTAATCGGTAGCCCAGATTATCCAATTCTTCAACAACTTTTCTGGGCGTTCCACTCTCCCACGCTAAAATGACGTCTGGATCGAGTAATGCCATTCTTTCCAAGTCTAGGACAAAAGCATCACCTATTCTTGGGATGGATTTTGCGGATTCAGGATAATNTGTANATGAACTGACGCCCACTAGACTTGATTCTGAACCCAATTCATAAATCATCTCTGCTAGGTGTGGGGAAAGTGTAACTATCTTGATGGTTTCATCCTGATCTGAGGAAGTATTGTTGGCATTTCCCTCAAAAGAAGCGAAAGAGAGAAGAATCAAAACTTTCAATAATGATTTTTTAATCATGATTTTTAGATTGGCTTCTAATTTCTGTNTACAGCCTCTTCCAATTAAAAGCAGGTCCTGGATCGGTTTTTCTTTTTGGTGCGATATCACTGTGACCAACTATATCCCGTGCAGACATNCTTGGGTAAAACTCAAAAAGTGCATTGATTGTTTTTGCTAAACACACGTATTGAATATCTGAATACTCATCATTATCTTGCCCTTCTAGNTCAATTCCAATGGAAAAATGATTGCACATTTCTCTTCCTCTATAANCTGATTCTCCTGCATGCCATGCTCTCGAATTAAANGGAACAAATTGAGTCACTCTTCCCANCCGATCAATAAAAAGATGTGAAGATACCTTTAGGGTNGAAATCTCTTTAAAATATTCACACACTGAGATATCCAACGAATTTAGAAATAAATCGCTGACGTAACTGCCACCNTATTCACCTGGTGGCAAACTGATCCCATGAATTACAATTATTTCAGGATCTTGCCCATCACGNCGATCATCCTGATTNGGTGAATTGANATATTCCGCATTTTTTAAGAGGTAAGATTNCTTATCTATTCGAAAAGATTGATCTTTAATTGGATTGGCTTCGTTAGTCATGGATGAATGATATAATGTATGGAAAATTTTTTTATGAAAATTCGCATCATATTGCTTAAATTAAAAATTATTCCATCATGTCAAAACACCGTTTCTATATAGATATCCCTCTAGATCCAGGAAACGAGATAACATTGGCATCAAAAGCCCATTATATAATTCACGTATTAAGGCTTAACGTCGGTGACAATATCAGAATATTTAATGGTCATGGGCATGAACATATCGCCAACATAACCAAAATCAATAAGAAGAATGTCTCACTGTTAATAGGCAGTTCAGCGTGTTACGAGGAAAAATCATCAACAAGAATTCGAATTGCACAATGCCTAATAAAAAAACCAAAAATGGACCTTTTGTTACAAAAAACGACTGAATTAGGTGTAAATATAATCACCCCAGTCAACTCAGAGTTCTCCGTTATTAAAATAAAGGATAATCAGCTTATAACAAAAAAATTACACTGGGAAAAAATTACGCAAAGTGCTTGTGAACAATCAGGACGAAATTACATCCCCTTAATTGAAGATCCTATTTCAATAGGTAAATTTCTTTGTCAGAAAAATGACAATTTAAAAATAATGCTGGACCCTTCGGCAGATATCACAATAGGNGNTATCAAGACCACCAAAAGACAGATTGATATCTTAATTGGCCCAGAAGGAGGTATTTCAAATGACGAGAAGCATCTAGCTTACGAAAATGATTTTATTGGTGTATCTCTCGGCCCCAAGATATTAAGATCTGAGACAGCAGCAATTGCTGTGCTTGCTATAATTCAATCTCATTGGGGAGATATGCGTGCTGACTAAACAAAGAAGAAAAGATAGGATNAAGTTATGAAAAGGACAAAATATAAGCTNGGTATTGTAATGGACCCTATCTCTGCTATCNATCCGAAAAAAGATAGCTCNTTGGCAATGCTTATTGAAGCCGCTAAACGAGATTATGAAATCTACTACATGGAACAAAAAGATTTAAAATTAATAGACGGATGTGCAACTGCGCAGGCCACTATTATTGAAATTTTCGATGATCAAAAAAAATGGTACAAGAGCAAATCAAATGTCTCTATAGACTTAAAAGAACTGAATATCATCCTCATGCGAAAAGACCCTCCTTTTGATATGGAATATATTTATACAACTTATGTCTTAGACAAGGCTGAAGAGGATGGAGTTCTTATTGTTAACAAACCACAGTCACTAAGAGACATGAATGAAAAAGTATACACTGCCTGGTTTCCAGAATGCACACCATCCACATTGATATCTAGATCAATGGCTGAAATAAAGTTATTTTTAGGACAGCATAAAAAAATAGTTGTAAAACCTCTTGATGGTATGGGTGGAAAGTCNATTTTTGTCGTTGATGAAAATGATGGTAATGCCAATGTAATTATTGAAACTCTTACAAATTATGGAACATGCTCAGCAATGGCACAGGTTTTTATTCCAGAAATCAAAGATGGTGACAAAAGAATATTATTAATTGATGGCAAGCCTGTGCCTTATGCGCTGGCTAGAATTCCTTCAAAAGATGACAATCGAGGCAATCTTGTCATGGGAGCGGTTGGTGAAGGAAGAGAGCTTACTGAAAGAGATAAATTAATATGCAGTAAGATCTCTGAAACATTAAAGAAAAAAGGAATTTTGTTTTGTGGAATTGATGTCATTGGGGATTATCTGACTGAGATTAACTCTACAAGCCCTACAGGAATCAGAGAACTTGATTCAATATATAACCTTAATATAGCAAGCGATCTTTTTGACATGCTCGAGAAAAAAATCAATTGAAATGAATAAAGANGGTGTTGTAATTGCTTTTGATTTTGGCCTGAAAAGAATTGGATGCGCAGTTGGGCAAAAACTCACAGGGACCGCTAGCCCNATTGGCACCATAAAAAATAACAAAAAAGATGTAAATTGGAATAAGATCAACCTATGGCTAGATGAATGGCAACCCCAAGCAATTATAGTTGGGGTTACACAACAAGCAGATGGCTCAGCATCGCCAATAGAAAATGAAATTAAAAAATTTATAAGAAATCTCAGAGAAAAAAAGATTCCGATTCATGTAATTGATGAGGAAAATAGCTCCATCGAAGCAAAAAGAATCGTAAAGGCTAAACGTCAAGCTGGAGTTATAAAAAAACAAAAAAAAGAGATTATTGATTCTATTTCAGCGGCAATTATTGCTGAAAGATGGCTCAATAAAAGCTAAATTTTTATCTACCATTCTTTTTTTCTGCATCAAATAAAAAAACTAAGGTTCCATTCATCTTGAATATCATAGATGAAATCATTTGATGCATCAGGACTAAATGCCCATAGAAACCCATCTTCTTCTTGAGTTGCATTTTCAATAAAAGCTATACCTGCGCTTGATAGCCCAACAAGATCTCCAAGATCGTCATATTCCTCAAATTCAAATCTTAAGGCTTCTATTTTTGATGATATCTCTTCAACATCATCTCCAAACTCACTGTCAAATTCATAAGGGTCATCTGAAACTGTTATTTCAATCTCATTGTTTTGATGGAACATTCCTAATCCACCGCAGACACCAGAGTATGCCCCAAAGATTTCATTCTTGTCACCAACTTCAGCATAGACCATATTGAGGATAGGCGAGTGTCCAGACGATGCAACAACTATTCTATAAATTTTATCTTTATCAATATCCATTTCTGCCTCCTAAATTATTAGTTATATACTATAATAATCCTGCTAATTAGTAAGTATCTATAGGTTATTAAAATGAGCAGAATGTCAGATAAAGAAAAGATTAAAATGTGGACAGACATCTCTAAAACAGCAAGTCTGGATAGAATTGCAGAAGCCAAGGAGAGACTTGCTGATGCTAATGATCCCAAACTTAAAGCAAAGGAAGAGCTCAAGGCTCAAAAAAAGCTTGATAAACACAAAAGGAAAGAAGCTCGTAAAGACTATTTAAGAAGCATCAGAAAAGAAAATAGAGCCACTCTGTCAATTATATTTATAATATCGATATCAATCTTTGCTTATTCTGAATTTAACAATGAAATAACTGGATGGTTGGCATTTCTTTCTCTTTTGTATTTCATTTTTGAGCCAATGACACATATTTGGAATTTTCTAATATCAATCTTGAAAAAAGTAATAAAGACAGTTAGAAAAACGTGAATCTTACAACACTATTCTGTATTGAATATTCTTAAAAAAATTGGTTTCTATAGGGTTCCTATCTTCAAGCAAGAAGAAATACGAGAAAATATATTTTCTAGCTATAAGAAGCCCCTTTCAAAGTTGTTAGATAAAAAAGAATTTAGTTCATCTATATCTGAGTTTATTAATCTTTTGAAACAATATGGAGAAGTTCCAGTGGGAGAATTTCTCTGGGATTTAAAATTAGATAACGACAAAAGATATTTAAAGCTTCTAAATCCTTATGGTGATAGAACGTATTCAGATTTTTCTATCAATGATGAAAGCATATTCAAGAGAAAAGGGCTTTATTCTTTCTGCAGTGATAAAGAGATAAAATATATAGGTAGATGTAGAACAAATTATAAGGATAGGATAAACAATGGTTATGGGAGGATAGCGCCCAGGAATTGTTACATAGGCGGTCAATCTACAAATTGTAGGATTAATCACTTGTTCACCAAGGAAAGAGATCAGATAGGATTTTTTGTATTACCAATGGAAGATATAACCGAGATTGAGGCTTTGGAAAAAAAACTTATTAAAGAACTAAACCCTCCCTGGAACATACAGAAGAGCTAACGTCTCAGAATGATGATTCCCACTTCATTTGAAGAAGATTAATTTTTAAATTAGTTGGTTCCGATTTAGAACCATAAGCTTCAATTAAATGCAAACGCAATCAAAGTAAAGTAAATGTTATGTATAATAATTCTATGGATGAATCTCAATTACAGTTAAATGAAAAAGATGAGCTTTGTCATCTCCTTACACTAAAAAATTTAGATAAAACCGCCATTGAAAAAATGTTAGATCAGGCGCAGAAATATATTTCTTCGAAAATAATTTCTGATGAAGAAAAGGATTTTTTTCAGAATCTTACTATCGCAAATTTATTCTTTGAACCAAGCACGAGAACACGTGGTTCATTTGAGATTGCGGCAAAATATTTGGGTTGCAATGTGATCAATATCGATGTTGAAAATTCCTCCAAAAAAAAAGGAGAAACACTTCTAGATTCGGTAAAAACCATACAATCGCTTGGTGCAAGTGCACTGATTGTTAGGCATGGCGAAAAAGGCTCTCTGAAGCTAATCACTGAGGAAATTGGAGAACATTGCGTTGTAATCAATGCTGGTGAAGCAAATATTTCACATCCTACTCAAGGTTTGCTTGATCTTCTTACAATTCGTCAAGAAAAGAAAAGTTTTGAAAATCTTGTCGTTACGATAATTGGTGATCTCTCGCATTCAAGAGTGGCCCAATCAACCGCCCAGGGACTCACCACCATGGGGGTGAAGGAAATTAGGCTGGTATCACCAAAACAATTCTCTCTAGATGAAAATATCTCTCCAGTTTGCAGAAGTATCAACAACGTTGATGAAGGCATCAAAAATGCTGACGTCGTGATGGCGTTGAGAATTCAACATGAGAGGATTAATGCAACTGAAGAAAAGTACACAACGCAAAACTATTTTGAAGAATTTGGATTAACTCACAAGAGAATGAAGCTCGCATCGCCCGACGCCATCATAATGCACCCCGGTCCCATGAATCGTAATGTCGAAATTGAATCCTCACTCGCTGATAGTCCTAAATCGGTAATTCTGAAACAAGTTGCAAATGGTGTCGCCGTGAGAATGACAGTTATTGATCAGTTACTGAAATCTCGTTTCAAATCATGATTAAAGAAAATTTTTTAAAAATAAATTGTGCTATTGATGAAGCAGCCAAAAAGTATGGCAAAGAAAAAGATGACATTACCCTAGTAGCCGTGAGCAAAAAACATTCAATAGAAAAAATAAAAGAAGCTTTTGCCTTAGGCCAAAGAGATTTTGGTGAAAACTTCGTTCAAGAGGCCATCAACAAAATAATAACGCTAAATAATACNGANATAAATTGGCATTTTATTGGTCNTATTCAAAGTAATAAGACNCGNCAGATAAGTGANNATTTTNACTGGGTTCATACTGTAGACAGAATTAAAATNGCAGAAAGGNTAAGCAANCACAGNCCCANATACGCTGATGATCTTAACATTTGCATCCAAGTTAATGTTGATTTTGAAGACAGCAAATCAGGAGTTTNATCNAAAGATCTTATGGATTTATGTCTTGCAATAAAAGATCTCCCAAAAATTAAATTAAGAGGATTGATGTGNATCCCAAAAATAAGATNTGAACATGANTTGCAGAGAAANCCATTTAANGCAATTAANAATCTACTTGTTGATTTAAATGAAAATAANTTTGANATGGATACATTATCAATGGGGATGACAGATGACTTTAAAGCAGCTATACAAGAGGGCTCAACAATAATTAGAATAGGTACTGCTCTTTTTGGCNCTAGNTAATAATTTAAATAATAACTCNANCGATTCATCCAATTNATAAAATTATATGAAAAACGCACTCTANTTTTTAATTCAAACACTTGGTAATTTAATTATCTTGTTACATATTCTCAGGTTTTGGCTGCCACTTTTTGGTGCAGATTTCAGAAATCCAATCTCTCAATCAATACTGAAATTTACTTCGCCATTGATAAATCGAAGCAGAAGATTTATTCCCTCTTTTCGGCAATTTGATAGTGCAACATTTATGGTGACACTTGCTCTTCAATGTGTGCTCATTCTTATTCTTGCTTCTTTATCTGGAATAACTTTGACCTCATCAGCTATTTTGATTACTGCTGTATTTGAATTACTTCTATCAAGTGCAAACATATTTTTCTTAGCGATAATTGCGAGTGTATTATTTAGCTGGATAGCGCCATACTCATACAGCCCATTTAAAGGCCTTATAGACAATATAGCAGAGTCACTTTTACGCCCTTATAGAAAGATATTCAGTCCAATTGGAGGGTTAGATCTCTCACCTTTATTTGCCATAATTGCGATTCAAACTGTTATGATCTTTTTAAAAAGTAGCACGCCAATATCTCTCTAAAACTAATATTTCCAAAATATTATGAAATTAAAATATATCTCATTGCTGTTTCCCCTTCTGATGTATGGCTGTGGCGGCGAANCAAAAAGAATTCCATTGGCTTCCAAAGCGCAAGACAATGTATTTTACATAAAAGATCAAACTGTCTATCTCAGCACAAATAAATCAACAGATATCTCTGAATTTGAGGCAGATAAATATGACATAGAGAGGAAAAAGGACCTTGTGTTATTGAATGTCTCGGTCATAAACAATAAGGATTTTACAAATAGTAATGTGGAAATTGATGTAACTGCTAATAATCTTCTTGGTCAAAAAAAAGAGATAAAAATACTTGAGATTGTCGAAAATAATTCTGTCTCTTATGCNGCTCTAACTTCAGTTTCTAATCTTGAGACACTAAATTACGATGTCAAGGTCACGCTCATTGATGGCAGCTCTAAAAATTTTAAATATACCCATCAGTTTTATACAGAATGAATAGCACAACACGATTGAGAATTCTGTGTTTCTTGGTTTATTATAGATTGCCTGCAGAAAAATTTTTGNACATAAGGAAATGACAATTCAATATAACTATCAATGAAAAATAAAAAAAGTAAAAAAGTAAGCGATAAAAAGGCACTCAAGAAATCTGAGATCCTTAAACATATTGCTGATGAGACAGGTCTAACACAGAAGGATATAGCAGCCGTCTTTGACTCAATGACAGTATTAATGAAGAAGAATCTTGTTGGAAGAANGTCGCCTGGAGAATTTACTATACCTAATCTTGTTAAAATAAAGGTATCAAAAAGAGCGGCGACNAAAACACGCCAAGGAGTCAATCCTTATTCAGGCAAAAAAATGACAATTAAGGGAAAACCAGAGAAAAAAGTGATTAAAGTTGCTGCACTGAAACGAATAAAGGATATGATCTAGCTTTCATAACTTACTATGCGAAGTTTAGTAAATGGTATTAACCAANTTNTAGAAATACACGCTCACAATATAGTCNCCCTTCTTCTTATATTACTAATCTTAATAAGTCTTTTGCTTATTAAGAGTTTAAATACCTCAAGAAAGAAAAATTTGAAACTTAAAAAAATTAAGATCAGCCAAAACAAAATAAGAAAAGATGTCAGAAGCTTATTATCAAGAATTGAAATAAAAATAGAAGATAACAGCAATTTAAAAAAGAAAAAGAGAAGCGAACTCAAAGCGACAAAAAGCGATCAAGATAAAGAAATCAGAATTTTATCCAGAGAATTAACGCAATGGAAAAAAAGAGTGCGTCCCCTTGTTGACCGACATAAAGCATCAGTAGAAGAAAATAAAAAACTAAAAAAACAACTCCTAGAAACGCAGAGAATTATTTCTACCCTTGAAATAATGAACTCGCCAAATAAAAGCAAAACAGTCATCGACTTGAATAATTATAGATCAAGAGACAATCTTCAAAAAATTAGAGGAATTGGCCCATCAATCGAGAAGATATTAAATAAATACGATATCTACAGATACGAACAGATTGCTAATATCAGTGAATATGAGATTGAAACTGTTGCTAGAGATATAAAAGGCTTAAAAAGCCAAATACACAGAGAAGATTGGATAGGTCAGGCTGAATATCTAATCAATAAGAAAGTTAGTGAGATCAACCAGACTGACTAGTTTCGAAATCCAATGAAACAGAATTAATGCAGTACCTCAATCCTGTTGGTGCTGGGCCNTCCTCAAAAACATGACCCAGATGCGCATCACACATATTNCATAAAACTTCTAAACCAGAGCTCGTNCCATCNGNTCTTATGTGTTTTGGGTCAACTTTTGTTTTGATATTTTTTTCTGAAATCACATCAAAAAAGCTAGGCCATCCAGTTCCTGAATCGAATTTATGTTCTGATGAAAACAACATATGNTCACAACAGATGCATTTGAAAACTCCGGAACGATGTTCATTCAGGAGGTTTCCGGTGAATGGCATCTCTGTTCCTTTCTCCTGAGTAACTCGATATTCTTCTGGAGAGAGCTTTTTCTTCAAAGAATCTTTTTCTTTATTCATAACTTTCCTATCACTTAGAATCAATTGGTTTATTTCTTCTTTCCCTCTTTTTTTGCAACCTTCTTCTTTGTTTTTTTCTTAACTGATGATTTTGCATCAAGTGAATTAATGAGTAAATTTGAGATTCTCTTCACATAATCTGCAGGATTTTGAAGCTGTTCTCCGTCTGACAATAGCGCATGGTCAAGTATTGTGCTTGCCAGATCTGAAAATGCTGCTTCATCTTCTAGTTTATTGAGTTTCTTCATTAAATCGTGTTTCATATTAATTTCAAGAATTGGTTTTGTTTCTGGAAGCTTTTGTCCGGACGCTTCAAGCATTCTCTTCATTTGAGGTGGTAAATCATTATCTCCGGGAACGACACAAGCTGCTGATTCAACGAGTCGCTGACTCACGTTAATCTTTTCAACTCTGTCTTTTAAATTTTCTTCCAATTTTGCTATAAAACTCTTATGCCTCTTATTGACAGCATCCTGGTCTTTCTCATCTGCCTTGGGTAAAGAAAAATTTCCTCTTCCCACGTCTTGAAATTCTTTACCATCAAATTCTTTTAGATGCTCTGCCATCCAGGGATCAATTCGATCTGTAAAGAACAGAACCTCAATTCCTTGTTTCTGAAGTTGCTCAAGATGAGGATTTGATTTTGCCGCTTGATAGCTGTCTGCAAGGAGATAATAAATCTTGTCTTGATCCTTTTTAATATCATCAACATAATTTTGAACCGATCTTATTTGCTGATCGGATTGTGTTTTAGATGAAGAAAATCTGAGTAACTTCGTTAGATTTTCAATATTTTTTGGATCCTCAACAAAACCTTCTTTTATTACTTGACCGAATTCATTCCAAAGATTCTCATAAATTGATTTGTCTGCTTCTTCTTCTTTTGAAGCTAATTTAGCCAGCATGGTCAAAACACGTTTGGTTAAAGCGGATTTTATTGCGTCAATCTCTGGATTTTTTTGAAGTAATTCACGCGATATATTCAGCGGGAGATCAGAAGAGTCAATGACTCCTTTTATAAAGCGNAGATAAAGCGGCAAAAACTGCTCGGCTTCATCCATTATAAAAACTCTTTTAACATAGAGTTTTAAACCTTTAGGAGCTTCTCGATTCCAAAGATCAAATGGAGCTCGCGATGGGATGTAGAGTAAACTCGTATATTCCCTCTTGCCCTCAACACGATTATGGCTCCAATGAACCGGATCAGCAAAATCGTGTGCTATGTGCTTATAGAACTCTTTATACTCCTCATCACTTACCTCTTTTCTGGGCCTGTTCCACAGTGCTGTTGCACTATTGATTACCTTTTTCTCTTTTTCTTTGTCTGTTTCATCAAAAAGATCAACTGGAAAAGCAATGTGGTCTGAGTATTTTTTTATTAAATTTTCCAGTCTCAGTCTATCAGAATATTCAGACTCAGAAGTTTTGAGATGAAGTATTATCTTTGTTCCNCTATCTGACTTTTCGATATCTTCAACTGTAAACTCTCCCTGTCCATCAGAATTCCATCGACATCCATCTGATGCTTTTTTACCAGCACGTCGTGTCTCAACAGTAACTTTGTCAGCGACAATAAAGGCAGAATAAAAACCAACACCAAATTGACCAATTAATTGAGCATCTTTCTTTTCATCGCCCGTTCGTTTACTTAAGAATTCAGCCGTGCCNGATTTTGCAATTGTTCCTAAATTTTCAATCAGTTCTTTTCTTGACATGCCAATGCCGTTATCAGAAATGATCACTTCGTTTTTCTTTGAATTACAGGAGATTGAAATTTTCAGTTCGGGCTGATCCTCAAGCAACTTTGCATTTGCCAGAGATTCAAATCGAAGTTTGTCGGCAGCATCTGATGCATTGGATATTAACTCTCTGAGGAATATCTCTTTATTACTGTAAAGAGAGTGAATCATCAAATTCAGTAATTGTTTGACTTCTGTTTGAAATCCTAATTTTTCTTTGGTTTTTACTTTAGACAATTTGTCACCTTCATTGTTTTAAATCGATACAGTTCATATTGGTGGCTTTCGGAGCATTTTCAATGCCTTAATCTTTAAACCTATGAAAACATTGATATCAGTGTATATGAATTTAAAGAATATTCTTTGCAAATAAGTTGATATTATAAAAGATTGCAATTTGTTGTATCCTAAATATTCAATTTTGTATTCTCAAAAACACTTAGAATATGACTGCTAATAATAAAACACCTCTTTATAAGTTCTTAAAACCATCAAATACACATATATGGATATTATTTGCTCTTCTTAAGGTAAATAGTTTTTTGCCTCATCTTATGCAGATTAATAATGGAAAATTTTTAGGTAGAGTTCTGCATAAATTTCTTGCCAAGAGAAGAGCAATTTCTCGTAAAAATCTTTCCCTTGCCTTCCCAAATTTAAAAAGAGAGAAAATAAACAAAATAACAGCTGAACATTTTGAATCTGTGGGAGCATCAATTGCTGAACTTGGGATATGTCGCTGGGGNAAATCGAAAACCCTTTATGANAATTCTGTTTGGGAAGGAAAAGAACACATTGCGAAGGCCAGAGAGGCTAACAAAGGAATAATTCTCTTGAGCGCACATTTCACCACTCTTGAAGTCAGTGGATTGTTACTGCAATTTGAATTTCCGGGTTTTGAAGTAGTGTACAGAAAAAACAGAAATCCATTTATCACAGAAATTTTTCGGACAACNCGTGAGAGTTTCGCNAAAAAAGCCATAGAAAAACGTGAGATAAAAAATATGATTAGAAGCCTCAGAAATGGAGGTACTGTCTGGTATGCACCGGATCAAAGTTACAATAGAAAACAATCTTCTGTGATACCATTTTTTGGCGTGCCATCTATGACTAATATAGCGACATCGACCATCGCCAAATTAGGAAATGCTGTTGTTCTGCCATTCTTTCCGAGACGACTCGAGAACGGCAATTATGTTCTATCCTTTAAGGCACCACTTGAAGATTTTCCGAGTAATGATCCAGNTGAAGATACAAAAAAATACATCGATTTNCTCGAGAAACACATAAAAGTGTGCCCAGAACAATATTATTGGCTTCACAAAAAATACAAAAACCTTCCCGAGGAATACACAGATTATTATGCGGATCTAAAAAACTGGGCATAACCTTCATTTAACTCATTCCAATTAAAATCCGAATAAGAAACTTTGGGATTATTACCAGAAATTTTTTCTAACGATGCTTTTAGNCGATTNAAATTCGACTGNTCCCATCTCCCTGGCTCCCGAATAGAACCCTTATCAAAATCGATCAACCAAGATTTATGACTTTTATCTATCTGAATATTGAATGCATTAAGATCTGCATGAAAAAGTCCTACAAAATGAAAATTTGCAATTTGATATCCCAATTTGCACCAAAAATTATCGGGTATAGTTTTTTCTTCAATGAATGTAGCTAAGGGCTGAACTTCTGGAATTTGTAGCGTAATGATGTCTGCTTTATACAGATAATTATTCTTTTGATAATTTGCTGCTGCTGGTCTTGGAACGGGTAAATTTTTATCGTATAANAATTTTAATAGCCTCCATTCTCTAAAGGAGCGTGTCTTATTCTCACCAAGCCATAGATATGAATCATATGAAAATTTTGAGACGAGTCCACCACGAAAATAATGTCTTAAGACATATTTTTTGTCACCATCATTCAAAAAATAGACATTTCCTCGGCCACCAATTTCGTTTGATGATTTTTTAGANTGCAGCCAATATGAGGGAGAAAATAATTCCTGTGAAACCTCTTCAAAGATTGTGTTATCAAATATTATTGAACCACGCTCGGTGTTTTGTACAATCTCAGTCAATACTTTATCCTTGTACATAAATTGGTTTAAAAAGAGCATTCATGAAAAATATCTGTCTTGTAAGACTTTCTGCTATTGGCGATGTCTGTAATGTTACTGCCGTTGCTCGCTCAATTAAAGAAAATCATCCAAATGCAAAGATAACATGGATTATCGGAAAAGTTGAATCTACATTGGTCAAAAATATCGAAGATATCGAATTTATTATATTTGATAAAAATAAAGGAATTCGTGAATATTTTAATATATACAAAAAACTAAAGAACAGAAGATATGACGTCGCCCTTCTCTTGCATGCCTCAGTAAGAGCAAATCTGATCTCTCTTATGCTCAGAGCACCAATAAAAATTGGCTATGATCGACAAAGAGCAAGAGATCTACAGTGGCTTATCTCTAATAGAAGAATATCTGAGACCTCGGGGAAACATGTTCTGGAAGCAATGTTTGATTTTCTTCGCTTAATTGATATCAAGGACAATGAACCTAGTTGGGATCTCCCTTTGAGCTCACAAAATAATTCTTATGTCATTCCATTACTATCAAAGAAAAAGGTCAATGTTGTTTTAAGCCCTTTCAGCAGTCAACGATTCCATAACTTCCGAAACTGGAATAATGGCAATTACGCAAAAATTATTGACTATCTGATTGAAAAATATAACTGCAAAGTTTTCATCACAGGCGACAATTCAGATTTAGTCAAAAAATCAGGTGATGAGCTTGCTTCTCTCTGCAAACAAAAAGTCGTCAATCTAATTGGCAAAACATCTTTGGAAGATCTGGTGATATTAATTAAGAATACAAACCTAGTTATCTCACCAGACTCTGCAGCGGTTCATATCTCGGTGGCATTGGACACACCGGTTATTGGTTTGTACGCATCTTCAAATCCGAAAAGAACAGGTCCATATAAGAATGAGGGCTTAACCGTAAATGCTTATCCCAAAGCTTGCATTAAATATTTTGGCAAAACAGAAGATAACGTAACTTGGGGAAAACGAATCAGAAATCGAGGCGTTATGAATTTAATTACAACTGACGAAGTTAAAGAAAAAATAGACTTTTTTTTCTTAGAAAATAGCTTTTAAAGACATTTATAGATATTTAAATACATTTGATTACATTTAATCGATTTTACAGCATTTTCGTTATCTATTAGACATATATTTTNATAATTTTCCATGTAATTAGACTCTTTTAAGCAATTTTATCGACACTTTTAAGGTATTTCGTTTTTAAATTATTTAACTCAGCAATTACTTCATATGGCTTCAATTCAATTAGACTTGTATGATAACCTTTGTCCGTATTTCCTCTTCTGACGTTACTGTAACCAGATGTTTTTCTAATAGTTATGGCTTTTTCTGTTAATGGCGGCGTAAATTCTGGACTTGTTGGCCCATATAATGCAACCAATGGTGTATTGACAGCTGCTGCGACGTGCATTAATCCAGAATCATTNGTTAAAACTAAATCCAAAAAAGACAGAACATCAATTGCATCAAGAAGAGAAGTTTCCCCTGTCAAGTCAACCAAGTTTTCGTTGTTGCTGTTTATTTCATGTTTAATATCTTCAGCATCTTTTTTATCATTCTTAGAACCCAAAAGTATGACTTGCCATCCGTTTGAAAGATATTTGCTTGCCACATCAGCAAAATAAGAAGTAGGCCATTTTTTTGCTGGTCCATATTCTGCACCGGGAATTAAGCCAATAGACGGGATATTTTCTTGAATATTCCTATCCTTGAGAATTTTTTGCTTATTTGTTTGATCTACTTCGAGTTTAGGGTATAAATTTTTTGGCTCCTCATTTTCTTCGCGGCCACATAAAGCTATATATCTCTTCACCGTCTGATCCAGTAATTTATGGTCAAACGGTTGCATATTGTTTATTAAAAAATATCGCATCTCCCCTCTAAAACCGGTCCTTATGGGAATTTTTGCGAGCCATGGAATTAATGCTGATTTTATGCTTCTAGGAAGAATAATTGCTTCATCGTATGAATTGGATCTTATTTTTTTNGACAAACTTAAGGTGTCTTTTAAATTGATTTTGCCATGTTGTGATGGGGATNTGATTGTTTTNTTCACTTCTGACATTCGCTGTGAGATTGGCAATGACCATGAAGGTGCGATCACATCGATAATGGTTTTTGGCGATCGATTTTTAATTGCTTTTATTAAAGACTGCGACATTACCATATCGCCAACCCAAGATGGCCCAATAATTAGTAGTTTTCTATTTCCACTATTCAACGATCTNNTCTAAATATTGTTTGATTCCATCATGAATATCAGTGAATTTACCCTCATAGCCAGCTTTGCGAAGATGATCAATATTGGCCTTGGTATGAGCTTGATAGGTATCNATCAAATCTTCAGGGAAATCAATATAGTTGATTGTCCCCTTTTTGTGCCAATTGATTACTTCTTTAGCCACTTGATTAAATGAAGATGAGGTCCCTGTCCCTAAATTGAATATGCCAGAAATGTGTGAATTCTTATATAGCCAGAGATTAACTGANCAAACATCATTTACAAAAATAAAATCACGTCGTTGCTCACCATCCTCATAACCATGTGAACCCTTAAACAAATTAACGACACCATTTTTTTTGATTTGTGAATTGAAATGATGAATTACACTTGCCATTGATTTTTTAAATTTTTCNCCTGGACCATAGACATTGAAATATCGAAGTCCAGCAATCTGGTGCCCCTTTGATTTTTTTATGTTTCTTACATATTGATCAAACAGTAATTTTGAATAGCCATAGACATTGAGAGGATCTTCATTATCCTCGTGCTCATTGAAATCTTTTGAAGATCCATAAACTGCTGCCGATGAGGCATAAATGAACCGAACATTACTCTCAATGCTGGCATGCAATAGTTTTTTTGAAAACGTGAAATTAGTTTTCATCATATATCGGCCATCCCACTCTGTTGTATCAGTGCAGGCACCTTGATGAAAGATGCATTTTACGCCTTTTAAGAGAGATTGGTTTTTATCGACTGAATCGATGAATTCTTGATAATCCAAATAATCGGAAATATTTAGGTTTGATATGTTTTGATATTTTTTCCCATTACTTAGATCGTCGACCACCAGAACTTTTTCGCCAGTTTTATCAATCAGTTCTCTAACTAGATTGCTTCCAATAAAACCCGCTCCACCNGTAACAATTAGCATAAGGNTATGNATCTTCCTTCAAGAAGAACTGTGCACCACAATACGGNCATTTTGCCTCGCCCGTGTCCTCTATAGGAAGGTAAACTTTTGGATGCGAGTTCCAAAGATACATTTCTGGCGTCGGACAGGCGAGTGGAAGATCGTCTCTTGAGACCTGATAGCGAGTTTGCGCATTCGCAGTTTCAAGATTTTCTGAATCATACCCCTTTCTCAGTTTCATTGGCGTGCTTATTACCTTTTGATTATTTCTAGGAAGATTATATCAATGAAACTNATGAGGTAACAAAGTAAAACGAAAATTAAATCTAATTAGAATTTTATTGATATGATTCCATAATGAGTACAGTTAAAAAAATACTAATTGTTCATCACAGTAAAACAGGAAATACAAAGAATCTGACTTCTGCTGTGATTCGCGGNGCTCAAAAAGTAAACNCTGAAATCAGATCATTATCAGCGTTAAAAGCCTCATCCAAGGATGTTTTATGGTGCGATGGTTTGATCTTGGGCACACCAGAAAACTTTGGGTATATGAGCGGCGCAATGAAACATTTTTTGGATGAAATTTACTATGATTGTTTGGACAAGGTAAATGGTCTTCCGTATGCCATTTATGTTAAAGCAGGAACTGATGGCACTGGAACAGTGATCAATATTGAAAAGATATTATCCGGATTATCACTTAAAAAGATAAACGAACCGGTACTGATTGTTGGTGAAATGGGCGATGCTGCCTTGAATCAATGTGAAGAATTAGGTCATTTAATGGCTGCGGGATTAGAGGCCTCAATTTTCTAAAATAGCCTTGTTACCATAAGAATAAAGCCATCGCATCAAGGCTTCCTGAACCTCCTCACCAAAGCCCTTATGCACATCTTCAGCATTTTGTATGATTGCGAACGCATAACGCTTGCCTTCATAGTTCATATAACCTGCNAGCGAGCTGACATGATCAAGACTGCCTGTTTTTATATGAAATTTTCCTGAAATTTCATCATTTTCGAAACGATCAGACATGGTTCCATCCAATCCATTGATCGAGAGTGACGATATGAACTCTGGCATAAAGTCACTTCGATATACGTATTTGAGAAGATCCGTNACTTGTCTTACTGTCACACTTGCCTCTCTTGAGAGTCCTGATCCATTGTCCAANAAAAATGACTGAGCATCAAAATTATTCTGAAGAAGCCATTNATTTACTCTTGCTCGTCCTTTTTCTTCCGTAGCAGGTAAATCTTCACTCTCAGCAGCTATGGTCAACAATAAATTTCTGCTCATTACATTATTGCTATTTTTGTTTATGCTTTTAACCGCTGACGATAACATGACAGAGTCATGTGAATAAAAAGGTGAGGATTCAGTGTCATGAACTGTATTCTTCCAATCTCCATCGAATCTCCCTCCAAGATCTCTCCATGTTGATTTAAAAAGACCAAAGTTAAATTGATCGTGAGACAGGACCGAACGAAATAAACTAAAATCTTCGCATTCAGTTGGGAATGACCCCCTGAAAATCAATTTATCGTATTTTTTTGAAGTAATTATTCTGATGCCGCGTTGGTAACCTGTGCAATCAGAATCAATTAATTCCAACTCATTGACAATTTCAACGTTATCTAATTTTGGGTCTTCTGTTATTGTGACAGAGCGATTTATTTTGTTGGAGTCGATAAAAAATCGAACTGATTTAAAATTAAATAATAACGCATTGGGACCCACGTTATAGGACCTGAGCGGTTCATTATCAAATTTAGCTGGATCATGATTTGGGTGATTGAAAAAACTATCATCAATTAGTAAATCACCTTTGATCTCATCAATTCCCTTCTGTTTGATCCTTCTNAGCATTTTCCATACATTTTCAGTTGTCAGAAATGGATCTCCCTTTCCCTTGATGAGCAAATCTCCATCTAATATTTTATTTTTAATTTCGCCAAACACGTAAAATTCAGTAGACCATTTATAAGATGGCCCTAAAATATCCAGAGCACTTGCTGTTGTNAATAACTTCATTACTGAAGCTGGTGTTCTTTTTGTATCCGGATTCCAGGATAAAATTACCNCATCAGANTCTAAATCAATCATCATTACACTAAGTGACGAAGNCTCTAGATTTCTGTGATTGAGGACAGCCTCAATATTCTTTGGTAATATTTCAGCTTCATTTCTAGAGGCAAGACTGGTCTCTGTAATTGATAAATAAAATATCACAGACAATAAAGAGTAAGATAACCAGCAATTACTTATAAGTGATCTCATATATCCGCTTGAGTAGAAAAATAAANATACCTTAACATGACTGAAGAAAATAAAGTTAATGATAGAAAATATCGGAGTTGGTTCTCAATATTTGTAAATTCGCTCAAGGAAAATGATGAGGATTTCACAACCGCACCGATAAAATACGCACTTCCTCTTCTTGCTATCCCAATGATGATTGAATTGTCAATGGAAGCAATTTTTGCAGTTGTTGATATCACTTTTGTTTCTTTTCTTGGAACAGATGCCGTCGCCGCAGTNGGTATCACCGAAGCCCTGATAACTGTATTGTATGCCGTTTCAATGGGNCTGGGCGTNACTGTTACAGCGATGGTGTCAAGAAGGNTTGGCGAAAACAAAAGAAAAGAAGCTGCCGAAATTACGGGACAAATCATATGGATAAGTGGTGTTATTTCTATTTTTGTTGCAATAATCGGTTATCATTTTGCGGCAGATATGCTGGAACTGCTCGGAGCGAACAAATCAGTAGTTGAAATTGGTGAAAGCTATACGACAATATTATTTTGTGGTTCAGCAAGCATAATTTATCTATTTCTTCTTAATGCTGCACTCAGAGGTGCGGGCGATGCATCCATAGCTTTCAAGTCCCTCGCTATAGCCAATGGCACAAATATAATTCTGGATCCTTGTCTTATTTTTGGAATCGGTTTTTTTCCCGAACTTGGGGTCAAAGGGGCCGCAATTGCCACAACTATTGGCAGGACGATAGGTGTACTTTACCTGGCATACGTCCTATTTCAGGGAAACAATAGGCTGAAACTGAGGGTGAGAGACTTGGTGATAAGACTTTCCATAATAAAAAGAATTATCACAATCTCTGTATACGGTATATCTCAGTTCCTCCTCTCAACTTC
>PBVS01000015.1 GCA_002728725.1 Woeseiaceae bacterium
GATTTCCTAAATTTTTATTCCTTTACCATTCTTACATATTTCTCAGGAATATTGATAATATATAGCTAATCTAATGTTTTGGGGTTTTCTTTTCAATGTTTCTTTCTCAATGGGAATTCTATCCGCTCATTCCACTTTTGGTTACTTTGGTTCTCGCTTTTCTGTTTCGATCAGCTCTGGTCGCAATGATTGTTGGGACATTTATTGGAACATTATTGATTGGGATGCTTCCAGGTGTCGGTCTAAATGAGATATTTCAAAAATCACTGGGCAATGCTGATTTTATTTGGATCTGTCAAATTATAATCCTTATTGGGATTTTATTTGAACTATTCAAGAAATCAGGTGTTTTGACTGTTTTGGCAGAACGAGTGATGTCGAAAAGACAAGACAGAAAAAGAGTCGAGGTTTCGTCATGGTTTATGGGTTTTATGATAGTGGACGATTACTTCAGTCCACTTTTAACGGGTGCAATTATAAGACCAATTTCAGATCGGTCTCTCATACCAAGAGAAAAATTAGCCTTTATACTTGATGCAACAACTGCTTCAGTATGCATTCTTTTTCCTTTCACAGCCTGGGGGGCGTATGTCTCAAGCCTCATTGCAGCACAAGCAGGCCCAATAAATTCAATTGAGGAGGCTTTATCAATATACATTGCTGCAATACCATTCAACTTCTACCCAATTTTTTTATTGATCTTTACATTATTGATCTGTACTGGGCTAATTCCTGATTTTGGACCAATGAGGACAGCTGAAGAAAGAGTAAAAAAAACTGGTGCTTTGGTAAGGCCTGGTTCTTCACCTCTTGTTTCGGAGAATGATAATATTGATATTAGTTTAAAACTAAGCGAACCCCCATCACTTGTCATTGAATTACTGATACCAATATTATTAATTTTTGGTGTTGGTATAGTAAGTATAATTTTTTTAGGTAGCGTCAANATCGTNGAAGCGTTNATGCTCGCAGTCACATATTTAATGATCGTCTCTTNACTGAGAGGGGGNTTGANAACAGCGGTTGATGTTGGCGATATTATTGTTTCTGGCATGAAGGGGGTTTCGGCGGCACTTTTGATTATTGCNTTGGCNTACTCGCTCAATGCNGTTACATCAGAACTTGGTGCAGCCAATCTGATTATTGATTTATTCTCTGAAGACCTAAGCAATACAACTTTAATTCTNGCTGCATTTATGGTTACAGCAAGTATTTCTTTTGCTACTGGNACTTCTTGGGGTGCTTATGCAATGACGATACCAATTGTGTTGCCGTTGGCTTANNCTCTCTCGGATGGNGAGGTNAACTCACTTATTCTTCAAACAATTGCAGCTATAGCNGGAGGCGGTATTTTTGGAGATAATGCGTCCCCAGTATCAGATACCACCGTTCTGTCTTCGGTNGGCGCCGGCAGTGATCATATTGATCATGTNGTTACACAGCTTCCCTATGCTTTATTGGTTGGTNTTATCACTGTTATCACTTATATATCTATAAGCTAGCCCGTAAATCAAGCTGAACTTCCGCTAAGCAGAGGCTCTAGGTCTTCCANTCTTGAGCCATTTTCATCGCAAACAGCATATTTTCTGGGTTCACCACTAGCGGATTCTCCATAAAGTGATACCCCAGCAAACCTTCCTTGCTTATCAATCACGTAAAAATTAACACTAAAATTAGGCAAACCTCGCTCATTCAGCAATCTCTTTTCTATGGTATTTTCTTGTATTCTTTTTAGAGCCGTCATACCAGCATCCANCGGATGCGATCCTCTTCGCATTTCCTCTACGATTAAATATGAGCATAGNCCATATAAGTTCGCTTCACCTCTGCCAGTTGAACCNGCAGCTCCATAATTTCCATCTACATAGAGACCTGCCCCAAGAATTGGTGAATCACCAACNCGGCTCGGTATCTTCCAAGCCAATCCACTTGTCGTCGTTACTCCACATATNTCACCATTTGCATTNATCCCATTGCAATTGATTGTTCCGTAGTATTCGTCTTCGGGAATGATTCCCTCCTTAATCATATCCATTGCGGCATTTCTTCCGGCCACTTCTCTTTTTTCAGGATCCAAATAGTGCTCTGGATCGATTCTTCTTTTCCAGTCGAGCCACATTTTTCTTGATCTGTCGGAATTCAAATCATCCTCAATTTCATAACCCATATTTCTAGCAAAATCTTGTGCACCTTTACCCACAATCAAATGATGATCTGTTTTTTCCATTACATCTCTTGCTACAAGAGAGGGCATTCGCACTCCTTCCAATGCTCCAACGCCACCGGCTTGTTTTTTCGGTCCATGCATGCAACAAGAGTCAAGTTGAACTACTCCATTTGCATTCGGACGNCCTCCATAGCCNACACTGGCATCCTGNGGNTCAAGTTCGACAATATTNACACCTTCNATTAGGGCATCGAGAACATCGTCCCCTTTAACAATCNTGTTGTATGCGGTTTCAACACAATTAAANTTTCCACCATTTTTCATGGTATGCCCATTACCAGAGGCGACAACCACTGGCTTAACAGATCCTTTTTTTATAGAAGGGGCCTGAGCATTAGANATGTTTGATATTCCAGAGGCCACACCTAGAGCAGTACCCCCTATTAAAAATTTACGTCGATTTATTTTATTTGTCATAATTTGCTTCCTGTGAATAAAGATGTCGAGACTTTGTTTTTAATAAATAATTTTAATTTTTTTCAAATTCTGTTATACAAAGAATACAAGATACTTTGAAATTTATCATTTTAAAAGGGGGTAATTTGTCAAGAAAGCTATATCTTTTNNTTTGCANAATNATGCTATCCCAAATTAGCNCTGCCCATCATTCCGTGTTTGCAGAATACGATATAAATGGTTCTATCACAATTGAAGGTGAAGTAACTGAAGTATGGTTTAAGAATCCTCATGTTCGATTTTTTGTAAAAGTTACGAGCGAAGATGGTNAAGAGGTAATATGGAATACACATGGTCATAACCCTTCAATGTTGAGACGGGCAGGCTGGACGAGGGAAACCTTGAAAGTCGGAGAAAAAATTATAATGTCCGGNGANCCAACNTACGACGGCTCACCAAAGTTATTTATTCGTAAAATAATTATGAGTAACGGAAAAATTCTAGAAAATAAGGTTCCTGGNGTGAATTAAATTCTATAGATCAATATGAAAAACACTCTTCTAATTGCTTTCTTATTTCTACCCGTGAATCACTTATTGGCTCAAGAAGACAGCTTGANTGGCAACTGGGCTTTGAGGATCAATCAAGAAACGGGCGGCAAAAGGAACCAGGACGGCCAGCTTAAAATNCAAAATGAAAATGGAGTATATACAGCTTATATTCAAGGAGGGCCAATTGAAATTAATATTGATGGCAAACAAATATTAATGGTGGCTGATGACTGGACTGGAGCTAGTATGCCATTTCAAAGATATTTCAGNGGAAACATTGAAAATAATCANATGNCAGGCAGCTTCGGACCAGANNGTAAATTGAGNGATGANCAGCAGCTTNTATGTGAAAAAATTCCNTTAGGTTGCCCATACCCAACAGGCACTTGGTCTGCAACCAAAATAGAAAATAACTCNCAGAATAAAAATCACTCAGATGAAATTAAANACCTTACNGGCAAATGGGGTTTGATTGAGAGAGGCATGAGGCGATGGACTGCGGATTTAACTGAAAAAGCAAAAGAATGGAATAAAGACTTTAACGTCGAGNTGGATTTACCACGTCAGCGTTGCGTTTCATCTGGATTAGTGAATGGTTATGGAAGTGCCCCTGAAATCTTCCAAGACGAGCACAAGCTAACTATGATATTTAGCTCAGAAGTAAGAAGAATTTATTTAGATGACAGAAAACCCCCTGAGTATTCAGATTGGTATCCTTTGGGATTTTCACATGGAAAATGGAATAACGGGGTATTAAGTGTTGAAACAACAAACCTCATGCCCTCTGTAAGAGGATTTATGGGCGATCCAATTTCAGAAAATGCCAGAGTTTTAGAAACTTTTGAACTAGACGACGAGGGCATATTGCATGTAAATATGACTTTATATGATCCTGAAAACTACAAAACACCGCTTATATCATCAGCTAAATGGAGAAAGGTTGAAGATAAAACAGTTGTCTTTCCTTTATTGTGTGATCCAGATTCATTTTACAGACAGGTTTATGAGGAAAATGATTTTGATGAATACATTGAACGCGGTCATCGTAGATATTAGCCTAAAACAAAAAAAGGAATTAAAAAATGAAGGGACCAGCAATTTTTTTAGCTCAATTTGCCAGTGATGNACCTCCTTTTAATGATCTAGAAAGCATCGCAAAATGGGCGTCTGAACTGGGATTTGTTGGATTNCAGATACCATCATGGGANACTAGNCTGTTTGATCTAGANNTGGCCTCNNAAAGCAAAATATATTGTGATGAAATTAATGGAAAATTAATTAAANATAATACACAAGTTACTGAATTATCTACTCATTTACAAGGTCAATTAGTTGCAGTTCATCCTGCCTATGATGTTTTATTTGATCCGTTTTCAGATAAAAGTGTCCATAATAATCCCACCAAAAGACAAAATTGGGCCATTAATCAACTCATGATGGCAGCNAAAGCGTCAAGTAATCTAGGGCTAAAAGAGCATGTAACTTTCTCTGGNTCATTGGCATGGCCATACATCTATCCATGGCCACAACGAGCACCNGGCTTAATAGATACGGCTTTCGATGAGCTAGCNAAGNGATGGCTNCCTATTCTTGATGCTTTTGATAAAGAAGGNGTTAATTTATGCTTTGAGATTCATCCAGGTGAGGANCTNCATGACGGAATAACTTTTGAAATGTTTTTAGATCGAGTNAATCANCATAATAGATGTCATATGCTCTATGATCCCAGTCATTTTGTTTTGCAGTGCCTCAATTATGTTGAACATATTGATATTTATCACGATAGAATAAAGATGTTTCATGTAAAAGATGCTGAGTTTAATCCCACTGGAAAACAAGGTGTGTATGGTGGTTATCAATCATGGATTAATCGTGCCGGAAGATTTCGTTCACTCGGAGACGGTCAAGTCGATTTCAAAAAGATCTTTTCTAAACTAGCTCAATACAATTTCGATGGGTGGGCTGTTTTAGAATGGGAATGCTGTCTTAAGCATCCTGAAGATGGCGCAAAAGAGGGTGCTAGATTTATAAAGGATCATATGATTCGTATGACAGAGAAAGCATTCGATGATTTTGCAGGCAGTGAAGGAGATATTGACAGCAATAAAGAAATATTAGGATTGAGTCGAGAGTAATCGAGATGGANAAAATTAAANTGGGAATGGTTGGTGGTGGAGAGGGNGCTTTTATAGGTGAAGTCCATCGTATAGCCGCCAGAATGGATGAAAGATTTCAGCTTTGTGCCGGAGCATTGTGTTCTGATCCAGAGCGCTCTTTAAAATCTGCGCTCGATTTGGGCCTACCAGAAGACAGAAGTTATTCTGATTACAAAGAGATGGCTATTTCAGAAAGCCAACGTGATGACGGTATTAACTTCGTTTCAATCGTTACACCTAATCACTTGCATCACCCCATAGCAAAAGCATTCTTGGAAGTTGGTATTAACGTCATTTGNGATAAACCGATGACAATGAACTCTNAAGAAGCACAAGAATTAATTGATATCTCGGAAAGTTCAGATCTTATTTTTGCAGTTACTTACAATTATTCTGGCTATCCGTTGATTCGTGAGGCAAGAGAAATAATNAAAAAAGGCGAATTAGGATCCATAAGAATAATAAAAGTGGAATACATTCAAGATTGGCTGACAGAACCAATAGAGAACACAGGACAAAAACAAGCATCCTGGCGAGTTGATCCAAAAAAATCAGGTATTGGAGGATCAATTGGAGACATAGGAACGCATGCATTTCATCTGGCACATTTTGTCACTCAGCAGTTGCCAAATAAGATCTCAGCAGATCTCTCATGCTTTGTCGAAGGAAGAGAGTTAGATGATAACGCACACATACTAATGAGATATGAGTCTGGAGCAAAGGGTATGATTTGGTCGAGTCAGGTCGCCCCAGGAAATGAAAATAATTTGAAAATACAAATATATGGCGAAAAAGGTGGATTAATTTGGCAACAAGAAAATCCCAATGAGTTAATTCTTAATCTTTTGAACCAGCCATCGAGAAGATTAACGAGAGGCAGCAGCTTTGTTGGAGACCAATCGGCCCGTTTAACAAGAATACCTGCGGGACATCCAGAAGGTTACTTAGAGGGATTTGCAAATATTTATCGTGAAGTCGCAGATGAATTTTCTGCAAAAATTTCTGGCAAACCCATATCAAAAGATATTTTATACCCTACTTCNAAAGAGGGTTTGTATGGAGTAAGTTTTATTGAGGCAGCNATTGAATCAAATTCAAAAGATTCTGTTTGGACTGATCTAAAACTCTAGCCTTTCTTAATGAATAAAGTGCCATAAAGAAATATCAGGATGAATGGCAATATACTGATTGTTTCTATTACCTCCTTGCTAGAGGCGCTATCAAGCAGCTGGCCCATAAGGGGCAGAACAAGAGAAACTGAGAACATCCCCAATCCACCCATCAATGATAATCCAAAAGCTCCACTCTCAGGTATATTCTCAGATATGTAAGCNAGTGTTGTTGGCCAAAAGAATGTGATTCCGATAGCAAATATACCTGCAGAGATAAATACAAGCATGCCCGATGAAAGCGAGAGAAGCTGCAAGCCAATAAATGAAAAAATTGAGGAGAGCAGCAACATACCTGAAGTAGAAATCTTTTTGGATACCTCGCCGGCTAATGCTCTNCCAATTATCATTATTCCATTTATGAATGCCAGNACTAATAAAGCATTCACACCTGTATCTCTTAATAAAGATTCAATCCTCTGGGTTGTCCCTAATTCAGTGGTTGCGGAAAGAAGCATGCAAAATGCTATGAATAGGTATAAAGGTGTAGCTATATTTTTTAGTGTATGTTTCTGGCTTATCCCTAATTTTGATAATTCAGTCTCGGGAAAATCTTGACCATAAAATAGAAAGCCATAACAAAGTAGAGGGATAAATAATGATGCCACCATATATTGCCAATCAAACCCGAGAATATCCATNGATATCACTCCGGTAAAAGCACCNGTAACAATACCAATTGGCCACCACATATGGAAACGATTTAACATTTTGGTTTTTTGCTCAGGATACATGGATGCCACCATTGGATTGCATACAGCTTCTACCATGCCNTTACCAAATCCCATTAAAACAGTTGCCAAAAATAAAGATGAAAAATCATAAGCAAACAAAGTTAGAAAAATCCCAATGGCATGTAATATGAAAGCCGCCCACATACCTTTTTTTAATCCGATGTAATCTACGATTGGACCTCCAAGTATCATTGCTAGTGTAAAACCCCAAAAAGCTGGCATAAAAGCATAGCCTATCTGCTCAAGAGTTAATCCAATTCCTGCTGGCCCGAAAACGGTTTCTAGTCTAGCTCTGATTGCAAAAGTCATGGCGGTTAGCAATAGAGATATGCAACTGGCCATAAATAGTCTTGGTTGATTGTTTGCTTGCATTATAATTTNTAATCCNTTTTTTAAATATTTACATTCTATTAATATAATAATTAACAATTATTTGCCAGATCCAATTTCGTTAGATAGAGTCAAGTTTGATGATTACGCATTTTTTTATGGGGGATAAATGAAATACAGTCGACGGCAAATAATCAGCACCTCACTCCTTTCTGTTCTTGCTTCTTCGATNATAAAAGCTGAAGAGGAAAGAACAACCAGATATGAAAATATCCCAGCATATTTTGCGTGCAATATGGAGTCGTGGTGGACAAACTTAACTTTTATGGATAGGTTTAGAGCTGCTGCGAATGCAGGCTTTAGTGCGGTCGAATTTTGGGACTATCAAGATCAAAAGAGAGATGTCAATCAAATCGCAAAATTGTGCAATGATCTCAACCTTAGCATTATTCAGTTTACTGCATGGCAGGGTCCGAGTTTAGCTTTAACAGACAATCACAAGAAATTTAAAGAAGCCATTATTCGGGCCATTGATACAGCGATTACTCTCGGTGCACCCATGTTCACTGTAGTTGGACATCAAACTACAGATAAATACTCACAAAAAAAGAGTGTAAACAACTATATGGACGCACTTGCCAGCGTGAGAGGCATTTTAGAGGAATCAGGAAAAACAATGATTATTGAACCTTTCAATCCTGTTGATCATGAGGGGCATTTTTTAAATGGCTCAAAGGATACAGTTTCTATTTGCCGTACAATCAATTCGCCAAATATCAAAATTAATTGGGACTTGTATCACATGCAACTCACAGAAGGTAACTTGATAGACGAGTTAAAATCGGGATTTGATCAGGTAGGTTATATACAAATTGCAGATGTACCAGGAAGAAATCAACCAGGTACAGGTGAGTTAAACTATAATTTTATTTTTAAGGAAATAAAAAAATTAAAATATGATGGCCACATCGGTTTAGAATGTTGGCCGAAAGGAAAAGATCCAGAAGAAGCAATCCGTGATTTACTTGCTTCGGTTGATGGATAGATTGTAAGCATATGAAAATATCAAGAAGAGAAGCTCTAAAAAATACTGCACTGATATTAGGTGTAAGCCTTCCTCTCTCTCATCTTAAGAGCGCAATGAGTGTTTTTGAGATTGATGAGATCGATTACAAAGCAAGCTTTTTCGCAAGGAAAAATTACATCCTGCTCACAAGGATTGCTGATTTAATCATACCAAGAACCGATACTGCGGGTGCTGCAGATATTGGAGTTCATAGATTTATCGATACAATGTTGAGCGAATGGGCTTCAGTAAAAACTCAGGAAAAATATCGCAGTGGACTGAATTCAATTGATAAGCTTGCCATAGATAGTCATCGCAAATCATTTATAGACTGTTCAGCCGAAGAGCAAACCAAAATACTGACTGATTTGGATGATCATCCAGAAAAGAATTCCCAGTCTAATTTTTTCTCGGAGTTAAAATGGTTTGTGATATCTGGTTACTATACTTCCGAGTATGGAGGTTCGGTTGAATTGAGATATGACCCAATGCCCGGTCAATATCGAGGCTGCACAACATTGAATGAAGATGATCGAGTATGGTCAACGTGAAAAACATAAATTCAAATTCTAATGACTTCGATGCCATTGTAGTTGGTTCAGGTATATCGGGAGGATGGGCTGCAAAAGAGCTTTGTGAAAAAGGTTTAAAAGTTGCCCTCATTGAGAGAGGAAAGAATACAATTCATGGGAAAGATTATCTAGGTGAAGGTAAAGCGCCATGGGATTTACCTTATCATGGCAAAATTCCCGAAGACACGCTCAATAATGAATATTTTATTCAGCAGCAAAATTACGCATTAAACCAATCTACTAAACATTTTTTTGTTAGTGATAAGGAAAATCCATATAAAACAGAAAAAGATAAGCCATTTTCATGGATTAGGGGCTATCAATTAGGCGGCAGATCTTTGCTCTGGTATAGACAAAGTTACAGATGGTGTGAAATGGACTTTGAGGCAAATAAGATCGATGGGAATGGAGTAGATTGGCCTATCAGGTATAAAGACATTGCACCCTGGTATGATTATGTTGAGACCTTTGCAGGAATCAGCGGTTCAAAAGAAGGTTTGCCACAATTACCAGACGGTAAATTCCTTCCCCCAATGGAAATGAATTGTGTTGAGTTAGAGGTAAAGAAAAACATAGAAAATAAATTTCCTGGAAGAAAGATGATTATTGGCCGATGTGCTCATCTTACAAAACCTACCAAAGAGCACCTCGAGCTGGGTAGAGGGCAGTGCCAAAGTAGAGACGAATGTGAGAGAGGCTGTTCGTTTGGTGCATACTTCAGTTCACTGTCAGCAACATTACCCGCGGCAAGGCGGACCAATAACTTGACTATTTTTACCGACTCCATTGCTCACAGTGTTGAATATGATAAGGAGAATAAGAGGGCTAGTGGAATTAATGTAGTGAACTCTAATACAAATGAATTTTCTAGATTAAATGCCCGAATAATTTTTCTTTGTGCATCAACATTGGGCACAACTCAAATAATGTTAAATTCAAAATCTGAAAGTTTTCCCAATGGAATTGCAAACTCAAGTGGAGTTCTCGGTCATTATCTTATGGATCATATATTTGAGAGTGGGGCGAATGGAGTCTATCCTGGTTTTCAGGATAAATACTTTAGAGGAAGAAGGCCAAACGGTATATACATACCGAGATATCACAATATTGATAAAAAAGACGATAGATTTTTAAGAGGTTTCGGTTTTCAAGGGGGTGGAAAGCGACCTGGATGGAAGAGAGGAAGATCTATAAAAGGGTTGGGCGTTGATTTGAAAGAGCAATTAAAAAGACCAGGTCCTTGGACATTCAGTTTGGGTGGTTTTGGAGAGATGTTGCCAGATAAAAGGAATAAAGTTTGGCTTGATCAGAAGCAAAAAGACAAATGGGGTATTCCTATTTTAAATATAGAATGTGTACTGAGAGAAAATGAATTAAAAATGTTAAAAGTGATGGCAGAAGATGCCAAAGAGATGTTAGAGGCATCTGGTATGGTTGATGTGACAACTTATAATAATTCAGCTCCACCCGGACTTGCTATTCACGAGATGGGTACGGCAAGGATGGGGCGTGATCCCAATACATCTGTTTTGAACAAACACAATCAATGTCACGATGTTCCAAATTTATTTATAACTGATGGTTCATGTATGACATCCAGTGCATGCCAGAATCCATCGCTAACCTATATGGCATTGACTGCTCGTGCAGCCGACTCAGCAGTAGAAATGCTTCAAGAAGGGAGAATATAATATGATCAAGTCAAAAAATATTGATCGAAGAAAATTCCTAAAGAATTCACTTTTATGTGGTACTTTTTCGATGGTCAGTCCCTATAATTCATTGAATGCAAAAAATCTTATGGATAACAATTTAGCAAATATTGGTATACAGCTTTATACCGTCAGAGATTTGATGAAAAAAAATGTACCATTGACTCTTCAGCGAATCGCAGAGATTGGCTATAAGGAAGTTGAATTTGCTGGATATTTCGGAAAAACAACCAAAGAAATAAAAGCAATTCTCTCTGATAATGGCTTGAAGTCACCATCCACACATATCGAGATGGACGCAATTTACAATAATCCTAATAAAGCCATCGATACAGCATTGGAAGTCGGACACGAGCACATTGTTATGGCATGGCTGGCTGAATCAGAGAGACAAAATATCGATCAGTATCGCGAGTACGTTGATTTGTATAATTCATTTGGTGAAAAATGCAATCAAAATGGACTGAAATTTGCATATCATAATCATGATTTTGAATTCAAAGTCCTCGATGGTGAGGTTCCCATGGATCTTCTGCTCAATAAAACAGATCCGAATAATGTGTCATTTGAGCTTGATATGTACTGGGTGCACAAGGCAAACAAAGATCCAAAGTCATACATCAATAAATATCCCGGTCGTTTTCCACTCTGGCATATAAAAGACATGGCATCAAACACCATGATGACTGATGTGGGTGATGGGATTATTGATTTTTCTGAAATCTTTGGCTTAAATAAAATTTCTGGGCTCAAGCATTATTTCGTAGAAAGAGATGATCCTTCAGACTCGATGCTATCAGCAGAAAGAAGTTTCAAAGCAATGTTAAAACTCGACTTTTAAACTACTTTCAAGAGCAATGAAAAAATCAGAAATCCTTGTTGTTGGAGCAGGAATTAATGGTCTAGTTGCAGCCAATTATCTTAATAAATCTGGTGTCAATGTAACATTGATAGATCAAAGTGAGAGAGTTGGAGGTGCCTGCATATCTGAAGTTGCTCAAATTAATGGAGAGAATTTTCATTATGCATTAGGGGCGTCGGTATTAGGGTTAATGCAAGATTTTATTTTTGAAGAAACAGGCCTTTCTTCTGTTCTGGATACTTTTGTACCTACACATCCAAAACTGGTTCATTTTCCTGATGATACACACGCTACGATGATATATCGTGATGCGGCAGAATTGGATTTAGAGTTAGCAAAAAAATGGGGCGAAAGGGGGGATGTTAGAGCATTTCGTGAAGACGAAAATAAAGTAATCCATTATCTGCAAAAAGGTTACAGAGATGCAAGACCTCCATGTTTATCGAGCGCAAAAGCAATATTGGGTGATGAGTTAACAAAACTCTGGATTACAGGATCTGCAAGAGAGTTGTTAAATCATTATCTAACAAGTGAAAAATCAAAAATGTATATGGCGATGACGATCTCTGAGAGTGGTCCTGTCTCATTAGATGAGCCATATTCTGCATTCACTCTCCCGGTGATGGATTCAGGATCTGTATTTGATGGGTATTATGGGTTTGTTAAGGGCGGAATCTGGAAGCTAACGGAAAAACTAGGTGAAATTAATCGCACGCAAGGTGTTGTTATTCAAACATCGAGTAAATTAATGGAAGTCGATCTAGAAAAAAATCATGCGATCTTTATTTCACCAGAGGGTGAAAAAAAACATAAATATGATGTCATAATTTTTGCAACAGACCCAAAAACGGCACTAGGCATGATAAGCGATCAGAAATTGCACACTGAAAAAAATTATATTGGTAGCAGTGGTAAGCTTAATGTTGTCTTTAAAAACCCAATTCAGTGGAAAGATGCAACAAATCTTCCTGACACTGATGCTGCCTTTAGATTTCTATTTTCCGTAAATTCTATAGAAAGTTTTGAAAAATCAACTTTAAGCGTTCTTGATCAAAATAAGAATTACGATCCTGGTTACATGCAAATATATTGTGAGGGTGGTGCAATGAGGATGATGAATTGCAACGAACCTTATGACCGAATTGCTGTATTTATGAAGAATTTTTCTTTAAACAACAGTGGAGCTGACCTACAATCAGTCAAGGAAGATGCGCTTAAAAAATTGTTTGAATATATCAAAAATCCAGAGGATTGCATCTGGACAAGACTGCTTACCCCTAGAGATCTTAAAGATATCTTTCATTTTCCTGGCGGTAATATTGATCATACAGTTCTCACTGGCGGCCAAACATTTTCTGATCGAAATTTTTCCAGCGATCCTGAAAATCATTTTTATAGGCTGCTTGATAACGAAAATGCTTTTATTTGTGGTGCGGGAACATATCCTTGTGGATCGATAGCTGGGACGCCTGGATACATGTGTAGCCAGGAAGTAATTAAATACATCAATTTATAACTAGTTTGGCCTTTTGTAATTTGATACCTGTAAGTCTTCTTATTTTGTTTACATGCAAGCTTATGTTAGTTTAATTATTGATGATTGGTTTAGGAGGGCATTAGGTGAATCATAACTATTTATTTTTAATTTTCTCGCTTTGTTTTGGTATGTCATCAATTAATCTTGCTCAGAATTTCTCCGATGTAAAAATGATCATTCATCCAGTGAGTAAGAATGTTTCGTATATTGAAGGAAGAGGAGGAAATATTGGTGTAATTCATGGTGAAGATGGGGTTTTGCTCATTGATGATCAGTATGCACCTCTTACAGAGAAAATTATTGATGCAATCGGCACACTTTCATCCAAGCCAATAAAATTTATAATCAATACTCATATGCATCCTGATCATACTGGCGGAAATGAGAATTTTGGTAGGCGTGGTGCACTCATTGTTGGTCATGAAAACGTAAGATCTCAAATGAGAATTGCTGGATATAATCAAACTCCTCCTTTTGTCACATTCAGCAAAGACATAAATTTTCATATAAACGATGAAAATGTCCATGTTTTTAAAGTGCCTAATTCACATACCAATAATGATTCTTTTATAAAATTTTCTAACGCAAATGTTATTCACACTGGAGATGTTTTCAGGTCTGAAAGTTATCCTTATATCGATACAAATAATGGAGGCAGTTTTATTGGGACTATCAAAGTTTATGAGTTGCTGATCGAGCTATGTGATAAAAATACAAAAATAATTCCTGGTCATGGAAAACAAACAAATGTTGAGACAGTCAAGCTGGCAATCACAATGCTTAATGAGATTAAATCTAGGATAATGTCAATGATCGAGGAGGGAAAAAATTTAGATGAAATTTTGAGTTCTGATGTCACTGAAGATTATGATAAACGATGGGATAGTGGGCGACGCATTGGCGGCCCAGATGGCATGCTCACTGCAGCATACAATGAGTTAGTTAAGTAGTAGCTTTTTAAGCTGTAACTAGTTCTTGCTTTTTAGCTACCTTGCTTACCCAAAATTTGTCTAA
>PBVS01000016.1 GCA_002728725.1 Woeseiaceae bacterium
GTCGCCGCAAGCCAAGCAAGTCATACAACCATCAAGCATTATTACNGCCGTATCNTTACATTTTGCACATAGTTGTGCACCGTCAGGATAATCAGATTTTGANAATGCGTCCTGTTGTTTTTTTGCATTCTCAAATTCTTCGCGTTTTTGCTTAAGAAGCTTCTTCTGATGCTCATCAAGCTCAGTGGTCGAAAGCAATCCAATAGATATGAGATGCTTCTCAACTATATAACCAAGCTCAGCAATAATAGACGGCATGAATTTACCGCCCGGTTGCCAATAACCTCCTCTTGGATCAAAAACAGCTTTTAGCTCATCAACCAAGAAAGTAACATCACCGCCCTTTCTAAATACNGCAGATATAACTCTTGTTAGCGCTACAATCCACTGATAATGATCAAGATTTTTTGAATTAATAAANATCTCAAATGGTCTTCTTTTTTCATCGTCTGTATCTTTGTTCAGAACAATATCGTTGATTGTGACATACATAGCATGATCAGAGATGGGTGTTTTGACTTTGTAAGTTGAACCAACGAGTATTTCAGGCCGCTCAAGCTTTTCATGCATACGAATTACTTCGGCTCGATGCTCCCTAGGTTCTTCTTTTTGTGTATTTTTTTTAGAATCAGAATTTTGGGATGGCTGATTTACAGAATAACCTACTATTTTTTTATCAATTTTTTTCATAGAAATCTTCTTTTGCTCAATTCTGGCTAGAATTTGCCGTAATAACCTTCTTTTAAGGCATCAAACAGATTTGCAGCAGAGTGAACCTCGCCATCATACTCTATCATTTCATCACCCTTAAACTCGACCTCACTTCCATCTTCAAGTGTAAATGTATANGAGGTATTCTTGAGATCATCTTCTTTAACAAGAACACCTTGAAATGCTTCTGGATTAAATCTAAATGTTGTGCAACCCTTGAGACCTTTTTCATAGGCATACAGATAAATGTCTTTAAAATCTTCGTAAGGGAAATCTGTCGGTACATTTGCNGTTTTTGATATTGAAGAATCAATCCAATATTGTGATGCNGCCTGAATATCGACATGCTCCTTTGGTGTAATACTCTCTGCAGTTACAAAATAATCCGGTAGTTTNTTNCGGTCATCAGGATCTGTTGTGTTGGGCATAGCCTGATCATTGATGATTGCCCTATATGCNAGAAGCTCGTAAGAAAAAACGTCTACTTTTTCTTTGGTCTTCTTTCCCTCACGGATTACATTCCTNAAGTAGTGATGCGCAAATGTTGGTTCAATGCCATTGCTCGCATTATTTGCNAGTGAGAGTGCAATGGTTCCTGTCGGCGCTATAGAACTGTGGTGTGTAAACCGAGAACCCTTCTCTGCTAATTTTTCTACAAGTTCCGGATCTATATCCGCTATGCGCTGCATGTAATTACTATAACGACTATGAAGTACTCTTCCTTTTACTTTGTCCCCCACTTTGAAACCGTCATCCAGCATTTTCGGTCTCTTTCTTAACATTTCATTTGTTACTTCAAAGTCTTCATTCATTATAGGTGCTGGTCCTTTCTCTTCAGCGAGCTCAAGAGACGCCTCCCAACCTGACATAGCAAGCTGCTTGGAAACTTCTTTAGTAAAATCAATAGATTCTTCACTCCCATATTTCATCGTGAGCATCGTAATTGCCGAGCCGAGGCCAAGGAATCCCATTCCATGACGACGTTTTCTTAGGATCTCGCCCTGCTGTTGNGAAAGCGGTAAGCCATTAATTTCGACTACGTTATCGAGCATTCTTGTGAATATTTTCACAACTTTTTTAAATTCAGCCCAATCAAATNTGGCANTTTNGGTGAAAGGGTCGANCACAAATTTAGTTAGATTCACAGAGCCAAGNAGNCATGAACCATATGGAGGAAGAGGTTGCTCGCCACACGGATTTGTTGCTCTGATGTTCTCGGCAAACCAATTGTTGTTCATTTCGTTTACCTTGTCTATCAAGACAAATCCTGGCTCNGCATAATCATAGGTTGATGTCATGATGATATCCCAAACTCTTTGAGCTGGCATTTTCTTGTATATTTTGCAGGCAACTAGACCTTCATTATCTGTTATATAGTTCTTTTGTTCTGGCCATTCACGCCATACGAAAATTGAATTGTCATTAATGTCTAGACCATCTTCATCTATCTCTTTTTGGGTTATCGGAAAAGCCAGATCCCACTCTCTGTTGTTTTTAACTGCTTCCATAAATTCTTCTGTGATTAGTAACGAGAGATTAAATTGCCTTAAACGGCCATCTTCACGCTTTGCTCGAATAAACTCGACGATATCTGGATGGCTAATATCAAATGTTCCCATTTGTGCTCCTCGCCTTCCTCCAGCAGAGGAAACCGTAAAACACATCTTGTCATAGATATCCATGAATGAAAGGGGCCCTGATGTATAAGCACCAGCACCCGATACATATGCACCCTTTGGCCTCAGGGTAGANAACTCATAACCGATACCGCAACCTGCTTTTAATGTGAGGCCAGCTTCATGAACTTTATCGAGGATATTGTCCATTGAATCAGACACTGTACCCGATACTGTGCAATTGATAGTAGAAGTTGCTGGTTTATGTTCTTCGGCNCCAGCATTCGAAACAATTCTTCCAGCTGGGATNGCTCCNGCTCTNAATGCCCACAAGAATTTATCATAGTATNTNTCTTTGTCGGTTTCTTTTTCTACATCGGAGAGAGCACGTGCNAGCCTCATGTACGTATCGTCAATATTTTTATCTATTTTTGAGCCATCTTTCGACTTAAGTTGATATTTCGTCTGCCATATATCAAGAGAAGTTGACTGGAGATCTACTGCAAGTGAACTTTTCTTGTCTTCTTTATTTTTGACTGCTGAAACCATTTTTATCGTTTTACCAAGTAAATTAGAAAAAATTTAAGATAATTTTATTTATATTTTGTGTAAAATTTGTAAAAAATCTAAAACACAAGATGTTGTGTTAACTTAACCTAACTTAGGTCAAGACGCAATACCGTTTTGAATTATTTTTAATAATTTTTTAATTTTATTTTTTCTATATAAAACAATGTCTTATAAAATTTAAATTTAATAAGTTATTAAAATTTATAGTAAATTTTTTTTGAAAAAAATTATATTTTATTAAAAAAAAAATCAACATGTAGTATTAGATAAAAACTAATAAAATTAAGAAATTCTAAATATCAATAAGAATTTTTAGTGAAAACTTGAAATGCACCAAAAAGATCCAAAATTCTCTATGTATAATAAAAAGGTTACTTGTATATTAGAGAGAAATAGACAGGTGTATAGAAAAATTTAGAGGAAGAATAAGTGATAAAAAATTTAAAAAGAATGATTTTAGGTATAGCTATCATCTCGTTGATTTCATATTCTCATGCTGCAATTCCAAAAAATGAAGAAGGTGCTCTAATAACAAGTCTTGCGCCACTAGTAAAAACAGTAGCGCCAGCAGTTGTAAATATAAGAGTAAGCCAAACAGTAAAATCTCGAAGTCCTTATGATGATGAAATGTTTAGACGTTTTTTTGGTGCACCAAATACTCCCAATAACTCCAGGGAAGTTCAAAGCGCTGGTTCAGGTGTCATCGTAGATGCAAAAAATGGTTATATCNTAACAAATCATCATGTCGTATCTGGAGCGGATAAAATTCAAATTTCTCTGATCGATGAAAATACTTTAGATGCTGAAATTATTGGATCAGATCCAGCTACAGATATTGCTGTTCTAAAAGTCGAAGCTGAAAATTTAACTGATATAGAAATTGGAGATTCTGATCAGGTTGAGGTGGGTGATTTTGTGATTGCAATTGGAAATCCATTTGGCCTGGGAAATACAGTTACATCAGGAATCGTAAGCGCTCTTGGCAGAACAGGAATCAGTTCGTCAGGGTACGAAGACTTTATCCAGACAGATGCATCCATTAATCCCGGAAATTCAGGTGGAGCCCTTGTGAATATGCNAGGTGAATTAGTTGGCATAAACTCTGCAATTATTAGCCGATCTGGAGGAAACGTTGGTATTGGATTTGCAGTTCCGTCNGAAATTGCTCAGTCAATTATGAGCCAGCTACTTGATTTTGGGGAAGTGAGAAGAGGATTATTGGGTGTCTCAATACATACAATTGACGAAGAGAATGCAGAAATTCTTGGTGTCGATTCTAAAAGCGGNGCGATGATAACAGCAATTGAACCAGGTTCAGCTGCAGAAGAAGCTGGACTTAGAGTGGAAGACATCATTATTAGAGTTAATGANGAAAGAATTTCAANCGCAAGAGATCTTCAAAACGCAATAGGCTTGAAAGGCTCAGGTGAGAGAGTAACAATAGAATTTATCAGGCAATCCACTAAACTTGAAACAAATGCNGTTCTCGGTCAACAGAAAATTGCAAGGCAAATCGGTTCTGATATACATCCTGGACTGGTAGGCGCTCAATTTTCGTCCTCAGCAAATAAAGCAGGCGTGGAAGTCACTGATGTTGAATCTGGTTCACCAGCTGATCAAAGGGGTCTTGAGAAAGGCGATTTAATCGTCGCAGTCAACAGAATGAGGGTTGAAAACATNCANCAACTTGAGAGTATTGCCCAGAACAATGATATNCTCTANCTCATGTTTGAAAGAGAAAATAGAACATTAATTCTAAGGATCCAATAATACNNTCATGGAANTNTATCTCGTTGGTGGTGCAGTTCGAGATCGANTTTTAGGGCTTCCAATCAAAGAAAAAGATTGGTGCGTCGTGGGNTCTTCGCCCGAGGAGATGAAAAAGCGNGGCTTTCAATCTGTAGGTAAAGATTTTCCTGTNTTCTTGCACCCAGANACAAAGGAGGAATATGCTTTAGCNAGAACTGAAAGAAAAATTAAGCCCGGTTANCATGGATTTGATTTTAATACCTCAAAAAANGTCACCTTACTTGAAGATCTCAAGAGNAGAGATCTCNCTATTAATGCTATGGCTATTGATANNAATGATAACTTGATTGATCCCTACAATGGNCTNGATGATATTAANAACAAAAAATTGAGNCANGTCTCAAAAGCTTTTNATGAAGATCCAGTTCGTGTCCTCAGAACNGCAAAGTTTGCCGCAAGATTTNATCAGTTAGNTTTTAGTNTTCATGCTGATACCCAAAAAATTATGAAGAGCATCAGTGATAATGGCGAGTTGGATCATTTGGTTTCAGATAGAGTATGGAAGGAAATGGAACAGGCGCTCAGTGGGAATGATCCACATGTTTTTTTTAGTACTCTTCAAAATTGTGGTGCGTTAATCAGACTTTTCCCAGAACTTTATATCAACAAGGATGCTAAAATTAAACATGGTTTTAGTGCNCTAAAAAAAATTGCGAACCANTCATNTGATNCTGCTNTTAACTTCTCAATCTTTATTTATGATATTGAGCGAGCNAAGACCTCTGATGATGATGAAATNCAGATTAATTTTCAAAAGACTTTAGATAGTCTTCAAAAAAAGATTACCNATTCCTAGAAGATTNTCTGAAGTATCCAGCATTTTTATAAAATATAAAAACATTCTNGATCAGGCTGANTCTATAGAGGCAAAATCAATTNTAGAGTTATTGGANGATTCNGATGCATTCAGAAGAACCGANCGATTCAATACTNTACTTGATGCATACTCAATTTTGGATANNGANAAAAAAAATCAAAANATGTTNAAAANGATAGCTAAAATNATCGTAGNTTGTAATAACGTCCAGACGAAAAAAATTATTAATGATGAAACNAATCCCANAAAAATAAGGGAAAAAATNAGTCAAGAAAGAATAAGATTAATCAGTCGAGAAATAAATAAANNATANCNACNCCCAAAATTATTCGATAAATTGCAAATGGTACCAAGCCATAATTTCTNATTATCNTCATNAAAATCCCAATNCTAAAATAAGCAACAATAAAAGCTANAGCTGCNCCTATGAACAATTCGCNCCAAATTACATGGATTCCATTGGATAATATNTGAAAAAATTTATAGCAAGATGCTAATAGAATGANAGGTATNGATAAAAGAAATGAAAATTTTGCAGCATCCTCTTTTTTTAACCCAAGAAANAGNGCGGCGGTCATTGTTATACCNGATCNAGAAGTACCTGGNATGAGAGCTATTGACTGAGCAATACCAATGATGACCACTTTCGGAAAATCAAGNTTATAAATAGTATCTTTACGTACTGATTTTTTGTCGGCAATCCACATCAGCGCCCCNAAAAAAGACAGAGTGGANGCNATAATCANCGGATTTCTGAGTTGNCCATCAATNAAATCTGACANGAAATAACCTACAAAAACTGCTGGAATAGTTGCAATTATAAGATANAAAAATAACTTTAAATCTCTATTACTATTATTTTTCTGAAAACTGAATACAGAAGAAAGCATTGTACAAAGATCGCNTCTGAAATAGAGNGCCACTGCAAACANTGACCCCAGGTGGACAGCAATATCAAACACAATTCCTTGATCTGTGTAACCAAANATTTTTGGCACGAGGATNAAGTGCCCAGAACTTGATATAGGGAGGAANTCAGTTAAACCTTGGATGATTCCGAGAACAATGATTTGAAATGTATTCATANAAGAAGATTATTGTNACTAGAGCACATAGGATTTATCGCCTGTTTGGTTAACCGCACCCTTNTTANGAAAATTTTTTGTCATTACCAAACATTTAAAATTACTCCCCATCTTATCTGGTAAAGTCAATAATTTAATTTGTCTTGTTAGTTCCATCTGTTTTTTTGTATCCATACTGTCAAAACCCAGAAATTCATCCTCAATACCATTATTAACGATAAATTGAGCTTGAGTTAGATATGCATCAACCATCATACCATTAGCTTTCGCAGTTTCAGAAATAAGTGAAAAATCAACCCACGTTGTTATATCCTGTATACCAGGATAAATGAGGGGTTCAAAGTGCTTGTGATGCTTGAAGTGGCAATGCATCCATCCCTGATTTTTATCATCAGAATAATATTCTGACCTAGAAACACCATAGTCCAATAAAATAACCATACCTTGATTGAGCCTCAAGCTGATTTCATTTATCCAATCACGTCCTTTGAATGAAACCTCAGAAATAAAGCCATCGCAGAGATATTTGCCAATTTTACCTTCAATTTGCTTAACATATTTCTTTAGTTCAGGATTTGCTGGCTCTAATTCATTCACAAGCTCATCTTCTTTTATACCAACAAAAAATTGCAAGATACGTTTATCAGAAATCATGAACCTTTCAAATGGCATCGAGTCTATAACCTCATTTCCTATTACGATGCCACTAAACCCATCTGGAATTTTTGATATCCAGATTACCGAATCATAAATTTCAGGCAGTTCGGTTGATATTCTATTTTTTTGTCTTTCGATAAGATCTTCAGAGACATCGACCATATAGTATGCTTTCGGCTTGAGATCCATCTTAAGAAGCTGCTTTAAAATTGATATCGCTAAGGCGCCACTTCCTGGGCCATATTCAATTATTGATGCATTAGGCATTTCATTTAGGATTACACTGCATTGTTTTGCAATTATACGGCCCAGTATGCCAGTCTCCTCAGCAGCGGTTATAAAATCACCGCTCTCGCCAAACTTCTTTGATTTTCCTGAGTAATAACCAAGTACAGGTGCATACAAAGCATGATGCATGAATTTGCTAAAACTGATCTTGCCACCATTTAAATTTATTTTTTGTTTAATCTCACTGAGAGCTAAATCACTGAAATATTTTTCGTCATGATTTGGCAATGGAAGGTTTGATGGCATTGAAACCTCAAAAAACATATTTATTCTATGTAATATTATTTATCGAGGAATCATTGTTTAGTATTATTGGATAATACGCAATTAATATTAATCACATACTATGAGTGCTATCAAAGAAAAAAAAATTAAATACGCATTAATCACTGGTGCAGCCAAAAGAATAGGTGCATCGATCTCCCAAAATATTCACCAGGCAGGTTATAATGTCGGTATTCACTATCACTCATCAAAGAAAGATGCAAAAAAATTATGTGATGAACTTAATGCTGAAAGAGCCGGTTCTGCCCAAATATTTAAGGCTGATATAACTCAAATATCTGACGCTAAAACCCTCGTAAATAGTTTTTTACAATGGGGAGGTAAAGTAGATCTACTCATTAATAATGCTTCCAGCTTTTATCCTACACCGATAGGAGATATTACAGAGGAAAACTGGAATGATTTGATTGGGACAAATCTAAAAGGCCCACTTTTTATTAGCCAGGAAGCTTCTGCTAGCCTCAGAAAAAATAAAGGATCAATTATTAACTTGGTTGATATTCATATAAAAAGCCCTCCGAAAGATCATGCTGTGTATATTGTGGCAAAAGCAGGATTAGAAATTTTAACTAGATCTCTAGCAAGGGATTTAGCGCCTGAGGTAAGGGTAAATGGTATTTCTCCAGGTGCGATACTGTGGCCTGAGGGGAATCTTGATAAGGCAATGAAAGATAAAATTTTGAATTCTGTTCCTCTAAAGAGAAAAGGAGATCCGCAGGATATCTCAGATTGTGTGTTGTTTCTGATAAATTCTGCTGGTTATATTTCTGGGCAGACAATCTCAGTTGATGGAGGGAAAAGCATTTAGAGAGTTTTTATTTCAACTGGTATCAAAGGGTTCTCAGCCTTGTCCATTTTATCCCAGAGTTCAGAGAAGGAGGTTTTAGTGATCGGATGGATGGATTCTGGGGCAATATCAACGAGCGGCTTAAGAACGAAACTGTATTTCAAGATATCATCTCGGGGAATGTGCACCTTACTATCTTGTATAATATGATCGCCAAACAACAATAAATCTATATCTAAAGTTCTTGATAAATACTTATTTGATTTTCTCTCTCTTCCACTCAAGTTATGAACTTG
>PBVS01000017.1 GCA_002728725.1 Woeseiaceae bacterium
CTCAGACCATCGATATGCAGATTTACCGGTCTTGCTCCTATTGCACATCCCCCTGGAAGAGAGACCTCGGCCGAACCAAAACGAGAAACTAAGGGACCCAGAACTAATATTGATGCCCTCATTGTCTTCACAAGATCATATGGAGCAATCAATCTATCTACATTTCGAGCATTCAAATTTAGTCGCATTCTATCATCGAAAATCACTTCCACTCCCATGCTCTGAAGGAGGGTAATCATAGTGGCTATATCATTCAACTGAGGAACGTTATTTAAAGAAATATTCTTTTCAGAGAGAAGGCTCGCAGCCAAAATTGGCAAAGCTGAATTTTTCGCTCCAGATATATTTATTTCGCCGACTAATTTATTGCCTCCACTAATTTTTAGCTTTTGCATAGTTTATGCTTATCCCACTCTTCTTTTGTGAATGCCCTGATAGAAAGCGCGTGTATTTCATTTCCTACAGCATCCCCTAAACATTCATAAACTATCTGATGTCTTTTCAGTCTAGTTTTATCTATGAATTGATCGCTCACTATCAGCGCCTCAAAATGTGTATTATCTGGGCTGTTTACTTCAATGATACTGTCAATTAAATTTTTTCTTAAGGCATGAGTTATTTCAGCGCTATTCATTATTAAATTATCCTTATTTTTTAATCGGCTACTTACAAAAAACTTTTCTAATTAAAACAAATAATTTCTTATCTTGTTATCATAAGTGATCTAAAAGTTAAATTTGACACACTAATAAAACAATAATACAAGATTTCATGATCACATCTCTTTTTTTATTATCAATCGGTATATTTATATTAATAAAAGGGTCTGACTTTTTTGTTGATGGCGCAACTTCTATAGCAAGAATAGCAAGAATCCCTTTTGTCATTATTGGATTAACCGTTGTTGCATTTGCAACATCTGCACCAGAGATATTGGTTTCTTTTGTTGCCGCAATGAATGATGAATCAGATCTGGCTATTGGTAACGCGATCGGATCAAATACAGCAAACATTGCACTAGTATTAGGATCCATGGCAATAGTTAGGTCTATTCCAATGAAGTCTTCGACCATAAAAAAATTGGTTAGAAATCTTCTTATAATTTCATTTTTAATGATCATTCCATTTTTTGACAATGTTATTTCACGGATTGAAGGTCAAGTTATATTATTTGGATTTTTTCTGACTATGTTTTGGCTGGTTAAATACAGTATTGATATGTCTAAAAAATCTGACATTGATGATAAATATCTAACTGATCAGTCTCTAGTTTCTCAATCTATTTTATCTGTTTCTGATTCAATATTTTGCCTCTTAATAGGCCTATTTCTTCTGTTTTATGGTGCGGATCTAGTCGTTATTTATGCAGTAGATATAGCTCAATCTCTAAAAATATCTGAGACTATTATTGGGATAACGATAATTGCTATTGGAACCAGCCTTCCAGAGCTCAGTGTATCTATTACAAGCGCATTAAAGGGTCAGCATGGATTGGCTGTAGGGAATATTATTGGTTCAAATATATTTAATTTATTGGCTGTGATTGGGCTTGGAACAGCAATAAGTCCTGCTTATCTTCAAGAAGACATCTTCAATATACACCTCATGTTGATGTTTTCCCTTACACTATTCATCTTTTTTATAACATTTAGAAAAAATGATGTGATCTCAAGGCCTGAAGGTTTTCTACTATTATTAACTTTTTTGTCTTACATGGGATATATTATTCTTACCAATTAAATCATGATCCTTGTTAAAGCATGAAAGAAACAAAAATAGATAAAAAAGAAATTCTAAGTCTCGCCAGGGAAGTAATGTATATTGAATCGGACGCAATTAGAGACGTCGCAAATTCAATAGATCACTCTTTTTGTGACGCTTGTGAATTAATTCTCAAAAATCAGGGTAAATTAGTTACTCTTGGTTTAGGTAAATCAGGACACATTGCAAGAAAAATTTCTGCAACTTTTTCAAGCACCGGTACATCATCTTTTTACATAAATGCTACAGATGCAAGTCATGGTGATTTGGGAATGATTTCAGAAACAGATGTCATTCTTGCAATATCATTTTCAGGTGAAACAAAAGAAATTCTTGACCTATTGCCTTCAATAAAAAAAATGAATATTGATATTATTTCTATAACAGGCAACAAAAATTCTACTCTTGCAAAAGCCTCTAATATTCATATCCATATTAAAATTGACAGAGAGGCTTGCCCTCTTAACCTAGCTCCAACCGCTAGTACAACTGCAACATTATCAATTGGAGACGCATTGGCCGCAGCATTGATTGAGTCGCGTAATTTCTCGTCTGAAGATTTTGCAATATCTCATCCAAGTGGATCCTTAGGTAAACGTCTAATTCTCACAGTTGGAGACATTATGCATCAAAAAGATCGGATGCCAAAAATAGGACCTGATCAATCGCTTAGCGATGGTGTAGTAGTAATGTCAGAAAAAAGCCTTGGTGTGATAGTGATTGTGGATGAGCTTGATGCTGTAATGGGAATATATACAGATGGCGATCTTCGACGAACATTTGATAAAAAAGTAGATATTCATAAAACGAAAATGAAAGAAGTTATGAATGAAAAATTTATTCACAGCGATCAAGATATGCTTGCAATTGATGCAATGAGACTCTTAAAAAAACATAAAATAACACAACTTATTATCGTTGATAAAAACAATAAACTGATTGGCGTCCTTAATATTCATGATTTACTTCAAGCGGGTATCGTGAGGTCTGTTTAATATGAAAGAAAATTTAAAAAAAATAAAGTTAATAGGCTTCGATGTCGATGGTGTATTTACTGATGGAAAGATTTATATCAATGAAAATGGAGAGGAATCAAAAGCATTCCATACACAAGATGGCCAGGGTATCAGAAATCTTATAGAGATTGGAATAAAGGTACTGGTAATAAGCGGAAGAAAATCAAAAGCAGCAGAAAAAAGGATGATTGAGCTTGGTGTGAATGATTATTTCCTGGGTTACAGAGAAAAAAAAGAGATCTTCTTAAAAAAGATAAAGGATTATCAAATTAAACTAACTGAATGTGCATTCGTTGGTGATGATATTTCCGACGGAGATTTATTAGATATTGTTGGATTTCCAATTGCTGTCTCTAATGGAAGAGAAGAAATAAAAAAATCTGCTNTTTACACTACACANAAAAGTGGTGGAAATGGCGCNATAAGAGAGATTTCAGATCTCATTATCAAAGNAAAAGATAAAGAATGAAAATAAACTTGAGAGATAATCTAAAGCTTTTTTNANTTGCTATGATCGCAATAGGCTCNTGGCTGATTAAAGAAAAAATACAACCTAAAAANCCTATTACAACAGAAACTNTTCGAGCTGNAGAAAACAGATTTTATTCGAAATCAACTAAAATCATAAATACTGACGNTTCCGGAATGCATCTCTTTACCTTGGATGCTGATTATGTNGAACAAGAATCCANTGAGGTAATAAAATTTTATGATGTAACAATATCTTATTCGCCTCAATCTAAAATAAGGTGGATATTGAAATCAGATTCAGCTACCAAAAATAAATCAGACGAGTATTTTACCCTCGAGGGAAATGTTAGTGCGTCAGACATTAATATGANGTCAGAATCTTCAGTTATAAAAACAGATCAGCTTCAAATTGATCCAAGGACTCATAGGGTTAGAACTAATGAAACAGTTGACATTACAATAGACAATAATGTCTTATCTGCAAAAGGAATGCTGGCAATTTTAAATGAAAATAAATTAGAATTAATTTCCGAAATAAATGGATCATTTTTAAAAAAAAATATCGTGTCAGATAAGTAAGCAATCTCATGAAAATCATGGTCAAGAAGAATAACTTTAAAAAGTCAATTAATATAATAATATACATATTTATATTATTTGTATTTGACACAACTTCCATTAACGCGCAAATTAACTCAGCTGAGCTTCCTATAAATATNGATGCAGAATCCACAGGATACCTTGCTGATGATTCAGTACTTACTTTCACAAAACTCAATCTTAGCCAAGGAGGTATAAGTATTTCTGCAGATCGTGGTGAAGCAAGTAAACTAGATTTTGAAAATAGCACTTGGAAATTTGAAGGCAATATAAGAATTACTCTCGAAAATGGAAGTATCGATTCAGATTTTGCTCATCTAGAATTTGAAGGACATCAAATAAAAATTGCAAGAATTCAGGGTGGTCCAGCAAAGCTTCTAATTGATACTGAAGATGGGGTGACAAAAACATCAGCGATTGCAAACAGGATTGACTACGACTTTCAGAAATCGCTTATCGATTTCACTGGCAATGTATCTATCCGAGAGGGAGGAAATCAGATTTCGAGTGAGTATCTGGTGTACAATATAAAAGATCAATCAATTCAAGCTCAATCAGATAGTAAAGATAACTCGAAAGTAAAAATTACTTATACGCCAAATATCAATAAAGACAGAATGNCTATAAATTCTGAACTGGAAAAATAAATTGAGAGATAAGAATGAGTATTCTCAAAGCCACTGACATCAGAAAAAGTTATAAAATGCTTGATGTAGTGAAAGGTATATCATTCGAAATTAATAGTGGAGAAGTAGTAGGTCTGCTTGGACCAAATGGTGCCGGAAAAACTACGGCATTTTATATAATCGTTGGTTTAATAGCATCTGATAATGGCTCAGTTTCTTTAAATGATAGAGATATAACCGACCTAAGTATGCACCAGCGGGCAAATCTTGGTCTGGGTTATCTACCTCAAGAGGCTTCTATTTTTCGCAAACTCACGGTTGAAGAAAACATTTTATCAATACTTGAATACCAGAAAGATTTGAATGACTCTGAGAGAGAGCAAATGTTTAATCGCCTTCTTGAGGAGCTACATATTGATCATGTAAAAAGTTCTCTCGGTATAAATCTTTCTGGAGGCGAAAGAAGAAGAGTAGAAATTGCAAGAGCACTAGCNGCAAAACCTTCATTCATTTTATTAGATGAACCCTTTGCTGGTGTGGATCCTATTTCCGTTATTGATATTCAAAGGATAATTAAACATCTTAAAGATCAAAATATTGGGGTTCTTATTACAGATCATAATGTAAGGGAAACATTGGGTATATGTGAGCGCGCCTATATCCTTAATGAAGGAGATCTCATTGCATCTGGCTCACCCGAACAAATCCTCTCTAATAATCACGTAAAAGAAGTTTATCTGGGTCAGGATTTTAAGCTCTAAAAATAAAAGGTGAAATTACATGTCATCTTTACACAAACTAAAAAACCGNCTCATAGACGGAAAAATCGTTGCCTCTCGAAATCTACTGAATAATCTTCATCCATCTGAACTTGCTCGTCTAATCGAGTCCTTGCCATTAAATGAAAGAGCTTTGGTTTGGGAAATGATTGACAAAAATATTGAAGGTGAGATTTTGGTTGAAGTTTCAGATGAGGTCCGCGATGGCCTGATTGAAAAAATGGATACTGATGAATTAATTACCGCTATTGATGGAATGGCTCTAGATGACCTCGCTGATCTGGTGGCTGATCTCCCAGAAACACTGATGCAGGAAGTAATTAAATCTATGGGCCATCAAGATCGTGANAGATTAGAAAAAGTTCTNGCTTATGANGAANACAGTGCTGGTGGCCTTATGAATACAGACATACTAACTGTGAGACCAGATGTAACAGTCGAAGTAACATTAAGATATTTGAGAAATCAGAAAGCAATACCCAGAGATACCGATTCAATATTTGTTGTAAACAGNAAAAATGAATATCGAGGAACATTNCTNTTATCAAGAATATTAACAGAGGATCCTCAGACNCAAGTTTCCNAAATAATGTCGAAGAAAATTTTTCCTATTGCNGTAGATNCCCCTTCNGAGAATGTTGTTTGGGAATTTGAAAATAGAGATCTNGTCTCTGCACCTGTTATTGACAATCAGAATAAATTATTAGGAAGAATTACTATAGATGATGTTGTTGATGTNATTAGGGATGAAGCTGAACANTCATTGATGAGNGCTGNTGGCCTTGATGAAGANGAGGATATGTTTTCACCAGCAACAAAAAGNGCGAAAAGAAGAGCCGTNTGGCTNGGGATAAANTTAATAACNGCATTTATAGCCGCATCTGTTGTTGATATTTTTGAAACTACGCTTGATAAAATTGTTCTATTAGCAATTCTAATGCCTATTGTTCCAAGTATGGGTGGCGTTGCTGGTACACAATCTCTTACAATAATGACAAGAGCTCTTGCACTAGGCCACATAGATAAATCAAATCTATCAGGTATTCTCAGAAAGGAG
>PBVS01000018.1 GCA_002728725.1 Woeseiaceae bacterium
TCCCTAAAATCAGTTAATTCCTCATAAACTAATTGTGTGCAAGTTCTCAGATATTCACGGATTTCGATGAGATAACCTAACTCTTCATCGCCGTCATCTGATGATGATACAGTTGCTCGTGTGAGTTCTACCATGTCTTTAATAATGATACTGATTGGTTCTTTAGAGAAAAGGCTTTTTAGTTCTTTTGGATTTTTTCCAGTGACTATGCCATGAAGAAAACCATCACACCATTGTGATAAAGCGATTGTTTGCTCCTTTATAGAACTTTCTTCGACAGGAAGCAGCAGATCAAAATCAGATTGCCTTGCATCTAATTTAGCCCACGTGGCATCAAATAATCCTTTTATTTCTTCTTGTGATTGATTAAATTCTTGCGATTGTTTTTTTGAATGCTCAAAAATCTGACTCAAACATAACTCCAATGAATTTGGACCAAGAACCGAAAGACGGGCACAAATAAGTCCATGGCATTGTGATGCAAACCAATCTGAACCACACTGCTTTAAATTAAACTCAAGATTTTTAAAATTAATATCAAATATACTCATTGTTGATTCACTCTAAGTATCTAGATTATATAAAATTTAGCGAACTTAATTGATTAAATTATCAGTCATCTTTATATTAGGGTGATGGATAACAAAATAAATCTTAATTTTGAGAGTGACCTTAAAAGGCTTGAGGATCGTCTTGATGATCTTGTAAAGATATGCAATCAGTTGCAGACAGAAAACAAATCATTAAAAGAAAAGCAAGAGACACTCTCAAGGGAGAGAGCCACGATGGTTCAAAAGAATGAAGAAGTCAGAGCTAGAGTTGAAGCGATGATTGTTCGCCTTAAATCGATGGAACAAGGCAACTAACTGAGGAGTATCCAATGAATGAGATGTACGCACATGTTAGTGTAAAAATTCTTGAAAAAGAGTATCAAATTTCATGTCTCGCAAGCGAAAGAAATGCATTGTTAGATTCTGCTGAAACACTCAATAAAAAAATGAGAGAAATAAGAGATAGCGGAAAAGTTGTTGGTCTCGACAGGATCGCTGTCATGGCAGCGCTCAACATGGCGCATGATCTTTTGAAAGCTGAAACAAAAGACAAAGCAATAGAGAATTCACTTGGAAACCGTCTTAAAATCTTAGCAGATAGACTTGATTCCGCGCTCGGTGGAAACAAACAACTCGAACTATAATTAATAACGCATTATAATTTGTTTTGCCTCCTGTAGTGTTCGATATACAGCGGGTACCTTCGATCCTAAATATACGCTTCGGGGTTACTCACTTTGTGATCATGTGTGCAAAACTAATTTTAGGCTGCCTGTTGTGATCTCGGATTACCCCACTTGAATCTCCGGTTCGAGAGCGATGTTGTATAACGGCATGAACGGGAGGCGCTTTTTTTAATCTTATGATATCCATTAAAGAAAAAATCAGAACTGAAAAAAAATTAGCGAGAAGCAAATTATCTGAAAAATATATCAACACTGCTTCAAAAAGTATCTGTGAGCATCTACTTAAATTATCACACTATAAAAACTCAACAAAGATTGGATGCTATGTTTCTACAAAATATGAAGTTCAAACTGAATCAATAATTTCATCGATTCATGAAGATGAAAAAGAACTCTTCCTACCAAAAATAAAACCGAATTCGGAAATGGATTTTGTGCAAACTAGTAAAAAAACTCAATTTTACAAAAATAAATTTGGCATAAAAGAACCTGAATCAAATTGTATCTCTATTGAATCAAAACTTGATTTAGTAGTTGTGCCATTGGTTGCCTTTGACATTAATAAAAACCGTATTGGAATGGGTGGTGGTTACTATGACAGAAAATTCGAAAAGTTAAATACGAATGAATACGATATACAAAATAGAGAGCCAATCCTGATTGGCCTTGGTTTCGATTGTCAAAAAACAGAAGAAATTAAAACTGAAAAATGGGATGTAAAGTTAACTTGCGTCATCAGTGAGTCAGGAATTTTATGCTAGACAGAAAAAATTAAAAACTATAGATTAATCATGATGNATCAGAATGAAAAAAAACTTAATGTCGCAAAAGCTGCCGTAAAACATATCCANAATGATTGTTTATTGGGAATGGGTACAGGCTCTACCGTTAACTTTCTTATAGACTTGCTACCAGAGATAAAAAATAAAATTTCAGCTGTTGCCTCAAGCTCAGTTCAGACAGAAAATCTCCTTAAAATGAATGGATTCGAGGTTCAAGCATTGAATCAACTCGGTATGCTTGATCTTTATATTGACGGAGCAGACGAAGCGACCAAAAATCTTCATCTTATTAAGGGTGGCGGTGGCGCTTTAACGCGTGAAAAGATCTTAGCAGAAAATTCAAAAAAATTTATATGCATCGCAGATGAAACAAAGCTCGTTAAAAGATTAGGTGTTTTTCCTCTCCCAATAGAAGTCATACCCATGGCAAGATCATTCGTATCAAGAGAAATAATCAAATATCACGGCAAACCAGTCTATAGAGAGAACTTTGTCACAGACAATGGAAACGAAATAATTGATATACACAATTTAGATATTGTAGATCCAATTCAATTAGAAAATGAGCTTAATCAAATTCCTGGCGTAGTAACAGTGGGAATATTTGCTCGCAGAAAAGCAGATGTTCTTCTCATTGCGGGTGAACATGGTGTAGATGAGATTTACCCTTGATAATTTAAACTCAGGCTGGAAATAAAGAAAAAATACTCAGTCTTCGTTATCGATCTCAAGAGAATAATGGTAGAAATCATTGTCTCTTTCGTACCCCAACGACTCATATAATGACTGCCCAACAAAGTTGTCAGTTGCGGTTGATAGCTCTAGTCGATCGTACCCTTCANATTTAGCAAACTCTGTTGCTTTATCCATAAGAGCTCGCCCATGTCCATTTCCTCTGGCCTGTGTCTTTACAAAAAGATCATAAAGAATAAGGATTGGGCATACATAGACAGAGCAAAAAGACGAGTATAACTGAACGAAACCTATTAACTCTTCATCTGAATTTTGTGAAACAAAAATCGTGGATTCTTTGTTCTCCATTCTAGACTTGATGAAGTTACGCGCGAGTTCCACATTGGAATCTTGTTCGTAAAAAACTCGATATGAATTAAATAATTCAGCTAATTCATCAATNTGTTNAATTTCAGCTCTAATTATTTTTGTCATGTTAAGATATAAAACAATCCTATCTTTTAGAAAACTGTGTNGCCCTTCTTGATTTCCTGAGACCAACTTTCTTTCGTTCAACTTCTCTTGCATCTCTTGTAACAAAGCCAGCTTTTCTGAGTGCGGGCCTGAGAGATTCATCATAACTCATTATAGCGCGAGTCAAACCATGACGTATTGCTCCTGCTTGGCCGGTTATGCCACCGCCCTTGACTGTGGCATTAACGTCAAATTTTTCATTAAGTGAGGTCAATTCTAGAGGTTGCTTTACAATCATCTGGGCAGTCTTTCTTCCAAAAAATTTGTCCAAAGGTTTATTGTTCACAGATATATTTCCTGATCCTGGTTTGATGAAAACTCTTGCAGTGGATGTCTTTCTTCGACCAGTACCATAATGTTGTTGATCAGTCATGTTCTTACCTTATGCATTTATTTCAAGTGGTATTGGCTGTTGAGCAGAGTGATTATGCTCTGGGCCAGAATATATTTTCAGTTTAGAGAACATTTTTCTACCCAAAGAGTTTCTGGGCAACATTCCTTTTACAGCATAGTGAATCACTCTTTCAGGATGCTCTTTTAGTAATTTTTCAAGTGTCATAGTTTTCAAATTGCCGATGTACCCTGTATATCTGTGATACTTCTTATCTTTAAGTTTATTGCCAGTCACTCTGACCTTTTCTGCATTTATCACAACCACGTAATCGCCTGTGTCAACATGAGGAGTGTATTCGACTTTGTGTTTTCCTTTTAGTTTTGATGCAATATTTGATGCTAAACGACCAAGCGTTATACCTGTCGCGTCCACCAAATACCATTTTCGGTGAACATCATCATGCTTTGCAGAAAAAGTTTTCATCATTATAATCCGTATTTCTTAATCATTTGCATTGTGTGGTATTTAGTCACGCATACAAATAACTTAAGTTTTTAAACTAAGGCGCGAAATTTTACTGCAGGTGAAAAAGCATTGCAAACAATCTCTAGTAAAGCATGAATTTTTATAAATATTCAAATTTTCTACAATAGAATCTTAATTTTAAAATAACTATGAGATACAATTAACAGATGCAAAAAAAGATACAGAGCCCACTTGATAAGTTAATTTCATCAATAGACGAAGTAAGGCTATTAATAGAATCCAATCAGTCTAAAGAGTATAGAAAAAATCCAGCTTCTGGACTTCCTGAAGACGATTTAACCACATCTGAAAGAGCGCACGCAGCTGCTTTGATGCGAATTAATCATGCAGGAGAAGTAGCTGCACAAGGTTTGTATCAAGGACATGCGGTTTTCACTGAAAATAATTCTCTAAAAGATCAAATGGAAAAAGCAGCAGATGAAGAATTAGATCACCTTAACTGGTGCAGAGAAAGAGTTGAAGAACTCGGCGAAAAAACCAGTATATTTAGCCCGGTGTGGTATGCGGGATCATTCGTTATTGGGGCTGCATCTGGATATTTTGGTGACAAATGGTCACTGGGATTTATCGAAGAAACAGAGAAACAGGTCAGCGAACACTTAACAAAACACCTAGAATCGCTCCCCGAAAAAGATAAAAAAAGCAGAAAAATTGTTACGCAAATGCGCATAGAAGAAGAAGAGCACGGTGAAAACGCAAAAAATGCAGGGGCAGAGAGTCTGCCAGAATTTGTTCGCAATACAATGAAAATCACTTCAAAAATTATGACAAAAACGGCCTATTATCTCTGAAACTTAGTAATCTTTTGAAATCGAATTAATTTCCTCTTTCATTGAGGAGATTGTTTTCTGATAATTTTCGCTGCCAAAAATAGCAGAACCTGCCACAAAAGTATCAGCACCCGCGGAGGCAATTTCAGCTATATTGTCGATTTTTACTCCTCCATCTACTTCCAAACGAATATCTCTACCCGATTCACTGATAATTTTCCTAGAAGCACTTATTTTATCTAGTGATGATTTAATAAATGATTGTCCACCAAACCCAGGGTTTACAGACATAATAAGAATCATATCTATTTCCTCAATGAGGTGTTCAAGGCAATTTAAAGGAGTTCCTGGGCTGAATACGAGGCCAGATTTACAACCAAGGCTTCTGATAAGATCTAGCGATCTATGAATGTGCGTGCTCGCTTCAGGATGAAAAGTTATATAAGTGGCCCCAGCAGAAGCAAAATCTTTAATCAGAGAATCTACTGGCTCAGTCATTAAATGAACATCAATAGGTGCTTTGATACCATATTTTCTCAGCGACTCGCAAACCAAAGGTCCAATTGTAAGATTTGGGACAAAGTGGTTATCCATGACGTCAAAATGAATAATATCCGCTCCAGCTTGAATTACTGAATCAACTTCTTCTCCCAAACGAGAAAAGTCAGCAGAAAGAATTGATGGCGCTATGTACGGTTCCAATTAATTTACCTGTAAATTTTTTAACATCTTAACCAATAACTTAATTATTTTCATTAATGAATTAAGGAGTTAAAATTCTTAGTAGAGAATTTGTTTTTATTGAAAATATTATCTAACTAAAGAATACTTCCTATATCTATTCAAATCATACTCAGAAGCCTTTGAATTAAATTTTATATAATGAAAGCCATGTTTCAATCTTATATACCTCATCTCAAACTATTGGGTCGAGGTAAAGTCAGGGACATATATGAAGCTGATGACCAACATTTGTTGATCGTCGCTACTGACAGACTCTCTGCTTACGATGTTATTATGCCAAATCCCATCCCTGGGAAAGGTGAAATTCTAACTTCACTCTCAAATTTTTGGTTTGATATGATGTCAGATTTAGTTCCAAATCATTTGACGAAATTAAATATCAATTCATACATCAGTGATAAGAGAGAAATTAAAATACTTGAAAAGCGATCTATCATTGTAAAAAAACTTAAACCACTCCCAATAGAATCTGTAGTTAGGGGCTATCTGATAGGTTCCGGCTGG
>PBVS01000019.1 GCA_002728725.1 Woeseiaceae bacterium
GCATGTGGCCAACACGATTTCCATAATCTCGGATACTGTAACCAGAAATATCTGGGCTGTATTTTGGCCATGGTTTTCGGTGCGGATTTGAGGGTGGATCAAGCTCGTAGAATTCTATATTTGGTGCCACCCAAAAAGCAATTCTTGCATCATTAGGCCATTTGATTTTTGGTCTGTTGTGATAGGGCCAATAATCAAATAGTTTTAGATCATCAATCATAGATTCATATCCAAATATTTATAAAAGGAAAAGTTAAAATCTTTATATACCTCTGAGAAGACATCATTATTTATCCAGCCAGTTAAACACCTCTTGTACATCCATAACATCTGCATATTTTATTGAAAGATCTGTCAAATTAGCAAAATGATAACTCTCGTGTTTATCAGCAACACATTCTTCTGGGACTATTGTTCGATAACCTCGAGATAGAGAATCTACAGCCGTTGCCCTAATGCACCCAGAAGTCGATCCTCCCGTCATGATCACTGTATCCACCTGATGCCAAACACAAAGTGATTGAAGTTGAGTCTCAAAAAAAGCCGATGGCATTTTTTTGCAATAGATGATGTCTTTATCTTTGTCAATCTCGAGTCGATCATCAAGCTCGCTTCGAACAGATTTATATTTAATATTCTGTAAAGAATCCTCTGTATCTGTTCTGGTGCCCCACACACCACAATCTTCAGCAGATTCCAAATAGGCAACGTATGTCCACACTACTGGCCAATCTCGAATTCTAAACCTCTCAGCAAGCTGATTAACATAATTCAATTGATTTGGATCAGTCTCATAAGCCGTATTAAATAAATCAGTTCGGGTGTATGCTTTTTGCAGATCGACATTGACGAGGATTGCCTTTTTACCAAAACCAAAGCGTTTTCTGGCTGGGTTGTTTTTGAGTTCAAGATAAATTTCTCTAGCTGTTTTTTGGCTTTTTTCCATATTAATCTCTCCCCGACATCGAGTTATCTGAGTAACAGAGATTACTCAGGGCTTATCTTTGAATGAATGAACATAATAAAAANAGCAGATAGTTTTATCTACTCAGATACTTCTGTTTTTCCATCNATGAGTTTTGCCCANGCCAATCTCCTCCGTATTTTATTTTCACTGTCCATNTATAATTGACCAGTAGCGCCATTAAATTCTTNNAAGTAACTATTATTTTGTTTTGCAAGCTTCGATGTNAGAAAATAAGCATCNTATCCCATGGCATTCTGACGNCTCTGAATAGCGTCACCTGGCCAGAATTTCATNAGCTTAGTNGGAAGGTCCCTCAGCCAACTTTGCTGATCAATAACCCATGGNGCNTCTGTAAAAATAACNCCGTCAAGATCATCCATATTTTCTCTCAAAGAGAATATATTCGATGTNGAATAGATNGGAATAGGATCATCCCCGGATAGGTGNTAATCNAACTGTGATTTAAGAAGNTTGGCATTTGTAATGTCTGTAGCAAGCAAAAATATAAAATCAATATCTTGTCTTCGACGNGGTTCAAAAGCTATGAATTCGCCTAAATTTGCAGACAGTCTCCTGTGCCGATTTTCACTATTATCNATNATNAGCAANGCTTTAAGCTCATCAGAGAAATCTTGATTGTCTGGATTATAAAATTGATCATCCAGAATCATTCCNCCCATTGACTCAAATGTGGATTTATAGATATCTCTTAAATCTCTACCCAGTTCATTGTTGGGCATTATGATGGCACCCAGGTTATTTCCATCACTTATAACTTTATTTGATGTGGAAATAACTTCATCAAGTGACGATAGAGAAAATTGATACATACCAATTGTATAAACCTCATTGTTTTGATTTGAATTTAATGCAAGTACGGGAACATTGAATGCTATTTTTTCAGATAATTCGCTAACTGAATCCTGTAATAAAGGACCAACAATAAACTCCGCTCCTTCGTTCACCGCCTGATCATAAGCATCTTTTGCGCTATCATATGACTGAGTATCATAGACATTGATTGATTGTATCTTTTGATTTGAACTCATAAGAGAATAATGCGCACTTAAAAATCCTATCAGAACAGATTCACCTTCTCTTTTATATTCCCCGCTTAAAGGCAATAAAAGAGCCACTCTTTTTGGAAATTCATCGAGATCCAATGTTGGAGAAGTTAAATTTGCATCACGCATTTTTGGTAAAACGAATACTTCTGTTTGAGTATTTTCAATATTATTTATATTCGATGGAGCGCATCCTACAATAAGATAAGTCAAAAATATTAATCGAATTATTGTTTTGATTGTTTTTTTCACGCTTCTCGTATTCTTATTTTTTTATTAATGATAATTTATCTTGATATAAAAGAAAAAAATTATGTTGCAATTTCAATTATGAAAAATAATCACTCAAATATGGGTCAATTATTTATTGTGGCCACACCAATNGGAAATAGNGGTGATATCACGAAGCGTGCTNTGGAAATATTATCAGAGTGCGATTCAGTTGCAGCAGAAGATACGCGTAAGACAAATTCATTGTTAGCTNCCTNCGGATTAAAAAAGAAAATATATTCTGTTCATGATAANAATGAGGAGNTNGCNTCTAAGAAAATAGTNAAAANAATTATGAATGGCTCTTCGATAGCTCTTGTATGTGANGCAGGGACGCCATGTATAAGTGATCCAGGCTATCGATTNATCAAATTAGCTCATGAGGAGGGAATTAAAATTTACCCAATTCCTGGNCCAACNTCAATANTTGCCGCTCTNTCTGCTTCTGGTTTAGCATCAGATCGATTTTGTTTNGAAGGATTCCTTCACTCGAAAAGTGAAAAAAGAAAATCTAGATTAAAAAATTTNGTGAGNGAAACAAGAACTATTATTTTTCTNATNTCAGTACATAAAATCGAGGAAAATATAAAAGACATTATTTCAGTCTTTGGNGGTCANCGACAATGTTTTCTNGCGAGNGAGATGACTAAACTTCATGAGCAATACATTAGAACTGANCTNAATCATNTANATNTTTCNTTGAAAAATAANGAAATAAAAAAGAAAGGTGAATTTGTTCTGNTTATAGAAGGAGCCAATGAGAAAATTGATGCTCCAGATGTATTACTCGCAAAAAAGATTTATGAGGAGCTTTCAGGAGTGCTTTCAAATAATAAATTAATAAATTTAATTATGAAAACCACAGAAATGAAACGCAATGACGCATACGATCTTTTATTGGAATTAAAAAGAGAGAAATAAAAAAATAGAGAACCATCCCTGAGGTAATGATTGATTCTATTATGTTATATTGATATGTTCTTATATCTTAATCTTTATTAAGACACGCAAATATCATTTAAAAGAAGCTCTCAATTTGAGGCTGATACTAGTATACGAAAATTTAATGTATGTCAGATAATGAATCAAATAATGGCCCTCTGAAAGACATTAGGGTAATTGAGTTAGGCCAACTTATCGCTGGCCCTTTCTGCGGCCAACTCATGGCAGATATGGGTGCAGATGTAATAAAAGTTGAACCTCCAGGAACTGGTGATCCGATGAGAAAATGGGGAAGGGGTGATTATCCTCTATGGTGGAGTGTCTGTGCCAGGAATAAGAAGTGTGTAACAGCAAATCTGCGAGAACCAGAAGGACAGGAAATAGCAAAAAAATTAATATCTAATGCCGATATGGTTTTGGAAAACTTTAGACCTGGAACGCTTGAGAAATGGGGTATGGATTATGAGACTTTATCAAAAAATAATCCTGGTTTAATCATGATAAGAGTGTCCGGATATGGTCAGACGGGCCCGTATTCAAAGCGAGCAGGATATGCATCAGTTGGTGAAGCTATCGGTGGGATGAGATATCTTTGCGGTGAGCCAGATCGTAAACCAAGTAGAGCTGGACTCTCATTGGGAGACTCACTTGCAGCGACTTATGCTTGTATGGGAGCTTTGGCTGCCCTTCATCATCGTGAGAAAACTGGGGAAGGACAGATAATTGATGCTTCCATTTATGAATCTGTTCTTACTGTGATGGAAGCCACAATACCTGAATATACCGTCAGCAACTACATCAGAAAGCGATCCGGCTCAATCCTTCCAAGTATAGCTCCATCAAATATATACAATTGCAAAAATGGAAGTATAGTNATTGGCGCAAACCANGACACTGTTTTTANNAGGCTCTGCCAAGCCATGGNTCANCCTGAATTAGCCGAGGATAAAAGATTTAGTGATCATGTNAGCAGAGGNGAAAATCAGAACACTTTGGATGGTTTAATTGANGAATGGTGCTCNACNANAGACGTGGATGATGTTGAGNGCATAATGCATGATTTNTCCATACCCTCGGGNAAGGTATACCGTACACCTGAAATGCTANATGANCCCCATTTTATTGANCGCGAAGCAATCGTGGATGTTCCAAACGAAAAATGGCCTGATTTNAAAATGCAAAATGTTTTTCCAAAGATGTCGAAATCTCAAGGCCGAGTAAGATGGACTGGCGTAGAAGAATTAGGTGCACACAATGAGGAAGTTTATGGCTCATTGCTGAACTTGACCAAAGATGAAATGCAACAATTAAAAGATAAATCAATTATTTAAATAATTAAGGAATACAAATATGACTTTTAGACTTGGAGTAGATGTAGGTGGAACTTTTACAGACTTGCTCTTGGTTGATGACTCGAGTGGGCAGACATACACTGCAAAAGTGCCCTCAACACCTGAAGATTCATCAATCGGGGTATTGGATGGAATAAATCGAATTTGTTCTCAATCGGATATCGATTTATCTGAGGTTGCACAGGTAATGCACGGAACAACTGTCGCTACTAATGCTGTTCTTACTGGAAAGGGAGCAAAAGTGGGCTTAATCACAACAAAAGGCTATCGACAGGTTCTTCAAGTGGCGAGATCATTTTGTCCTGGAGGATTAGGAGGGTGGGTAAGCTATGTAAAAGCACCACTTTTAGCACCATTGGAGCTTACCATTGAAGCTGACGAAAGAATGGGTGCAGATGGCAAGACTGTATCTTCTTTGGACGAAGATTCTCTAAAGAGTGATTTGGAAAAACTCAATTCTGAAAATAAAATTGAAGCACTCACTATCTGCTTTATTAATTCATATGTTAATGGTGATCATGAGGTTCAAGCTAAAGAAATTGCCAAGAACGTATTGGGCGATATACCCATTTCAATAAGCAGTGAAGTTGTACCAGAGATGCAAGAGTACGAGAGAACAGAAACCACTGTAGTTAATTCTTATGTCAGACCACAAGTTGCGAAGTATGTAACAAATTTACAAAACTCTCTGCAGGATAAAATGGGCAGTGATGTGAATCTAGCCATACTCAGATCTGACGGAGGATTAGCGTCTGGAAGAGCAGCTGCTGAATCTCCGGTTAATTTGCTTTTATCTGGTCCAGCAGGGGGTGTTGCCGGTGCGATGTATTTTTGTCAAAGAGGTGGATTTGAAAATATCCTCACTTTTGATATGGGAGGCACATCGACCGATGTTGCTCTTATTCAGGATGGTGAAGCGCGAGTAAGAAGGGAAACGCGAGTTGGAGATGTTACCGTTCGTGCACCTTCTGTAGATGTCAGAACTGTCGGCGCAGGAGGCGGATCAATTGCTTTTGTACCTGAATTAACTAAAGCACTTAGAGTTGGGCCCGAATCTGCGGGTGCAGAACCTGGTCCTGCAGCATATAAAAAAGGTGGAGAAAAGGCCACAGTCTGCGATGCCAATGTCGTTCTTGGATACCTTCCTTCAGATGTTAAGCTAGGTGGAGACATGATCATAGATCGAGAAAGCTCTGTTAAAGCGGTTCAAGATATAGCAGATGCCATGGGCATCGATTTGATGTCAGCGGCTGAAGGGATCATCAAGATTGTCAATGAATCCATGCTAGGGGCATTAAGATTAGTTTCGGTGGAGCAAGGTTATGATCCTCGAGATTTCGCTCTAGTTGGATTTGGTGGAGCGGGACCATTGCACGCCAACTCACTTGGCATGCTCACAGGCTCTTGGCCTGTAATTATCCCTCCCGGTCCCGGAGTTCTCTGTGCTTATGGAGATGCGACCACCAATGTTAGGGATGAAGCTTCACAGACATATGTGAAAAAGGTTGAGGATATTGATCTTGAAAGTTTTATCAGCGAACTAGAATCACTAAAAACAAGAGCCAGNATCTCNTTTGAAAAAGACGGTATNGAATCTGACANACAGTCAGTTAAATATCAAGCAGACATCAGATATGCGGGCCAAGCNTTTCAGCTTTCTCTGGGGATATCTNTTAATGATCTNAGAGAAAAAGGTCTTACCATACTGACAGATGAGTTTGATCGACAACATGAGCAATTATTTACTTTTGCACATGGAAAAGATCATGAGATTGTGATGTTACGGGCAGTTGTTGAAGCTCAGAATGAAGGGATGGCGGATATCACTATAAATACATCAAATGACAGTATTGATAGCGCAAAAATTCAAGATAGTCAGTTCTATTATGAAGGTCAGTGGTATGATGCAATGATATATGATCGAGGAAAAATCGGAGTCAATTCTGTAATTCCAGGTCCCTGCATTGTTCAGGAAATGGATTCGACGACCGTGATTCTTCCTGGTCATTCAGCCACTGTCGACAGCGTCGGCAATATTTTAATTAACCCAGACAAATAAAGAGGAGAGTTTAATGTCAGCAAAAATAATAGAAACAAGTAACACTCCCTTTAAAAGGGTTGATGTCGACACTGTTACAGTTGATATCATAGAGAATGCACTTAGAAATGTTCGAGAGGAAATGGATGCGGTCTTATTTAGGACTGCTATGAGTCCAGGTATCCGTGAACAAGGTGACTGTTTTCCAATGGTAGCTAACAGAGAAGGCAAAATGGTAGTGGGACAATTTGGATCATTCATTCATGGTTTTCTTCAAGCATACGATGGAGAAATTGAAGAAGGCGATGTAATCCTCACAAATGATCCCTATATGTGCAATGCCGCAGTTTCACATCTGCCTGATTGGATTGTTCTTGTTCCAGTTTTCAAGGATGGAAGGCACTTGGCCTGGACTGCAATGTTTGGACATATGTCTGATAATGGTGGGATGGTGCCCGGATCAATACCTATAAAAGCCGAAACAATTTTTCATGAGGGGATAAGAATTCCTCCAACAAAGTTATACAAAAAAGGCGTATTGCAAGAAGACATACTTGATCTGATTTTACATAATGTCAGAACATCAGAATGGAATAGATTTGATCTGAATGCATTGGTAGCGTCTGGCAGGACTGCATCAAAAAGATGTATAGAAATAGCAGACAGATTTGGAGATGATATTTTTGATTCGACAATGCAGATAATGCTTGAGAGAAATTTACAGGCGATGACGGCAATCATTAATATGATTGTTCCTGAAGAGCCTGCATATTTTGAGGATTATGTGTGTGATGATGGAGTAGGAAAAGGTCCATATAAAATTGCCTGTAAATTATGGAGGGAAGGAACACCAGAAAAACCATTAGCCATATTTGATTTTGAAGGAACAGATCCTCAGGCACAGAGCTCTATTAACTTTTATATGAACGAAGAGATGTTTAAAATGTTTTTTGGTTCGTTTACGATAAATCTCGTAGATCCTCAGATTTTATTTAATGATGGTTTCTATGATTTAGTGGACGTGAGGATTCCGCAGGGATCACTCTTAAAACCAAATTATCCAGCAGCTCTGAGCGGAAGAACGCACGCGTTAGGGAGAATTTTCGATGTAATGGGTGGAGTATTAGGTCAGGGTGCACCAGACGCAATGAATGCAGCTGGTTTTTCTGATAGCCCGCATCTTTTCTTCTCTGGCTACGATAAAAAAGGAGAGTGGTTTCAATTATTTCAGATTGGTTTTGGTGGAATACCCGGAAGACCAATTGGTGATGGCCCCGATGGACACTCTCTATGGCCAGGTTTCACAAATGTACCCAATGAGTTTGTGGAAGCATATTTCCCTCTAAGGATAGTGAAATATGAACCAATTGCTGATTCTGGTGGCGCCGGTCTTCACAGGGGAGGAAACGGATTATCTGTAGCTTATGAATTCTTGGTAGATGGACAAATTGCACTGCATGACGACCGATGGCTGACTTATCCATGGGGAGTGAATGGTGGCGAACCAGGAATGCGATCAACAAAAAGATTGGCCAGAAAAGATGGATCTGAGGAATGGCTACCAGCTAAATGCGAAGAAGTTAATGTTAAAGAAGGGGACATTCTCTACTTTAATACCTGGGGCGGAGGAGGATGGGGAGATCCATACGATAGAGATCCCAGTCTCGTTGAGCATGATTGCATCAGAGGGCTTGTTTCATCTGAGGGTGCTAAAAGATACGGAGTCGTTATCAATAATGGCAAAGTTGATAATGAAGCCACTAAAAAACTTAGAAAGAGTCTCAAAAATGATCGAGGTGAGGTTGAGTTATTTAACCGTGGCGGAACAATTGAAGAAATTAAAGCAAAAGCCATAGAAGAGACCAACTTAGAACCACCTGTTTCACCTTAATTAAATNAGAGNTACAAGCATGAAATCGCAATATCTTGAGACAATGAAAGATGAATGGATCTCAAATAAAGAAGGTNTACTGAGNAANGCNCCNCTATATCATCAGCTTTATTCCCTGNTAAAGACATCTATNCTTGATGGGACATTGAACTATGAGGATCGAATGCCCACTGAACAGGANCTGGAGTCAACNTTCGATGTATCGCGCATCACCGCAAAAAGAGCAATGGATGAGCTGGCTTCAGATAACTTAATANAAAGACAGAGGGGGCGTGGTTCGCACGTTAAATTTAAATATAAACCCAAACCGGTATCCGCTCCGTTANTAGAAATGCTTGAAAACCTNGTTGAGATGGGAATTCATAGTGTAGTAAAAGTTATTTCAATTTCAGACGTGACNCCTCCTGCAAGAATTGCNAAATTNCTCTCGCTTAACAAAGATCAGANTGTAACAAGGGTAGTGAGAGTAAGAAGTAATGAACAAGGCGAAGCTTTTGCACATTATGTGAGTTGGACGGTTGGAATTTCTCATGGATTCACAAAAGAAAATTTAGAATCGACACCTCGTCTTGAGATAATAAAAGCGAATAAGATCAAACTCACAAAAATAAAACAGACATTGGGAGCTGAGAATGCAACCAACGATATTGCACTTCAACTGGATATGAAGGAGGGGGATGCGCTTCTTTCGATTACCAGGCAATCCTTGAATGATGAAGATCAGATTGTTGATGTGATTGATTGTTTATATAATCCTAAGTTATTCAATTACTCAATGGTTTTGAGTTTGGATTAATACCGCTATGCAACCTAAAAAAGGTTTAGAAGAATGATTCTTGAAGACCAAAATATATTAATTTCAACTGCAGCATTAATTGCATTCATCCATACCATAATTGGTCCGGATCACTACCTCGTTTTTGTTGCCTTAGGAAAAGCAAGGGATTGGAGTACAGCCAAAACTCTAAAATACACAACCATATGTGGTGTTGGCCATATTATGAGTTCGGTAATTATAGGGTTTATAGGTATTTTCTTTGGCATTGAACTGGTTAAATTGGTTAATCTTGAGGAATCAAGAGGATTGCTGTCAGGCTGGGCGCTGTTATTTTTTGGGCTTATTTATTTCGTATGGGGTTTAAGGAAAATAAGGATACATAAAAATAAAAAGAATCTTTCAGACAAACACAGCTATATCAATTCACAAAAAAAAGCATTCAATATCACTCCATGGGCACTTTTTATAGTCTTCGTATTGGGTCCGTGTGAGGCGTTAATTCCATTATTCATGTATCCAGCTTTAGAGGCGGATATGATGTTGGTTTTCCAGGTGGCACTCGTATTTGGGATTGTTACGTTGGTCACAATGTTATTGTCCGTTTTTTTATTGATGAAAGGTTTAAACGTTTTTAAATTAAACTCTTTCGAGAAATATTCCCATGCAATTGCAGGAGCATCCATCATGGTGTGTGCCGTAGCAATTAATTTTGCAGGGTTATGAGTATTAATTATGATGTTGATGAAATTTTCAGGAGGAAGTGATGACATTTCGTAATACCCAAATTGATTATGAGCGTTCAGAAGAGGCCACTAAGTGGCTCGAGGAAGAAATATCTGAACAAATAGAGCGTTACAAGAAAATCGTCGCTCATATGGAAGAGATCAGTGAAGAACGGGATCAATGGTATGAGGATTTTTTTAATAGGATAAAAGANCANGGTTTCAATGCAGACGGAGACAATCGAGTCAAAATCCCAGATGCAGATTTACCTGTAAAGCCGGAAGGCAAACATAAAGTAGTTTTTTAGGTTAAAAATTTTCAGATAACGGAGAAAAAAATGGCTAGACCACACATTGAACCCTTTTGCGATCGCGATGTTAGTTTTAAAAACATGGTGTTACCTGGTTTTGGAACGGGTTTTAGATACAAAACATTAAGCTTAGANAATGAAACCGGAGCCTGNTCTTTGACGGTTCAGCTTGATAGCGGTTATAAACAACCTCCTGGTTTTAGCTATTCTGAACTGGAAATTATTGTCGTGGAGGGAAAAATACAAGTTGGTGAAGAGATATGCAATCGTGGTCACTATTTCTTTGTNCCAGCAGGATACGCAATGCCNAAAATTGAGAGTGAAGAGGGTGCACTTTTATTGATGATGTANAATACAAGCGANCCCAATCTNATNGAGAGTGATGAACATCATCCNTTATCAAGAACCGAGCTTTACCATCATGTAGACACNTATAAGGATATAGTCTGGGCACCAGGGAATGTNGTNAGCCCNTCTGTCGCTGCAGGCTGCATGATTAAACTGCTTAATTACAATCCAGATTCGCATGCAATGTCATTTTTATACTGCATGACACCTCAATTCCATCAAGACAATATTTCTTATCATGATTGTGCTGAAGAAGGTTATCATCTCTGGGGTACATCATGGATGATGCAGTTCGGTGACCTGCCAACTGGAGGATATTTTTGGCGACCTCCTTACATAAACCATGGCGCTTTTGCCAGTGAATATGGCTGTATTGCTTTTGGNAGAACCGATTCTAAGTTATACAATCANTTNCACTATAACCCTTGGTCAACTCCTGAGGAAAATCAGTTGAGATCGGCAGCAAGNNTAGCAAAACGCGATCCATTTTTATACAAATGGTGTGTGAATATGAGCCACAATCACCCTCATGGNCCAGAAGATTTTGAAGATACCATGAAAAGAAAAGGGCACACACACGAAGATGGGACGCACCATCATCACGATCACGATCACGATCACGATCACGATCACGATCACGANCATTAGATGATGGTATTTTTTTCTATGTCAGCTTCTTTTTAAGGAGCTGCTTATCTATTTTTCCCGATTCTTTTTTGGGTAAGCTGTCGACCTGAATAAATTTTTCCGGAATTTTGTATGGCGCTAGGTATTCTTTACAGAAATGAATGATTGCGTCTTCCTCTAGTATAAAATCTGTCTCAAAAAAGGCGACAATTGACTCTCCAATATCAACATGTTTTTCTCCTAAAACAGCGACTTCTTTTATGTTTGGATGCTTCATGAGTACCGTTTCAATTTCATTCGGATAAATATTAATTCCACCTCTTATGATTAAGTCATTGCTTCTGCCAATAAGTTGTATATTTCCTTTTTTATCTCTTTTGGCAAGATCTCCAGGAGAAAACCAACCTCCATCTTCTGCCGTTGAGTATTCATTTCCATTTTCATCAATAAAGTTAGTGGCAACACCTGGCCCTCTGTATCTTAATTTTCCGAGTGTCTCTTCATTGATGTTTTGATCTTGATCGTCAACAATTTCTACCTCCGTTTGATAGATCGGCNTTCCCACTGTGTGTGAGTATTTTTCTATTTCATCAGNCTTAATAAGTGAAATTCCTCCTCCCTCACTAGAGGCATAATAACCAATCAAGTTGGATGTGATTTTTTCTAAGCATTCAATTGCCTCATCACTGTGTAGGGGTTCACCACTGTATAATAGATATTTCAAGTTATTGAATATAGGCTCAGGCTTATCNGCNAGGGAAAGCAATCGTCTCAACAATGTTGGCGGTAGAAATGTTGCATTAATATTTTCGTCACTCAGAATATCAATTATTTCTTCTGGTTTGTGGGGAGGTGGTGCAATTTTTAAAGTTGCACCTGTGACTAGCATGCTCATAGCAAATGATCGGCCAGCACCAAAAAAGAGGGGTGTAAGTAATGCAAAATAATCTTCTTTATTGAAACCAATGGATTTCCATTGACTCACAAATCTCTGGTAAAGATTATCATGATTGAGAATAGCCCCTTTTGGTTTTCCCGTGGTTCCCGATGAGAGGGATATGAGTAGATCACCATCAAAATCTAAATCAATATGTGCTTCAGAATTATTCTTTTGATTGAGATTGATTCTATCCAAAGCAATTGAATTAACAGTTTCAAGAATATCATCGTCAAGGATCAGTATTTTTATATTAAATGTAATAGCCGCATTTTCTTTTTCTTTTTTTGTCCATCTGTGATCGATTGGAACAATAATAGCTCCGATGGCAGCAACAGAAAAATGTATCATTAAGTGCATTGGGTGATCTTTCATTGCCAATCCAACACGATCACCTTTTGTTATTTGATGTTTCTTTAATACTCGACAAAAACTTTGGATTGATGACCATACCTCATGATAGGTAANCTTCTGATTGAGGTAAGTAATCGCGACTTTATCGCCAAATTGCTCAGCATTATCTTTTATATTGGCCGCGATGTTCATATGATCACTCGAGAGAATATATTTTTTTGGTATTTTCTCTCAGTAGTTTATTTAGAACATCCGGCTTTAGGTTCAATGCGTTAATCTCATCAACAGTTCTTTTGAAATCAAGCACAGGGAAATCCGTCCCAAAAATAACTTTGTCTTGTCCGTAACTGTTTATGTAATGTTTAAAGCTNTCTGGCCAATATTTTGGGCTATGAGCATCACAACCNATGAAAACATTGTCGTGCTTCCATGACATGGCAATCATCTCATCCGTCCAAGGAATGCCAACATGGATACCTATGATCTTTAACTCTGGAAAGTCACACGCAACAGCATCAAGGGAGATTGGTTGACCAACACTTTTGCACGGAAACTCTTTTGAATAAATCATTGATTGTCCAACTTGCATTTGAATGGGGATATCCAGTTCACAACATTTCGCATAAAAAGGATAATACTTGGCGTGATCCGGTGACAATTCAAACCAATGCGGATAGAGATGAGCTCCNATGAAACCCTGATTTCTGACANCATCTTCAAGCTCTCTTACGCCATCCATTCCAGTAAAGGGATCTATNCCAATTAGGCCAGAGAACTTATCAGGATGTTCTTTGACTGCGTCTGCAACTATCTCAGGAGGCATATGATAACAACCTGGTAAACCAGGTCTTCCAGATTTAGCAGCAATTAGGAATGCGTGATCAATACCGGCCGAATCCATCCTAAGAATCATGTCTTCTAGAGAGAGACCATGCATCAAATCCTTATTTGCTTTCATTTTTTCAACAAAAAAATCGGTCCCCCAGTCTGGTCTCACTGAAAGAGCTTCTTCTGTCCAAATATTGACTACAGCATCAATAATTTTTATGTCTTTTTTTTCACTCATGTTTACTTCACTGTTTGTAGCCGACCGGTAAGCCAGCGTCTATTGTATAGCCATATAGAGGTTCTTCAGGNAAAGCATCCGATAAAATATTTCTTATTTGAAATAATTTATCTAAATCAATACCAGTTTCATAGCCCATTGCATCNAGCATGAAGACCAAATCCTCAGTTACAATGTTTCCACTCGCGCCGGGCGCAAATGGACAGCCNCCAATACCACTTATGGAGCTATCAATGGTTGTAATGCCTTCCTCTATAGCAGCAAAAGCGTTCGCTAGACCCAAACCTCTTGTATTATGAAGATGAATACCNGTAATTTTATCTTTNCCGATAGCCGATTGAAGCTTTCTAATTAATGTTTTAACGGTCGCTGGATCCCCATAACCGGTTGTGTCAGAGAGCACAATTTCACGACTTCCAGACTCCATAATTTTTTCAGCGGATTTAATTACCAAATCCTCAGGTACTTCTCCAATGATAGAACAACCAAAAGCAGTAGCCAATGCAACTTCTAAATGAGTGTCATGTCCATTTTCTGATATATAGTCAGACACTTTTCTGATTTCCTCGAACATTTGTTCATGTGTTCTCTTCACGTTTCTTATGCTGTGTGTTTCGCTTGTGGAAAAAGGTATAGAAATCTTATGTGCACCAGAATCAATCGCATCTATCGCACCTCTCAAATTGGGCACCAATGCTGCCACAGTNAGATTTGGAATGGTTACGGCNTATTTTACAATTTCTGCGGTATCTGCAAGNTGAGGTATTACTGAGGCCGGGACAAAAGAACCAACTTCAATCTCTCGAATACCTGCCTCCACTAGNGCATGNATCCATTTCTTTTTAATTTCTGTTGGTAAAATTGCATCAATACTCTGTAAACCGTCTCTTGGTCCAACCTCACTGACAAGTATTTGTTTATTCGACATAGATATATTATGTTTGAGGCATATTTTTTTTGGAAGAGTTATTTGGTTTTCTTGNGGCTTCCAGTTTATAAAAAAAAGTATTAAAGTTATAATAATATATCTTATTTTTAGATCATTTTCATCAAATAATGGGACTGTAAAGAATTATCATCAGNAATGAGCAATCTTCCTCTAAAAAATATCAAAGTTATTGAGTTTTCACATATGGTGATGGGTCCATCAGCNGGCCTGATACTGGCGGATCTAGGGGCAGATGTAATCAAAGTAGAGCCGATTGATGGNGATAAAACTCGAATATTGAAAGGCTCGGGTGCTGGATATTTTCCAATGTACAATCGCAACAAACGAAGCATCAGGATCAACCTAAAGACCGAAGATGGCATTAANATTGCAAAAAAACTCATTTCCAATAGCGATGTATTGATTGAAAACTTTCGATCTGGAGCAATGGAAAAACTTGGATTGGATTACAAATCAATCAAAGATCTTAATTCCAATTTAATCTATTGTTCCAATAAAGGTTTCCTTTCCGGACCCTATTCTAACAGGACGGCATTGGATGAAGTTGCTCAAATGATGGGTGGTTTGGCTTACATGACAGGCCCCTCAGGTAAGCCACTNAGNGCAGGCGCCTCAGTGATTGATGTCATGGGAGGAATGTTCGGCGTAATTGCAATATTGGCAGCGCTTCAAGAAAGGAACCAATCGGGAGANGGTCANCAAGTAATGAGNTCACTTTATGAGAGCACCGTTTTTCTCGTTGGACAGCACATGGCTCAATACGGTGTGACTGGNGAACCCGCACCGCCGATGCCAGAGAGAACCTCTGCTTGGGCTGTTTATGATGTTTTTGATACTGAGGATAATGAAAAGGTATTCGTCGCAGTAGTTAGTGACAGTCAATGGGAAACTTTTTGTAAAGATTTTGAATTTAATGAATTCATTGGGGATGAATCTTTGCAGAAGAATAACGACAGAGTGAACCAAAGAGAGAGGTTGATGCCAATTCTTCAAGCGCGTTTTTCCACAATGTCACTCAAAGAGTTGCTGGAAAAGTTGGAGAAAAGTGGGCTTCCATTTGCCCCAATTAAACGTCCTGAAGATTTATCAGAAGATGAGCACATGCAAGCGTCTGATGGTTTGGTAGAGGTGACATTNGANAATGAAAANAAGATAAAATTGCCGGCGCTTCCCATGGAAATGAACNAGAAAAAATTTACAGTTAGAAAGGATATCCCCAAATCAGGTCAGCATACCAATGAGATATTGGCTGAAGCAGGATTTGAAGAGACAGAGATTAATGAATTTATAAATAATGCTTCTGTTGCATCAGATTCATCATAGGTAAGCCCACGGTCTGATTTTTTTGTCCTTACGAACAAATTCATCAATACTATCTTCGTAACTCAGCGAGCGGTCAATGAAATCTTGATTTTTTAATAACATTCCCAGTAAATAAGGATCAACTTCATAGTTAATGATTTTATTTTCAGGGGTAGTCAGCGTCTGCTTTTTTAGGTCAATGGTTATTTTATTATGAATCTCACCTCTAACTAACAAATCACCAATGTGATCAATATACTCATCAGCAAGCTCAATTGTCAGGAGCTGATTGCGTGCACAATTATTTTTAAAAATCCGTCCGAAAGATTTGGCAACTATCACATTGATTCCAAAATCTTTTAATGCCCAAACAGCGTGCTCTCTGGATGAACCACAACCAAAATTTTTTCCACTAACAAGTATTTTTGTGTCTTCAAATGCTTTTTTGTTGAGAATAAAATCATCATTTTTTCCAATCTGTTTCCCGTCTAAATAGTTGTATTGCCAATTAGCAAATAAACCTTTTTTCAGTCCTTTTTTTGAGATGGTCTTCATCTCTCTTGAGGGAATAATTTGATCGGTATCAACATTGTCCATCAATAATGGCGCAGCTATGGCAATGAATGATTCTGACCAATTCATTTTTTCATAACCTCTTTTGATGAAGTTATTTTCCCAGCGATAGCGGAAGCAGCGACTGTTGCTGGACTGGCAAGATGAGATCGAACTCCTGGTCCTTGTCTGCCTCTGAAGTTTCTGTTGGTGCTTGTTATGACTCTTTGTTCTGGCAAAAAACCTTCTCCTCCTGCATAAAAACACAAGGAACAACCTGGCTCACGCCATTCAAAACCAGCATCTTTAAATATTTGATCAATCCCTTCTTTCTCAG